>JBILSZ010000001.1:0-99688 GCA_044371755.1 Flavobacteriales bacterium | reverse complement strand
AGGTCGCCGTTTTTTTTTAGAAGAACAAGGAAGGAAAAGAACAAGGAACAAGGAGGGAAAGAACGAGGAACGAGAACAAGAACAAGGAACAAGGGATTTTAGGAACAAGGGATTTTAGGAACAAGGAAATTAGAATTTGGATTTCTGAATTGCGAATCCCGAATTCCGAATTGTGAATTGTGAATTCCGAATTTTCATTGGGTACAAAACAAAACTGCCCCGAACTAAGTCGGGGCAGTAATTATTTCTTCAAATGAAATTTCTGAGGATTAATTCAACGCATCCTTAAAGTTGCGGAATTCTTGATCTTTCTTCGCTTTTTCCATCAAAGAGCTATCTTTTTGGATAGCGCTCTTAAGGTTAGAAGCCACACCTGCTGCGTCATTGCTACGAGCAGCAATAACAGCGCGGAGGTAGTCAGCAAGAGCTGATGAGTCATTGCTAGACGCGATGGCAGACTGAGCACCACCGTTGTCCTTGTTGAGCAATTTAGCCAAAGCTGTATTGAAAGTGTTGAAAGAACCGATGTTGCTTACAGCACTAGAATAGTCGCCATCTTGGATATTAATGAGGCCTTTGTTGTATTTAGCTTCAGCAGCGCTGCTTTCGTTCAAGTAAGTCATTGCTTTCTTGCGATCACCGTTTAGGCGAGTTACAGCACCCATATTGCAGCTTGTCTCAGTAGTCTTAGACATACCGTAAGCCTTGCTGAGTTGAGTTTCTGCATCCTTCACTTTATTTTGCATGTAGTAAACAACTCCGAGGTTGTTTGCCGCTCTATAATCAGCATCTGACTTAGAAGCTGCTGCTTGATAGATAGAAGCCTTAGTTGCCAAATCTTCGGTCAAAGAAGCAGCTTTTAAAGCTTCTTCGTAAGTCAAAGACGATGGGTTTGACTTACCGATAGCGGTCAATTCAGCATCGCTGTAGCCTTCAAGGTTGTAGTTCACTACGATAGAACAACGACGGAGTGAAGGGAAGATATCCTTTTGGATTTCTGTGTAAGTCTTGCTGATATTCTTGATTTCTTGCTCTCTAGCTTGAAGATCAGAAGTCTTCTGAAGGATGCGAACGATGATATCACGATCAGCGATAGCAGAAGCTTCCATTGCTTTCTTGAAACCGTCCCAGTCTTCACCTTTTGCGGTTACTTTCATCAAAGAAGCAAATTGCGTATCCATATTAGACTTCTTGAGGTAATCAACAACTACATTCTGACCAACAGCACCGCGCTCGTTTGCCAATTCGTCGTTCAAGAAAATTTCACCTTCTGGAGAAGCGTAAGATACGAATTCGATGCTGGTGATTACCATTTTAGGGTTCTTAGCAACAGAATCCATAAAGCTCATCAAAGCAGTGATATCCGCATCTTTCAATTCTGCTGGCTTCAACTTAGATGAGTTGTAGTCGAAATTGATTTGAGCTGATGTTGAAAATGGTAATACACGTACGAATTTATCTGTAGCATATACCACCTTGTCATCCCCTTTCAAAAGGTATGGAGTAGTGATCACACCTGTTCCGATTGGAACTGGAGCGAAAGTAGCCGACTTTGACCCTTGACGACCATTGATACGGAGTTCCACCTTGCTATCTTCCATTCCTTGAGCATAGGCAATCTTATCTTTGTAGCTAAAGCTCTTTCCTGTCTTATAAGGGATTTGCTCATAGTTACCAGCAGCTTGTTCGCCTTGATAACCTTGCATTTTGAATTTCGATTCGCCGCCTGGGTACACTACTACAGGAGTAGCTTCAACTATGGCTTTTTTATGAAAATACTTTTCAGGGAATCTTCCGCTGATGTTGATTTCGATGCTGTCACCGTGAACTTCCAATGGGTTTGGGCTTGAAGTAGCGCCTAGCTCTTCAATATACTTTTCCATTTTCTTGAGACCGCCGCATGCAGCGAGCATCATTCCAGACATTACTGCTACGGCTAAAACGTAGAAGTTACTCTTTTTCATGCTAATAGAATTAATTGTTTATTTGTTAAAAATTTGGTGCAAAGCTAATCAATATGCGCCTTTCTACAAGGCTTGCAAGATTAATCTTGTTTACTTTATCAACCTAGCTATTTATGATTTGTGAATAATTGTTGACAAATTTTAAGAATTGACCACAACTCCCATAGCGCAGAACTTCTCGATTCTTTGATTCACTCTTTCATTGACATCCAATGCCTTAAGCTCTGAAAGATGTTTTAAAAGCTCAGTTTTCATGATACCAAACATCTGCTCGCGATTAGCGTGGGCACCTCCAAGTGGTTCTTTGATAATGCCATCAATAAGTTTATTGGTCAACATATCATTGGCCGTGAGTTTCAGTGCTTTCGAGGCAGTCACCTTTTGATCCCAAGTACGCCAGAGGATACTACTGCATGACTCTGGTGAAATGACCGAATACCAAGTGTTTTCGAGCATTAAGACACGATCTCCGATGCCTATTCCCAAAGCCCCCCCAGAAGCGCCTTCGCCAATGATAACGCAGATCACAGGAACTTTAAGCCTCATCATTTCATAAAGATTGCGAGCAATGGCTTCTCCCTGCCCTCTTTCTTCAGCCTCCAAACCGGGATATGCTCCAGGCGTATCTATAAAAGTAACGATAGGTTTATTGAATTTTTCGGCCAGTTTCATTAAGCGAAGCGCCTTGCGATAGCCTTCGGGGTTGGCCATACCGAAATTGCGGTACTGGCGCATTTTTGTGTTTATGCCCTTCTGTTGACCAATAAACATCACCGAGTGGCCATCAAGCATTCCAAAACCGCCCACCATCGCCTTGTCGTCTTTTACAGTGCGGTCGCCGTGCAATTCTATCCACTGATTATCAGTGATTGCTTCTATATACTGAATCGTGTAGGGACGCTCGGGGTGGCGGCTCACTTGAACCTTTTGCCACGCATCCAAATTGTCATAAATTTCTTTTGTTTTTTGCTCCAAAGCCCTCTCCAAATCGGCGATGGCGGCAGAAACATCTACTCCTGTCTTCTTTTCACTCTCCTTGAGCTTTTCTATTTGCTCGGTGAGCTCCTTGATGGGTTGCTCGAATTCCAAGTAGGTCGTCATTCTTGTCTCTTAATTGGTAACGGGGCGCAAAATAGTCAAAAAAAACTTGTGCTTATTTCGACAAAAATGCTTTGAATCGTTCCAAGGCATTTGCACGATGACTCAGCAATGATTTTTCTTCAATACTCATTTGTGCAAATGTTCGGCTATTGGTGTTGGGAATGAAAATCGAATCGTAGCCAAAACCCTGTGTACCGCGCTCCTCTCTCAGTATATGGCCTTCTACTATTCCTTCAAATAAATGCTCTATTCCATTCTCAATAAAACAAATAACAGTTCTGAATCGAGCCTTTCTGTTCAACTCATTTTTCATTTTATCTAATACCAATTTTCTGTTGGCAGTGCTATCTTTTTGATCTCCCGCATAGCGTGCAGAGTATACGCCGGGTTCATTATTTAGTGCATAGATCTCAAGTCCTGTATCATCAGCAAAGACGGGCACTTGATAGCGTTCCCAGACATACCTTGCTTTCAAAATAGCATTCCCTTCGAGCGTAGATGCTGTTTCAGGAATGTCTTCATTGCAATTGATATCTTTTAATCCTAGGAGTGGCATCCCACCTAATTTGTGGCTTACTTCCTCTATTTTATGAGCGTTAGCACTAGCGAAAACTATCTTTTTCATCTAAAAATATTTTTTAATCACCTTCCCCGTGGGAGTGTATTTGAATTTTTCTTTAAAATAAATTTCTTTTGGTCTTTCGAGATGGGGCCACTCATTGAATAATGAGATTAAGCTATCTTCAGACTTTCCCTCAACCATCATTACGAGGGCATCTCCAAGCGACTCATCGGTTTTTCCACAAAAATAAAATGGCAATGAAATTTTTCCTTCTAGCCTTGCCTCTAGTACTTCGGGGTTGATTTTTTTTCCTCCACTAACTATGATTCGATCCGCTCTTCCTACAAACACAAAACGTCGCTCATCTCGCATGGTTACAATATCATTTGTATCCAAAATTAAATTATCAAAATGAGAAACTTGAATTCTAAGAAGTCCGCTCTGATCTGTATACAGTTCGACTCCTTCAAAGGCAGTGTAAACCAACTCATCAACATCCTTTTCAATGCGAGCCGCCGCGATGTGCGTAAGAGTTTCTGTCATCCCGTAAGTGGCATAAAAAACGGTTGGTAAATCGGCCAATTCATTTGCCAAGGCAAGATTTAAAATTCCTCCGCCAATGATTGCTTTATGTATCCTCTCAAAAGTGCGTCTGTCATGATGAAGCAACCGTTCTGCTTGAAGAGGTGTGAACGCTGCAAAATCTATTTGCTCCTCAGGAATGGTGGGCAATGCCTTGGGCTCGACAATAAGCAATCGCCATTTTTGAATGAATGCTCGCAGCCACATCATCTTTCCAGCAACAAAAACACTTGGCAAACAGAGCAAAACAGTGGCTCCAGAGTTGATTTGAAAAAAAGTTGCTGTTTTGTTTACAGAAGCTTTTACCCATTCTTTAGGGTATTTGATTTCCTTTGAAATACCTGTAGATCCGCTTGTTTTAAACTGAACAACACTAGATGTTTCCAACCACTCCCGAATGATTATTCGGCCTTCATCTTCCAGTACGCTGTTGGTATCTTGGTCGTCAAGCCATCGTCGAACGTCAAATTCAGGTGATGAAAAATCTACGGTTATCATTCCTCAAAAGTAAACTCTGCTAATGAATCTGTACCTTTAAAGTGTAAATAGCCTTCTTTTGTTTGCCAAGCGGCTGGCAAATTATTGGTATATAAACCGCCCGTGCCCAGACCTTGGGGCATAGATGGATCTAAAGTACTCACCCATTGTGCGATGGCATTCAATCCAACTGATGTTTCAAGCATTGACGTCACCCAATATCGCGTGTTGGTGCCTTCTGTCACTTTAATCCAATCCATACAACCACCAATTCCCCCGTATAGCATGGGTTTGAGCACTATGTAGGCTGGCTTTAATGCTTCAATTAATTGGCGTTTCTCTTCAATGGTATTGATTCCAATTAGCTCTTCGTCGAGAGCGATGGGTATCGGTGAATTGAGAATGACATCTTTCATCAAAGCCCATTGTCCTTGTTTTATGGGTTGTTCGATGCTATGAATTTGAAAAGCACTCAATGCCTCCAATTTTTCAAATACATCTTTTTCTTCAAAAGCGCCATTTGCATCCAACCGAATGGTTATTCGGTTTTCTGGAAATGCACTTCTCACATATCTCAACATTTCTATTTCATCCTCAAAACGCTCCGCCCCAACCTTAAATTTCACAGTAGTATATCCACTAAAAATTTTCTCCAAACCCTCATCTTTCATAACGTCCACGGAATCCATCCACACCAAACCATTGATTGGGATTGGGTTTTTGGCTAAATTTGAAGTGAACATTCGTTTTGCCCCAGAGAGCAAATCCAAGCAAGCCATTTCCAAACAAAAGCGAATGGCTGGAGAGTTGATCGAGGTAAAATCAATCTCTTGCGCCGACTTGAGAGACAAGGCCCATTTGGTTAAGTCACCCAATACATTTTCTTTTAGTTCAGGACTGAGTCCATAGATAGGACTACACTCTCCAAGACCGTATTGGTTTTTATCTTTTTTATAAAATAATTTTAGAAAAAAAATCTCTCGCTCGTGAAGGGTATCCCGCGAGGTTCGTGCAGGCTTTTTGAATTGAATTCTGTAAGGAATTATTTCAAAGTCTACTTCTTCGTCGAACCGGATATGCGTTTGATAATCCATTCAATTGGGGCATTGCTTGAGAGTTTATTCTTCCAAACGTTCACGAGCACAAGGCTTAATATGATCACTACAATCGAAGTACCGATAAGCATGGTGCGCTCCTGAAACATCACTCCAGTAGATATTGAGATGAGTAAGAATGTAAAAAACAAATGGAAGAACAGCACACTGTATTTCGATGAGGAAAAATTTTGAAGAAACTTCACGCGATTGCGCGGCTGCTCACCCCGAAACGCATGAAGCACTAGATTCATAAGTAAAATAATTAGGCACAAGGCGAAGATAAACTGTGCGGGAAGATAAAGTTTAGTGCCAATCAGAGGAAGATTCACGATGTTGAAGGCATCCTTCACGCCATAGATTTGAGAACAGTATTTCTCCACAATAAATGCGATACCCAAACCGAGCACCATGGCAATATTCATTGGTGGAAAATATCCTCTTGGTCTTAGACTGCTGCGTCCAAAGAGCATACCCGCGATAAAGAATGTAAACCAAGGCAATACAGAATAATATCCATTAAAAAACAAGAAGCCAAGCAAATCCGAAAAGCCTGCGCCATTTAATTTGAGGCCTTCAAATGTAACAGAAGCGGATACATCAAGATTGAGCATCACAACACTCATCAGAGCTGATACCACTCCGAGTGTTCTCAAGATTAGATTATTCCATTGAGCAAAAATGGGGGCGAGAAGATAGAATATTCCAGAGGCAATAAACACATTCATCGGCCAAGACTTCATGAATAGCAGCCCAATGATAAAGAGTACCGAGCCCCTTTTGCTGAGATAAGAGAGCAATCTGCGACTGCTGATGCGTCTATCACGCATGGTGAGCGTAACGGTGAGTCCATTTAGAAAAAAGAACAACGCAGGAAAAAAATCAAAGAAAATATAATAATGCTCATGATCTAGCTTAAACAGGCGCTGACCTAAAATAAAAAAAGACGTGCTAAACATGGTGCCAATCAAGGCAATCAAATACGCGATATCAATTCCTAAAAGTCCTGTTGAACGAGACATGGCTTTGGTTTAGGCAGCAAAGATAGTCAGTCTGCTAACCTTTCAGATGAAAATCAAAGCAGAAATCAACAAAAGAATACTAACCAAAAATGTGGAAAGGGCAACTTTTTTTAATTCAGGATCATATTCTTTTTCATAACGAGTGGCCATCACTTTCTTGACATGGAATGCAAGAATTATAAACGGCAAAAGCATCAAGCCCACCAGCATTTCAAAATGAATGCACACCGCGAGGGCACTCACCAATGCTCCTATAAAAAGTGCCACATGATAGAGTTTTGCTTTGTCGCCTCCCATGCGAACGACCAGTGTTTGCTTACCACTTTTTTGATCATTCACCCGGTCTCTCATGTTGTTGAGATTGAGCACCATAGTAGAAAGTAGTCCAATAGAAATACTTGGTAACACATACCACCACTCTACTGATTTGGTTTGAAGGAATGCGGTGCCTATGACTCCTACTAATCCAAAAAAAAGGAATACAAACACATCGCCCAAACCTCTGTACCCATAGGGGTTCTTTCCTGCAGTATACTTTACTGCTGCACCTATGGATCCAATTCCCAGAAGCAGCATGACTATTGCCGCTGCTGCATACCCTGTATCGTAGAGACTAACATAGAGTAAGCTCACACCAGATAATAATGCCAAAAGAGCGGTGATAATGACTGCATTTTTCATCTGCTCAGCGGAAATTGCACCGCTTTGAACAGCACGTTGTGGACCAATGCGACCAGCATTATCAGCACCATTCTTAAAGTCTCCCAGGTCATTTGAAAAATTGGAAAGCACTTGAAGCAATGTAGTAGTGATAATAGTAAGAATGCATATACTCCATTGAAAACTATCTTCAATTATAGCAATAGCAGTTCCTGAAAAAACGCATGATAAAGCCAATGGAAGCGTACGGAGCCTCATGGCTGAGAGCCAATGCTGAATCATTATGGAAACTTGGGGAATTTTTGAAAATCTGGATCACGTTTCTCCAAAAATGCACGCTTTCCTTCTTGAGCTTCTTCTGTGAGATAGTAGAGCAATGTGGCATCGCCTGCAAATTCCATCAAGCCACGCTGGCCATCGAGCTCGGCATTCAAACCTCTCTTGATCATTCTCAAAGCCAATGGACTTCTTTTCATCATCGTTTTGCACCAATGCACTGTGGTATCTTCTAATTCAGCAAGGCTCACGACTTTATTTACCATACCCATGGCCTCAGCCTCAGCGGCGGTGTATTGTTCGCAAAGGAACCAAATCTCTCTCGCTTTCTTTTGGCCCACGTGACGTGCGAGATAGCTAGAACCAAAGCCCGCATCGAAGCTACCCACTTTAGGACCAGTTTGACCAAAGCGAGCGTTGTCACTAGCGATGGTAAGGTCACAAACAACGTGAAGTACGTGTCCGCCGCCAATAGCATAGCCATTTACCATTGCAATTACAGGCTTAGGTAATTCGCGAATACGCTTATGCAAGTCCAATACATTCAACCTTGGTACTCCGTCTTCTCCAATATATCCGCCTACGCCTTTTACATTTTGATCTCCTCCCGAACAGAACGCTTTATCACCAACACCAGTCAAAATAACCACAGCTATATCTTGTCGCTCGCGACAAATATCCATGGCATCAATCATCTGTTTGTTGGTCTCCGGACGGAATGCGTTGTAAACCTGAGGGCGATTGATTGATATTTTTGCAATGCCTTCATAATATTCAAAAAGAATATCCGAATACTCTTTTATGGTGGTCCAATTTCTTTGTGACATAGCTATTGATTTGATGTCTTGTCTTTAATATTTTTAAAAAAATCTTTCAAAATAGCATCATTCTCCAAGCGAGGAGTGAATACTTCCAAAATAGAACAATCTGTTCTTTTATAAAGTTCCTTCAAGCCAGCCTCCAACTCTTCCCTACTGCTGGCCTTTAAATAATGTAGCCCATACATAGACGCCACAGCTTCACAAGTGCGGTTGTGGGTAGTTTCAAAAAACTCCTCCAAAGCCTCGGTCGACTTCGGTCCTTCGATTATACGGAAAATACCACCTCCGCCATTGTTAATAACGATGATGCGCAAGTTGTTAGTCACCATTTTATTCCAAAAAGCATTGGAATCATATAAAAAAGCGATATCGCCGCTAATGAGGGTGGTCATTTTCTTCGACACATATGCCGCGCCAACAGCAGTACTGGTGCAGCCATCAATCCCGCTCACTCCTCTATTTCCAGAAAAAACCAAGGAATCATTTCTATCAAACAACTGTATGTAGCGAGCTACACTGCTATTTCCCATTTGAACAAGGGAATTATCTGGCAGTCGATCCATTATGATCTTCGATACGACCAAATCTGAGTATGGCGCAGAATTCACATAATCATCAGCTGCCACACGCTTTTTTTCATAAAGCGACATATGTTTTGCCCTATACTCCGTTTTTTGATTGGGCTGTTGTGCTTGGGTATACGCAAAAAAGCGCTCTGGAGTAATCGGAATAATTTTCGTTAACCTTTGAAAGGTATCCATCACCAATGCATCCTCGGAGACATACCAATGTTCAACATTTTGGTGACGAAGCAAAGACTTTATTTTTTTAGAAATAATATTCTTTCCAATCGAAATAACAATTTCAGGTCGCAACTCTTCGAGTTCATCATCTGTCATCGTCATGACCATACGATCAATACAGCCCATAAAATCAGGACTTTCAAGGCCGGAGTGACTTTCAGTAAGCACCAATACATTATCCTTGTTTGCCCATTGTTGCAAAAGCTGACGAGTTTCGGGGTTGGTGTGAAATTGTCCTACTAAAACCATCACCTTTCTTTTGGCTGAAAGATCAGCTATCAAGGCCTGGGCTTGATTATTATCAATGGTCTTTTGCAGCTCCACCGTTTCAATCACTTTTACGTCCTGGACCCTGTTTTCTATTGTTTTATAAAGACTTTCTCTTAGTGGAAAATTGAGATGCACGGGACCTCTCACTGGTGACATTGCCTTATCAATGGCCTCGTTCATCACTCGAGCATTGTACCATTCAAAATCTTTATCATTCATATCCTGAACAATATCGTATGAGGCACGCACGTAGTTATTGAAAATTCCCGATTGATTAATCGTTTGACCTTCTCCTTGATTCACCCATTCCATGGGGCGATCAGCGGTGATCACAATCATTGGAATTTCTTGGTAAAATGCCTCTGCTACAGCAGGGGCGTAATTGAGCGCCGCAGTGCCGCTGGTACAAATCAACGCTACTGGATGATCCGATTGCTGAGCGATGCCCAATGCTATGTAAGCCGCGCTTCGTTCATCCACCACGCTGTGTACTTCAAACGCGGGATGCTTGAATAAAGAAATACTGAAAGGAGCATTACGCGAACCAGGGGTAATGATGATATGCTTAATCCCTTTTATTTCCAGTAATTGGACAATGTCTTGTATGGCTTTCTTGTCAGAAATCATCGGTGCGAAACTAACTTAGATTCCTTTAGTTTGTTCAATTTTCTTTACGACTTCTCGCATTACAGCAATTTTATTTTCTGTTTCCATCCATTCTGATTCTGGGTCGCTATCGGCCATGATTCCGCCTCCTGCGTAGTAAGTGATGGAATGGTCTTCAAGATTCAATAAAGCACATCTCAATTGAACATAATATTGAAAAGCACCTTCATTTCTAAATCCAATGATGCCCGCATAAAAACCGCGACGGTGATTCTCGATTTGCTGAATCCATTTTTTTGCCTTTTCACGAGGCATACCGCAGACGGCAGATGTGGGGTGAAGTTGTTGCGCTATCAACTCAGCGGCATGATTGCTTTTAAACGAAATCAGAGATTTGATATGCTCAATAGGACCTGCGGAAACTGTGAATGGGAGTGTACAATCAATCTGATGTGCGTCTGTACTCGTGAGAATTTGATGGATAAAATCGACCACATTCTGCTGTTCACCTATTTCCTTTTGTCCCCATCGGACGTTGCTTCCCGTTGCTTTTCTGGTTCCAGCCAAAGCCACCGTCTGCATGTCATCCTCTTTTCCTTCCACAAGCACCTCCGGAGTAGCGCCGATCCAAATTTTATTTTTTTCTTGAGAATGTGCGAAGACAAATGCGGAAGGATACTTTTCTCTTAAAGCACCAAATAATCTACGAATCAAAGCCGGCGCATCATCCAATAATATCGATTCTCTCAATACTCGACTTATGACCACTTTTTGCATTTCTCCACGCTGAAGTGCTTCGATGGTTGAGCGAATGCCAGATAGATAGAGTTCTTTATCGGTAGAAAAATTTTGTTGGTTGCCTTCATCAAAAGGCAGGCACCACCACTCTAGCCCTTCCTTGGAGACTAATTTTCCTTTTTGTTCTGAAAAAAAATATTCATCAATGGAATTGGGAGGCGAGCAAAGCGCAAAAGGCTTTTGAAAATTCCAACCTAATTCCGTGTCATACTTCATGCTTTTTCTTTTCTTTTTACCATTACCGTAAGCCTGCTCACCGCCATTACATTGCTTTCTTCATCTACGATTTTAATATCCCAGACGTGGGTTGATTTTCCTTGGTGTAAAATTTTGGCGACTCCGATCACGTGACCGTGACGCTTACTTTTCAGATGATTAATGTTCAATTCCACTCCAACAGCCAAGCCACCTTCATCCTGCACCAACATGTGTGAACCAAAGCTACCAAGGGTTTCAGCCAAGGCTGCAGACGCACCACCATGCAACAATCCATAAGGTTGATGTGTTCTTTGATCTACAGGCATTTTTGCCTCGATATGTCCAGGCTTTATCACCGTGAATTCCATACCCAAAGCGCCCATCATTGTATTTTCACGGTACTTATTTACCGCATCCAACATTTCCTGTTCCGACATATTGAAATATATTTTGAACAAAATAACAGCAAAGCGGTCGGATATTTACCATCGTTTTTGAATGAATGAATCAAAATGACCAACTATAGAATTTTACTTGTCGAAGATGAAGAGTCGCTGGCATCCATGGTGAAGCTAAACCTGGAGATGGAGGGCTATTTTGTAGTGCATGCACCTGACGGACCAAGCGCTCTCGAAAAGTTAAGGGCTCAAGCCTTTGATCTGGCCATCCTTGACGTGATGCTTCCTGAGTTGGATGGATTTTCGGTATGTCAAACCGTTCGATTGGAAGGCAACATTACCCCTATTCTATTTTTATCAGCCAAGGGAACCGGAAAGGATAAGATTGAAGGGCTAAAAATTGGGGGCGACGATTATCTAGCAAAGCCCTTCGACCTAGAGGAATTGCTCTTAAGGGTTAGCAAGCTCATCCGTCGTCGGGATGATGGCTTTGTGAGTATTGCAGAACAAGAAAGTTACAGTTTTGGCCCCAACAGTGTCAATTTCAAGCATTTTACAATCACAGACAAAGAAGGCACAAGCCATGAAATTACCAAAAGAGAAATCATGCTTTTGAAGCTTCTCATTCAAAAACAGGGAGAAGTAGTGAGTCGAGAAGAAATTTTGGAAAAAGTCTGGGGATATGACGTTTTCCCCAGCACACGCACTATTGACAACTATATTTTAGCCTTTCGAAAGTATTTTGAACCCGATAGCAGGCAACCATTATACTTTCATAGCGTCAGAGGAGTAGGATATCGGTTCACCAATCCTACAGAAAAAAGTTTCTGAAGAGAAAGGCAACCCCGACATATCTCAATCGTCTTATAGATGGTTACGCGGTCTTCCAGGACTGCGTTGGTTTCAAAATTTTCCTTGCAGGTTTACAGAAAAGGGTGCGATTTGCTCCCTTTTTTGTTTTACATCCCATTGGAAATAAGCTTTTTAAAGCCCGATTAGTCAAGTGATACATAAACTAACTTCTTGGTTTCAAAGAAGTCTTCGGTAAAGTAATCGTTTAAATTGTAGAGCTCTTTGTATTGATTTACAACCTTAAGTTCTTCAGAAAGATCTCCCCCTTTCAAGCAAATGAGCCCATTTGGGATAGCATTGATTTGTTTTTTCGCAATTTTTCCTTGCGACCATCTAACAAGAAGGGCTAATTCGGCCACTGCCCGACTAACAATGAAATCAAATTTATCTTTGACCTCTTCTGCCCTGCCATGTGTTGATTTCACATTCGTAAGCCCTAAGGCCGATGAGACTTCTTGGACAACTTTTATCTTTTTGCCAATGGAATCCACCAAATGAAACTGACATTCAGGAAACATGATAGCTAATGGAATACCTGGGAATCCGCCGCCCGTGCCTATATCCAATATTTTAGAACCAGGTTGAAATGGAAGAAACTTCACGATTGCCAAGCTATGCAATACATGCCGCTCGTAGAGCGTGTCAAAATCTTTTCGAGAAATGACATTTATCTGATCATTCCATTCTTTGTACACATCAAATAAAGCAACGAATTGCTGTTGTTGAGTTGGGCTTAAGTCTTTAAAGTATTTGTTTATGATATCCAAATCAATATGCGTCTTTGGAGTTTTGCATCATTTGAAAGAGGAATTCTCGTGCTCTGAATAGCTGTGCCTTCACTGTTCCTAAAGGTAAGTTTAACTCTTCTGCTATTTCCTCGTAAGCCAATTCATCAAAATATCTCATTTCGACCAAGCGGCGGTATCTGGGTTTGAGTTTATCTACGATTTCACGCATCTTCTTTATGCGTTCTTCTTTTTGCATCGCCTCTGCAGGGTCAAGCACCGCATCTTTCACACTTATTTCAATTGTATCTCCGTCTTCGGTACTAAAGCCTTGGTCAATGCTGATGGCTTTAATTCTCCTTTTTCGAATGTAATCGATGCAGTTATTGGTCGCGATTTTGAACAACCACGTTGAAAAGGCAAACTGTGGGGTGTATTGGTGCATTCTTCTGAATGCTTTACCAAAAGCCTCGATGGTCAAATCTTCAGCATCATCTTTATTGTTGACCATTTTGAGCAGCATGAAGTAAATCGGCTCGCGATAGCGCTCCATGAGCTCTGCGTAAGCTTTTTGATCCTTTTCATGAATAGCCTTTTGAACGAGATGATAATCGTATTGGCCTTTTTCAGAGAGGTGCGCTATCAATTCCATTTCTGTGGTTTTCTTACTAGGTTGGTTAAGTATACAAACAGGTTCACGGCGTGCAGATGGATTTCGAGAAAAGGTGAAAGCCACACTATATCTCGATGCAATCCGAGCCTCTTTGAACTTCTGTGCAAAATAGTCAATTGTAGGATATATCTGAGCAAAAGCATTCCACCAACTACCAACATCATATTCTTCAAAACCATAGCTCCGGCAAATCCTATGTACATCAGCACAAAGCTAACTGGCCAAAACATGAGAAGATTTTTATGTTGAGGCTTGTAAAATGGGGATGTGATGAGATGTCTTTTTTTCTGAAATAGCCATTCCTTCCAGTTTCTTTTAGGTTCAGAAATTGTTTGAGCATCTGGGGCGATGACTACTGCATTATTACGATTGGTGGCTACTTCATTTACAAAAAGATCATCATCACCGCTTGCTATGCTGTAATGCGATTTAAATCCTCCCACGCTAAAAAAGACCTCTTTTGTATAAGCGAGGTTGCGACCAACACCCATATAAGGAATACCTGCTTTTGCATACCCCATGTATTGAAGGCCGATCATCATGGTGTCAAACCGAATTAGTTTATTGAGCCAACCAGCATAGCGCTTATAGGGTGAGAAGCCAATCACAATCTTTTTATCCTCATTTAAAGGCGCCACCATTCTTGACATCCAATCGTTTGATAAGGGAGCGCAATCTGCATCGGTCAAAAGAATTTGCTCGTACTTGGCCGCTTTAATACCAAGGGTAAGAGCGAATTTTTTTCCCTGCATATTCTGTTTTTCCTCGTCCAGATGGATGATGTGCATATTGGGGTAGCGCACATGAAGCGCCTTAAGAATGGCTTCTGTATCATCCCAACTACTATCATTTACTACAATCACCTCAAACTCCTTGTGATTTTGATCCATGATCGCTGGGATATGCTCCATCAAATTCTTTTCTTCATTTCGCGCGCTTATGATCACTGAAACCGGAACATTGCGTGAAATCGTTTCTTTATCAAGCTTGGTGGAGGCGATACGTACGTAGAAGTTAAGAAAATAATACAGTTGTATTACCCACATCACAATGAAGATGACCGCAAAAGCCAAACCCCAATAACTCCACTCAAAAAGATTTTGCATATTAAATGAATCAGAAGCAGAAAGCGTTTGCGAAATTATCGGAGTAAGGGCTGCATTCAAACAAAAATGGGCTCCTTTGGAGCCCATTTATAAACAAGGTATGTTCAATTACTTTTTTACCACTAACCTCTTCGAATAATCTCCATTTTGTGTCAAAACTCGAACAAAATAGACACCTTCAGCGAGTTCAGCTAGATCCAACTGATAGTTGGACTGACCACTCCAACTGTTAATTCTTCGGCCTGTCAGATCCAAAAGCTCTGCAACATCTGTGCTTTTCAATCCTTCCAATCGCACCCAATCATTGGCAGGGTTCGGATAAAGTCGAATATTATCAACATTATTCTCTTGCACGTTCACTGGTAATTCGAGGCAAAAATCTGTTGATTCTTCATCCTCAAAGTCTGCACCAGCAGCCAATTCATTGCCTTCAGCATCCAATACCTGGTAGCTTCCGCAAAAACCCAAAAAGCACATCCCATCTCCATAATCATCAATCATAGTGAACGTGTAGCATCCATAGGGTACGCAAACCGTTTCTGAAATCGTTGTATTACTGAATGAGTCTGGGTAAAATCCATTCGATGATGCGACCAAAACATTATTTGCGGTTCTCAATTCCCATGCAGACTCATCGGCATAGCCATCAAATTCTAGATTAATGGTCACAGAAGTGGTTTCTCCAATAGCAGCGGCAAAGGCAAAAGAATTTTGGTTGTTGCCCAAAGCCTGATCGGCATTACCATTTGGATTGGTGACATTCACATTGATCGTATTGTTGCCATTTACAAATGTCATTACCGGAAGATCAATAATCTCTTGTTGACCTGAAGCCAAGTTGCCCGTCCAGTTAATTGTTTGCACAACCTGTCCGTTATAGCTAACAACGATGGTGCAGCTTGTAAGAGCACTGCTGCCATTATTTCTAAGTGCAAATGTTGGTTGTCCTGTCTGACCGCATACGTTTGCGCCAATACCTGTGATCTCGCCGGCAGCTGCGTCGAGTGCCAATTGTTCACCATCGAACCCATCAAGGAAGGCTACTCCACTACCGCTAGGATCCAACCAATTGGATAATCGAGTGCTATTTGTATTACCATTATCCCAGCTCACACCAAATCTGCCGTACCAGTCCGCTTCACCATTGTTTACGCTTCCAGCACATGCCGCAAAGCCGCCATAGAGCTGGCCTATGATTCTTTTGTTTTGGTTGAATAAAGGAGAACCTGAGGAGCCTCCTTCGGTGACACCGTCTTCCCACTCCGCGATGTACCACGTTTGAGCTCCACCGTTTACGTTCTGTGTAGGTGCTTCATTTTCAAAACAAATTTTCTTTACGTCTCCTGAAGGATGGTGTATTCCAACTGCCGCTGTGTTGGCTGATGGATTGTCGCTGTTGTCCCAACCCGCGTAGTAAGCGTTGAAGGAAGCAGGAGGTGTAGAGTTAAGTTCGAGCAAAGCAAAGTCGCTTGCGGCATTACTCGCACGAATTACTGAGCCTGAAATGCTCTGATTGGTTGGACCAGAACTACCGCCACAGGTGGCACTTTCGTGATTAAAATAAAAAACCCAGTTCGCTGTGCTCCCACCAAGACAATGGTTTGCGGTTAAAAAGTAGGGAGTACCGTCCTGTGCAGTATTGTTGACCAATGCTCCAGAACAAATGGCATCTCCTCCCTCAACGATCAATGCTACGCTGCGCTTTTCGACTTGCCAATCAGCACCCTCAGGACAGTTTACATTGATATTGCAAGCCCCAGAAGAACCAAAAGGTCCTCGATCCACATCAAAGTGCGAGGCCAAAATTGGACGATAACCATGAACGATTTTGCCGATTTCAATTTCTCCCCAAGTCTTTGAGTTCATTGGAACGGCATACTCCAAAAATACTTTATCCGAATGCAAAATGCCAATACCGAATGTTCGTTCGGTATTCATATTTTCTCGAGTAAAACTTCCTAAGAATTCAGTTCTGTCTTTATTCCAAATATAAAGTTGAGCATTTTTGGGGATGTCGAAGCGACTTAATTCAAAGCTAATGCTAGTGGCTTCTGGACATTCTACACCTAATTGCCAAACAGCGACATCGCTGTTAGGGTCAATAATCCAACGTCCGCTATTTTCGAGGGAATAAGCCACCTCTATTTCAACTCCAAAACGATAAGGCGCCTCTTTGTATTGATCTGTTACAGCATCTTCTGCCGCAAGTGCTTCGCGGTCAACGGAAGGTGTAGCTACTACCGGTATTTCAGAAGGGATAGATTTATCAGCCCATCTCAACGGTTCTCCACCTTGAGACACTTGAGACTGAACAGTAAGAATTGAAAGACTGAAGATTGAGAGGAATAGTCCTTTTCTAAACATTACAGGTTATTTTTTGCTGGTTATACCAACAAAAATAACCTGAGTTTCATTAAACAAGTTTTAAAAGAAGTCCAATATTGAAATCCTGCTTAGTATTTGTAAATGACTTTGTTATCATTGTTACCGTTAATGATCAAATGCAGTTCGTTGCCCGATTTTGGCTTGATTGAACTAATATCAAAAGTAATGGTCTGGGTAAGCATGGCTCGGCAGCGGTCATTACGGCTGTTATGAGTCAGCCAAAGATTAAGCTTCATAGGCAAACTTTTCATGTATGCCCCATTGCTGAGTAGTTCAAAGGTGTGCAATTCACAGCCACCGCCGTATTGAACCTCCAATATGAGTTTATCACCTTCAGTTTTTTGTGAGATAATATCAAAAGGGTCGTTTTTTTCAGGTGCCGTGATAGAGCCGTCTACACGCAGCGGAAGAACCTCCAGTTTACTTTCTTCTTGTACCATTTCTTTTGGTGCGCTATCCTTATCGGTGTACATGGCATTCTTTTTCTTTTTACAATTCACTAAAACCAAAGCGAACGCTACAAACAATACAAGGGTGAGGTATCTCATAAATATATTTTTATCCGACCTACTAATTATGATGCCAATATTAAGACTTTTCTTCCAAAAGCTTTTGTAGCGCAAACATTTCGTCGCGCAAGCGTGCTGCTTCCATAAATTCCATTTCTCTCGCGGCCTTTTCCATTTTCTTTTTGGTCTGTTCGAGTGATTTTGCAATTTGCTCTTTATTTAAGTTTTGCATCACAGGATCAGCGGCTATACTTGCCCCAGCTTGGTCTGGTTCTACATAAACGGTTTTCTTTCTATTATCTATCAAGCCACTTTGTTCAAAAATGGTTTTATTGCCTTTCCTCACTTGTTTTGGAGTGATGCCGTGTTTGAGATTATACTCTACTTGCTTCTCTCTTCTTCGAGCCGTTTCATCGATTGTTTGTTGCATGCTATCGGTGATTTTATCGGCATACATGATGACACGTCCATTTACATTTCGCGCCGCGCGGCCTGCTGTTTGTGTGAGCGAGCGGTTGCTTCGCAAAAATCCTTCTTTATCAGCATCCATAATTGCTACGAGCGATACTTCGGGTAAGTCAAGACCTTCTCTCAGTAGGTTCACACCCACCAACACATCAAATTTACCCTCTCTCAAATCTCTTAGAATCTCAATTCTATCTAAGGTTTCTACTTCGCTATGGATATATCTGCAACTGATGTTGAGGCGATCGAGGTACTTCGCAAGTTCTTCCGCCATTCGTTTGGTGAGGGTAGTTACCAATACACGTTCATCATTTTCGATGGTGACTCTTATCTCACCTATTAAGTCGTCAATTTGGTTGAGTGAAGGACGTACATCGATAGGCGGGTCTAATAATCCTGTTGGTCGAACCACTTGTTCTACCACCACACCTTCACATTTGCGCAATTCGTAATCTGCGGGGGTTGCTGAAACAAAAAGCACTTGCTTTTGCATGTTCTCCCACTCTTCGAAAGTGAGCGGTCTATTGTCCATTGCACTGTTGAGGCGAAAACCGTATTCTACAAGGTTTACTTTGCGCGATCGGTCTCCTCCATACATGGCTCCTACCTGCGATACCGTAACGTGACTTTCATCTATCACCATTAGATAGTCATCAGGGAAATAATCCAACAAACAGAAAGGTCTTTGACCGGGCTGCCTTCTATCAAAATAGCGAGAGTAGTTCTCAATGCCCGAGCAATAGCCCAATTCCTTCATCATTTCTAGGTCATAATTCACCCTTTCTTCCAATCTTTTGGCTTCAATAAATTTTCCTTCTTTCGTAAAAGCTTGAGTTTGGGCTGCCATTTCTTGCTGAATCTCCCACATGGCTTCATTCATCGTTGCCTTGCTTGTAACAAATAGGTTCGCGGGATAGATATTTATTTGTTGGAATGGCATTATTGTCTTGCCAGTCGCAGGATCTACTGTTTCAATAGATTCAATTTCATTTCCCCAAAAGGTGACACGCACAGCATAATCAGCATAAGCCAAAAAGACATCCACCGTATCGCCATTCACGCGAAAAGTTCCTCGCGTGAAATCTTTCATTGCTCTAGAATACAAGCTGTCAACCAGACGATGCAGGAAACCTTGCCTACTTATGGCTTGGCCTTTTTCAAGACTTATTACGCTTTTATGAAATTCTACAGGATTACCGATACCATAGATACACGAGATGCTCGCTACAACGATGACATCCCTCCTACCGCTCAAGAGCGCGCTCGTAGCCGAAAGTCGTAGTTTTTCGATTTCATCATTTATCGATAAATCCTTTTCAATATATGTACCTGTTGTTGGCAGATAAGCTTCTGGTTGGTAGTAATCGTAATAAGAGACAAAGTATTCGACCAGATTTTCGGGAAAGAAGTGCTTAAACTCTGAGTAGAGCTGGGCGGCCAGAGTTTTGTTGTGACTTAGCACCAATGTTGGCCTTTGAGTATTGGCAATCACATTGGCTACTGTAAATGTTTTTCCTGATCCTGTCACGCCAAGCAACGTTTGAAACGAGTCACCTCGCATAACGCCGTCAGTGAGCTGTTTGATGGCCTCTGGTTGGTCGCCACTGGGCGTATAATCGGATCGGAGTTCAAATTTCATGAAACAAAAATAAGGTGGTATAAAAAAAGACCGCCATGGAGGCGGTCTTTTATGTTTTTATCGAATAATTAAATTATTCAGCTACGATTTCGAACTTTACGATCGCAGAAACTTCTTTGTGGAGTTTCACTTTAGCTTCATAAGCGCCGAGCATTTTGATATGGTCGTCGCTAAGGCTGATGCTCTTGCGGTCGATGTTGAAGCCTTCTTTTGCAAGGGCTTCAGAAAGTTGAATAGTGTTTACACTACCGAAAATCTTACCTGTTTCAGAAGCCTTCGTACCAATTTTGATAGCGAGAGCTCCGAGTTTTTCGGCAGTAGCTTGAGCTTCAGCAAGGATTTTCGTTTCCTTGTGAGCGCGTTGCTTAAGGTTTTCTGCAAGAACTTTTCTTGCAGATTCAGTTGCAGCAATAGCATATCCGCGAGGGATGAGGTAATTGCGTGCATAGCCTGGCTTTACCACAACGATTTCGTCTTTGGCGCCGAGCTTTTCGATGTTCGCTTTAAGAATTACTTCCATTTTTTTACCCTCCGATATTATTTAAGCATATCGCCAACATAAGGCATAAGAGCCAAGTGACGTGCTTTTTTGATTGCTTGTGCTACTTTTCTTTGGTATTTCAATGATGTACCAGTAAGACGACGTGGAAGGATCTTACCTTGTTCATTGCATAGTTTCAATAAGAAATCTGCGTCTTTGTAGTCGATATACTTGATACCTGACTTTTTGAAGCGGCAGTATTTCGCTTGTTTTGTTTCAATCTCGATTGGATTGAGATATCTGATTTCTGAATTATCGCTCATTATGAAGTTTTTTGAAGGTTAAAACTTAGGCTTCTGCTTTTGCTTTTGGAGCGTCTTCTCTCTTAGACTTGTTTCTGCGGCTTTCAGCGTATTCAACATGATACTTGTCCATAGCTGTGGTCAAGAATCTAAGGATGCGCTCATCGCGGCGGAATTCTACCTCAAAAGGTCCGACAACATCTCCGTTGGCTTCGAATTCTACTAAGTAGTAAAAGCCTGTAGTTTTTTTCTGGATAGGATATGCTAATTTTCTCAAGCCCCAGTTCTCCTCATGCTTGATTTTAGCGCCCTTACCCTTCAAAAACTTCTTGAACTTTTCTACTGTTTCCGCTGCCTGCTCTTCTGACAGCACGGGGGTCATAATGAAAACAGTTTCGTAACGGTTCATTGATTTTGAATTGTTTATGAATTAAAAAATTGGACGGCAAATATACGCATTCGTACCAAAGCCACCAAAGGAATTCACAACAAAATAACAATCGAATAAATTATTGAAAGACAGGCGTTTATCAGCTATTTCCTAGTTCACCAACTTTCGAACCCCATTTCCAAGGTTTGAAAATGTGAGAATTTTCTTTCCAAAACTTCAGCACTAAATACACAAAGATTGGACTCCCGAAGGTGAGGAAAGACAAATAGATAAAACTCAGACGAACTTTTTTCACGCGCACACCCATTTTGGTGGCAAGCCATGCACAAACCCCAAAAGTTTGTTTTTCAAAGAAATCAAGAATTAATCGATTCATCGCACAAGCTCCTTGAGAAAGTGGTCGGTTGAAATTTTCAAAGTGATGTACAAATATAGCGATAAATTATTTTTTTTCCTTTTTAAAAAATGGAAACTCTAAACAAAGCAGAGATTTTTGAACCCTTTTCACCTCTATGAAGAAAGGTAGAAATGTCCAATGGAGCATTCCAAGCATCGCTTTCTTTCACAATAGTCGTGATAGAGTTGAATAAGGGCCTGCGAATCCCCGGAATGCTTGGAATCAATTCCCAACCTCGACCACACCTCGGTGATATGATTTTGCTCGGCTTTACAATTCTCGTAAATAAATAGCGACAGATCGATTAGCTTATGATTAGACTCATATCGGCCCATGGAAAAAAGCACCAGTGCCACGGCGTTCAGAAGAATACCATTGAGCATAAAATCGCCCAATTTTTTACTCGAAGATAAAATGGTTTTTTGTCCAAAGTGGTAATGTTGGGTCCAATATTCATCAAGTTCTATTTGGAATAAATTTTTCAATTCTTTGATAGTTGAACAGGTAATGACGAATTGAAAAAGAGAAACATGTTTTCTCAGTATGGCCGACAATTGAGCGATGCGAAGGGTCGGGAAATTTTGCGGTCTAACACCACGAAAATGCCACATCAACCCAGACATGCTTTCAACTCCATGCTTCGCTTTTAAGAACGTAAATTCCGCTAATAGGCCTTGCACATATTCGTCGGGTTCTTCTACTCTATCAAGCAATCCACTCATCCCAAATAGCAACGCATCACAACGTAAGGGTTGATCCCTGTATTTATGAATGAGCGCGAGTGGAACTGCCCTTGCAAGTTGTTCAAAACATTGAGCATTGGGGCCTTGGCCGATGCTTCTGGCTAACCTGACATAAAAGACATCTTGCCAACGACCCTGACATTCTTCAAGAAGTTCGAGTATCGTAGCGCTCTTCATTTCAATTCTCTCTACCAACAATCGCGATTTCCATGCAGCAACAACGATTTCGGGAGGCGGTATATTTTTGATTTCACAAACCACTGGCGTGTCGCTTTTACGCATCCATTGTTGATAACGATCAAATGTTTCGGGGCGAATCCGATCCTTAAGCACCAATACTGGCAAGTCGCCTTCATTCAAAATAGAAATATTCTTATCATTTGTAAACACAACATGCAAAATGACATTTTTATAATGATCGTCATGCTGATGTCCATGCTTGAGCCAATCGCCCGAGTTGACGTGAATTTCTACATGTCCTACCCATAGCGTATCCCCAATCCGCAACCGAGCGTTCATAAAATCAGGACCTCCCAATCTATTGTAGTTTCCCGGAAATAAAATCTCGATACACTCTCCTGATTCAGATTTTAAAGAAGAGCGGTCGAAAGCGAGGTAGCGCCATACAAAATGAAGGAAATGTTCGTTCATAGATTTAATTTTTCTTCAAAAAAATGGCAAGTCAACCGCATAATAATCTAGGTGCCATATCTTTGTATAACAACACACTAAATATTCAACCAATGAAATCATTTTCAACCCTGCTTATAGGCCTTGCTTTTTTAACCCTTTTTTCTGGTTGCGAGAAGTTTGAAGACAAGAAATTTTCGACCACCATCGAGGTTAGATTCCCCGTCCAAGCTCAGTCTGACAATAACGGTTCATTCGTTGTGGATCTCTCCAACTTGGCCGATGTGATGGCTACCAACGTAGACTTAGCGAAGGTGAAAGAGAATATTAAGCGCTATGAATTAGTTGGAATAAAGTATAAGATTTTCGAATACTGGGACAGCCCTAATACTACATTTAACGGTAGCATTGGATTCGGAAATAAATATATGACACAGCCTGGAACAGAGTTTTTGCTGCCATCTTTCAATCTTCAGGAGAGCATGGTGCAGACAGAATTATCCAAGATGGAGTTTTCAAGCGCTGATATCGCAAAAATTCAACAGTATTTCACCGACAGCAATGAACTAAAAGTATTTTTCAAAGGAACTCTTTCTGAAACTCCTTCGAACTTTAACTTGTATCTTCAAATAGATATCGATGCTATCGCTGAGGTAGAAAAATAAGTTTGATTTCCTGTTTTTGAGAAAAAACAATTTCATGCTTTAGGAGAAAAAGGTTTTCTTTGAAAAAAATCATCTTCTCTAAACATGAAATTGTTTTTTTCTTTTTGTACCATTCTCGTGACGTTGGTGGCCCACACCAATCCTGGCGACACTACCATTGTGCAGACATATACTTGGGAAGCACAAAACAATCCCAATACCGCTTATGATTCGCCCGGGAGGCGTTTTTTCACTTTTCCCGAGGACGATGGTACCACCTATCAAAAGGTATTGATGTATCACAATCTCAAATGTTTTGACGATGGTACGGCTGGCAATCTTGGCTTCCCTTGCGGAGAATGGGACTATTTAACTTACACATATCTTTATGAGAATACAGGTATTCTGGATTCAATTGCAGCTACACAGCCGCGATTTTTATGGAATAATCTCGATTTTCAACAAGCCTTAATAACAGACGAGGTTGTTGCCGATGAATATCAATACAATAATCTAAAGCAAACTGTTACACAAATCATCAGCGAAAGCGCTTTTGCTCCTGTTAACGCCAATGGTAGTGTTGCCCTTTTTGGTAACGCCATGGCCGGAAGAAGTCAATTCGTTTGGACCAATGAAGAATTAAGCAGCATGGGTCTTACGGCAGGCGAAATTGATAAAATAAGTCTACAAGCCGGCAGCGCATCAGGATTGGTAAAGCGATTGAAAATTCGAATTCGCCAAGGGGTAATTTCTGGGCTCAATAATTTTATAGAAAACAACTGGACAACTGTTTATGACAGTGACACTGAATTTACCGCCAATGAAAGCGTAGACTTTTTCTTTTCGACACCATTCACATGGAATGGCACTTCGGATATTAGTATCGAGTTTTCATACACCAACTATCAGCTTTTGAATCCAGTTGCTATAGTCTCAGAAGCAGCGAGTATTAGTGGTGTTGATACCCATCAAAACAATCTTGCGGCGCATTTCAATGATCGAGACTTGATTGTGGCGCATACCGAACAATTGAGCCAGTTAAGCCAAAATATAACAGTCGCTTTTTGGATGTATGGCGATCCGGCTATTCAACCACAAAATGGGACCACATTTGAAGCTGTAAATAGTGACAATGCACGGGTCATTAATTCTCACACGCCATGGAGCAACGGTCGCGTTTATTGGGATTGTGGCGCAGATGAAAATGGATATGATCGCATTGATAAACTTGCCAACGAAGCCCAATATGAAGGACGCTGGAATCACTGGGTCTTTACGAAAGATGCCAATACAGGAGTAATGAGAATGTTTGTGAATGGTATTCAATTTCATGCTCTCACAGGCCTTGATAGAAGCATCAGTGATGTGGTAAGACTGACTATTGGAGGCGCATCTTCATTCGTCAATTTCTACAATGGAGCATTGGATGAGTTCGTAATTCTCAATAGCACACTTACTGCAGCGGATGCTTTGACACTCATGCGTACAGGAGTAAACCTCAATTCCACATTCGCCCCTAATGTATTGCTTTATCACAAGTTCGACAATCCAAATTATAGTCTTACAGATGATTGGAATGATACATTTTCAAGTCATCATCTCGGTAGTCCTCATCGATTATTGGTGAGTGGTGATCAACTTTACCTAGGTGCGGAGGTAGTTTCAGCAAGACCAGCCATTACATTTTACAGTGGTGAATACACCTCGGTTGCCGAAGTTACCACTGGCTCCTACACTTGGGAGCGTCCTCAAACTTCTTTGGTGGAATTTGAAGTTCCGGAATACGAACCAGTAGAAGTTGAGCGCACCTACCATTGGTCTGGAGGTTATTCTTATGTGTATTCTCCGACAGGCGCAAAGCTTGATTCAACCGTTATTGCGAGTTCATATCAAATCAATAACGAAATCATTGAGTACTATCAAGAGCCATTTTTTGTAAAAAATAGAATTGAATTGGGGCGTTACATCACTCCCTATGGAATTAATCTTTCATTGGGACCAGAAGGGTGGACATGGATCTATGATGTCACTGATTTCGAGCCTTTGCTGCATGGTGAAGTGGAGCTCGAAGCAGGCAACTGGCAAGAACTTCTTGATTTGAAGTTCGTCTTCATCGAAGGCCCGGAAGTGCGTGAGGTTAAGCGAATTGAAAATGTTTGGAACGGTGATTACCAACTCAGCACGTTTGACCAAAACGTAACCGAACGAACGTTCACTCGGGAAGACGATGAGGTTGGAGTTAAATTAAAGACCACAGTAACAGGCCACGGATTTGGGTTCGATAACAACAACTGTGGTGAATTCTGTTTCAACACACATAGCGTAGAAGTAAATGGCGAAACCGAATGGAGTTGGGAAATCATGGAAGCCTGTGATTTGAATCCACTTTATCCGCAGGGAGGAACGTGGATTTATGCACGCGCTGGTTGGTGTCCGGGGCAAGAAGGCACTCTTCAAGAGTTTGAGTTGACCCCCTTTGTAAATAACAATGAAGTGAGCATTGATTATGACATTGAACACGACCCATTCGGCAACTACGTCACCGAATCTCAGATGATTTTTTATGGTCCAATTAATCAACAAAATGATTTAGAGATTGATCGCATTATTGCACCGAGCAATTGGAAAATTGATAGCCGAATGAACCCGATGTGTGACAATCCTAAGGTGGTGATTCGCAATCGAGGAGCCCAGCCGGTGACTAGCGCTACACTTACCTACGGCGTGGCAGGAGGCGCCACACAAACATTTGAGTGGACAGGCAACTTGGATTTCATGGAAAGCGCCATTGTAGACTTAACCTACAGCGATCCTATCATGTGGGAAGGGGCGAGTGCTTTGTTGAATTTTATTGTTGACCTGAGCACTGACGACAACACATCAAACAATCATGCGGAAAGTAAATTTAATCGTCCACCAGTTTATTCTTACAATGGACTCAATGATAATAGAGTGATTGTAGCAGTAAGAACGAACAGTTTTCCGCAAGAAAACTCTTGGGTGCTATACGATATGAATGATAATATCATTGCACAGCGTACCTCCTTCCCCACAGCCAATACTCTTTATCGCGATACTCTAACGCTCAATCAAGGTTGCTATCGCTTTAAGCTCAGTGATAATGATGGAGATGGACTTAGCTTTTTTGCTAATAGCGATGGAAATGGCACAGCCGCTTTAGACCGCGTAAACGGTCCTGATTTCAGGCTCTTCAATCCCGACTTCGGAAAAGAAATAGATCATTATTTCTACTTTGCCACCAATCTAGAGGTCAACATTGATGAGCCCATAATCCATGGAGCCAAGGCATTGATATACCCCAACCCCGCCAATGGCGAAGCAAGGCTTAGAACATATGGTATGGGCAATCAAATTCATGTGAAGATCTTCAATCTTGGTGGAGCGCTCTGCTATGAACAACAACAGGTAAGAAATGATAATTCACAAGATATAATGTTGAATTTGACAAGTCTTTCGACTGGCCTTTATTTGGTCAATGTATGGGACGGAGCCAATATTCAAACCATCAAGTTATCGGTAGAATAATGTTTGACAACCTTCGCAAACATCTTGAAAGGCGCATCAGCATTAGCAATGCAGAGTTTGATTTTATTACTAAAAAAATAAATGTAAAAACTTTCAAGAAAAAAGAAGTGATATCAGCGGCTGGTGAAATTTGTAAGTATCAGTATTATATCAACAAGGGCTGTTTCCGCATGTATTACACCGATGACAAAGCTCATGAACACGTAGTACAAATAGGCTTTGAGGATTGGTAGGCAGGTGACATTATGAGTTTTGTGACTGGCCAACCAGCGGACTACACCATCGAAGCTCTCGAAGAATGTGAACTGTTTTTATTTGATCGCCAAGATATGGAATGGCTTTACGCTCAAGTTCCTAAGTTGGAGCGATCATTTCGCATATTAGTTCAAAATGCACTGGTAGCTTCTCAGCAGCGAATGATTTCGAACATGAGTAAAAGCGCAGAGGAGCGCTATTTGAACTTGGTGAAAAAGTATCCACACATGGAGTTACGTGTGGCTCAACACCACATTGCTTCATACCTCGGTATAACACCCGAAGCACTAAGCCGCGTCAAGAAGCATATTTTAGAAAAAAGTAAATCTTAAACCCTTTCAGGATAAACTTTGAGAGCTTCTTCAAGGCATTTCACTGCATTTTGTAAAGACTCAATGTTTAAAACGTACGCAAGACGCACTTGATTTTTACCAAGTCCTGGCGTGGCGTAGAAGCCTGTAGCAGGCGCCATCATTACTGTTTGATTATTGTACTCAAACTTCTCTAGCATCCACTGGCAGAAGGCGTCAGAATCATCAATTGGAAGTTGGGCGATGCAATAAAACGCGCCTTGGGGTTTAGGACAAGTCACACCATCGATTTTGTTAAGGCCATCCACTAATACATCACGTCTGTGGACGTATTCTGAGACGACGCCATCGAAGTATGATTGAGGCGTTTCGAGGGCTGCGATACCAGCAAGCTGACCGAAGGTTGGCGGTGATAAACGCGCTTGTGCAAATTTGAGCGCAGCGCTCATCACGTCTTTGTTGCGTGTGATCATTGCACCGATGCGCGCACCGCACATGGAATATCGCTTGCTAATGCTATCTATCATTATGACATTATTGTCAAGCCCTTCCAAATTCATCACCGAATGTGGAATGGCACCATCGTACATGAATTCTCTATAAACTTCATCTGCGAATAAGAAGAGATCATTTTTTTTAACCAAATCCCTCAACTGTTCTAATTCGTCTTGACTGTAGAGATATCCTGTCGGGTTGCCAGGATTACAAATCAAAATACCTTTGGTTTTGTCTGTAATTTTTGACTCGAAATCAGCGATAGGAGGAAGAGCAAATCCATTTTCTATTGTAGCCGTCACGGGTACTACCTTCACACCTGCCATTACTGCAAAACCGTTGTAATTCGCATAAAATGGCTCTGGTATTATCACCTCGTCACCTGGGTTGAAGCACGTCATAAAAGCGAATACCAATGCCTCCGAACCTCCAGTGGTGATCATGATATCCGATGCATCAAGATGGATATTTTTACTAGAATAATAATCAACTAAGCCCGTGCGGTATTGCGCCATGCCTTCAGAATTGCTGTACTCAATCACTTTGATTTGAGTCTCTTTGATGCGCTGCATTACAATTTCTGGCGTCTCAATATCTGGTTGCCCGATATTCAGATGGTAAACCTTACGACCAGCTTTTTTGGCTGCTTCTGAAAAAGGTACCAATTTGCGAATCGGAGAGGCAGGCATTGCCACGGCTTTGTTGCTTACTGAAGGCATGATAGAAAATTTAAATTGCGGGCAAAGATAGACATTAGAAGTCTCTACAACTCTTTCCACATAAAATAATGCGGGCCAATTTTAGGCACCTCATATTCTTCGGGAAGCATAGAAAAACCGAGCGATTGATAAAATCCCACAGCAATTTTTCGCGCATCGCACCAAAGCACCTCAACTCCTTTTTCCTTCAATATATCAAAGGACTTTTCAATAAGAATTCGTCCTGCATTTTGTCCGCGATAGTCTGGATCTGTTGCCATTGCTCGCAATCGATATTGTTTTTCGATTGCTATTTTGGGAGAATCCATTTGGAAAAGACTTCCGATGCTGATTATTTTTTCGTCATCAAAAACTCCCAGATGAATCGCGTCTGAGCGGTGATCGATATCAATGATACAATCTTCTACTTTTTCAATATGCGGCCACAATACCTTGTGCCGCAGCGGACGCGTCAATTCTGGAGCTATTTTTTTAGCCTCAAATATTTTCATCTTCAAAATCAAAGTCAAAAAATTCATCGAGCTCGCGGCGATCGCGCTTCGTAGGTCTTCCCAATCCACGCGGTCTATCGAGGTTAGCCTGCAAGCGAATGCGCTCCATCTTTTCAATTTCATCGGGAGCGGTAACGTCAAGTGTGTAGGTTGAAACAAGCTTTGCCCCCACCCTACTTGTTGGGAAGCTCACTACTTGAAAACTAAAATGAACAGGACCTTTGCGGATTTTAATGATATCGCCAATTTTGAGCTCTCTCGAAGCCTTAATCAATTCTCCATTCACCCATACCTTTTCTGACTTGCAATAAGTAGCGGCGATGGTTCTCGTCTTGAATGCGCGGATACACCACAAATATTTATCAACCCTCATCCTCGCAAAGTTACAACTCAATAATGATTCCTATGCTAGGTAATACAGTTCCGTTGGTATTTCTGATAAAATTAGGTTGATAGCTGCTTGGATTATTCGGATCAACTACTGGTTGTCCCTGACCATTGCGCACCACATCTAGTAATGGTTTCACCTCATTTTCTCTATTGTAAACATTCTGAATATCCAAGAACAAGTTCAAAGACCATTTGGTGAAGAACCATTTTTTATCGATTCTAATGTCCAACTGATGAAATGCTTGAATGCGCTGAGAATTGAGTCGAGACCAGTCATTCAACGCAATTCCAAATCTCTCCCAATTGCTGATGAGCATTGAGTTTGTTACATCGTCAGGAGTGTAAGGTAGGCCGCCACTAAATAAGAAACGTCCTCCGATTTCCCAGTTTTTTCCAAATTGTTTTCCTGCGGTAGCACTAATCAAATGGCGGCTGTCCCAACTTGATGGCGCATAATCTCCGCGAATGTCGGTAAACTCACTGCGCACAAAAGTGTAAGCGAGAATACCATAAAAACCTTGGTAAAAGCGTTGCTGGAATAAAAACTCAGCACCATATGCCCTTCCTAAGCCGATAAAATCAAGCTCTTCATTACCAATAACTCCAAAATCAGCACCGAGATTGGCGAGGCTCACACCTTTGGATACACTGATAGGATAATTGCTGTAGTCCTTATAAAATCCTTCAACAGTAATCACCGAGTTGCGAGCAGACCAGTCATATTCAAAGCCCGCCACATATTGGACATTTCGCACATAAGAGGCATCAGTATTCACCAATAAACCATTGGATTCAAAACCCAACGCGGTGTATGTCGGCAATTGATAGTAGATACCTGTGTTTGCGTTAAAACTCCATTGTGGAGCAAAACGGTATTTCAATGAAATTCTTGGTGAAAACTGATTCAACGCGTTGCTCATGCTCGTGTTAAAGTCGCTTCCATCCAAACGGAAACCTCCAGATAGAACGAGTTTATTATTGAGCAATGTCTTACTGCTCTGCGCGAATACACCGTATTTGAAAAGGTCCAAAGACGTATTCTGGATAAGTCTCACTGCGGAATCCAATAAGGTATTGAATACAAAAGCCGTATTTCCGACAGAGAATTGAGCGTATTCTGCACCCGCGCCAACTAATACTTTCCATCCATTGGCCAGGTTCAATTTGTGTTCTAGTCGCAATTTATTTTCTGTCTCTCGACTGGTATAATCGAATGTCCGAGCCAGACTTTCATCGTTGTTTTCGTACTTAAACGCATCATTTTGAAGCGCATTACGGCTCAGAATAAGTGAAGTTCTTCCTTTCTCCGAGAAGCGGTCCCATTTAATACCGGTCGAATAATTCCATTGCTCGTTCACCACAAGATTGTCGAGGATGTAAGTATTCCTGAGAAAGTCTTCTGAAGTTGTATCGCTTGCTAAATCGGTATTTAAACGAAATTGATCGTAAGCTCCCACCCCAATAATGGTGATTTGATTCTTTTCATTGATATTGTACTTCCATTTGAGATTAATATCGTTATAAGTGGGTAAAAAAGGCAGACCGAGTAAAGAGAAGAGTCCTTGCAAATAACTCCTTCTCACCGAAACGATGAGTCCGGATTTGTCTCCTATCGGGCCTTCGGTAGTGACACCAATATCACTAGAACCTACTACGAAGTTAGCAGTCCATTTGTCTTTTCTCGCTTCTTTAAAACCAAACTCTAAAACAGAACTCAGAGCATTTCCGCGTGCAGCAGGGAATGCACCAGAATAAAATTCCACCTCGCGAATCAAATCCACATTTATCAATCCCACTGGACCTCCGCTCGCCCCTTGTGTTGCAAAGTGGTTGATGTTTGGAATTTCGATACCATCGATATAAAATCTATTTTCATTGGCAGCACCACCTCGAATGATGATGTCATTTCGGAAACTGGGAATGGCTGCGACACCTGGAAGCGAGCGAATAGCGCGCGAAATATCTCTATTACCACCTGGATTTCGCTTAATCTCATTGGTTCCAATCGTGCGAACAGAAATAGGAGACTCTTCTACATTCGAAACTCCCGAGGCCACAATTTCAATGGTTTTAGTCTCTGTCGATACTTCTTCCAATTCAAACTTCACAAATGCTGGTCGATCGATAGTCACTTCTATTTCGAAAATAACTTGTTTTTTATAACCTACATAGTTGCACTCGAGATTGTACAACCCTGGTTTCAAGCCTGTAATGCTGAAATTACCGTCCAAGTCAGCGGTGGCCCCTGAAGTGGTGCCTTGTATAACTACAGGAGCAAAAGGGATAGGCTCATTGGTCGCTTTAATTACGACTGAACCAGAAATTATAACTTGCGCGAAAGCGAAACTAGACAGCAATAATGCTGTGAATAGTGAGATGATGAGTTTCATGATGAAATAATACAACGCTGAAAACCATAAGAAAGGCTGAAAGTTCAAAGAAGCAGTTTATTTTCGCGCCATGTCAGAATATAATGCTATAAAATACGATTGCAGACATTTTCGTGGAGGCATTCCTTGCAAACCCAACAAAGAAAGCGGCCAAGTGTGTTCTACATGCAACGAATACGACCAAATAAAAACGCGCATTCTGATAATAAAACTTGGAGCCATCGGCGATGTGATTCGCACCACTCCCCTGCTTACGCGGCTCAAACAAGAATATCCCAACAGTCATGTCACTTGGTTGACCCAAAGTCCAGCGGTGCTTCCAAAAGAAATGATCGATGAGATTTTTACGCCTGATTTTCTGTCTTTTTATAAAATAAAAACTCAACACTACGACATCGCCATCAATCTTGATAAGGAGATCGAAGCGTGCGCATTACTCGCTGAGGTAGATAGTGTAGAAAAGTTTGGTTTTACTCTAAAAGATAGGCATATAGACGCGGCTACACCCGCGGCTCAACACAAATTGGTGACGGGTTTGTTTGATAATATTTCTAAGCACAACACTAAAAATTATTTGGAGGAAATATTTGAAATATGTCATCTTGATTTTAGAGGAGAAAAATATAAGCTGAATTATAACGAAAAGCTCGCGGCAAAGTGGAACTCATTGCGTGATGAAGCTGAGGGAAAAAGAATCATCGGACTTAATACAGGTTGTGGAGTGCGCTGGCAAACGCGCCTTTGGCCGCAAGAAAATTGGATTGCACTCATTAAAAAACTTCAAGAGAACGGATATTACCCAATAGTTTTAGGTGGAAAAGATGAAGACGACGTCAACAGCTACTATGTACAAGCGACTGGTTGTTTTTATCCTGGCCATTTTCAATTGGATGAGTTCATAGCCCTCGTGAGCCATTGTGATGTGATTGTGACGGCTGTGAGTATGATGATGCACATAGCACTTGGTCTGGATAAAAAAATGGTTTTGTTTAATAATATCTTTAATAAATACGAATTCGAGTTGTATGGCCAAGGAGTCATCGTAGAACCACATACGGGTTGCGATTGTTACTATGGCAGCAAATGCACGCGCAGCGTGCATTGTATGAAAGATATCAGTGTAGATCAGGTTTATAACGAAATCATCGGACTCATCAAAAAATGAAAATAGCTTACCTCTCCACTTTTTATCCTTTTCGAGGTGGCATTGCGCAGTTCAATGGATCGCTCTATCGAGCATTGGAGAAGGAACATCAAGTGACTGCATATACCTTCACACGCCAATATCCTGAACTTTTATTCCCAGGCAAAACACAAATGGTTTCTGACGATGATATTGCAGATGCCATTCCGTCGGTGCGCATTCTTGATTCAGTAAATCCATTTAATTGGATGAATACGGCTTCAAAAATCGCTGCTGAAAAACCTGACTTATTGGTGATGAAATATTGGATGTCATACATGGCACCGTGCCTTGGATACGTGGCGGGTAGTCTTCAATCTAAGGGCACCAAAGTCATGACAATAGTAGATAATGCTATTCCTCATGAGCGTAAATTTTTCGATAAGGCTTTTGCAAAATATTTTTTGAATCGCAATGATATGTTCGTAGCAATGAGTGATAGCGTGAGACAAGATATCCTATCACTTAAACCTGAAGCACGTATCTTATTGAAAGAACACCCTTTGTACGATCACTTTGGAACGCTCATGCCGCGCGAACAAGCCATCACCAAACTTGGCTTAAACCCAAACAAGAAAACACTTCTTTTCTTTGGATTTATTCGTGATTATAAAGGACTTGATCTATTGATTGATGCTTTTGGCAAATTGGGTGATGATTATCAACTCGTTATTGCCGGCGAATCTTATGGAAGTTTTGATGCATATCAAAATCAAATCAATCAATTACCGAACAAACATTCGGTTTATCTCAAAGTAGGTTATATTGCTGACCATGAAGTGCCTGTGCTATTTGGAGCTTCAGATGCTGTAGTATTGTCGTATAAAACAGCAACGCAAAGTGGAATTTCAGCCATTGCTTTTCACTTTGAAATCCCGATCATTGCTACGGACGTAGGTGGCTTAAAAGAAATTATTACTGATGAGAAAACAGGCATCATTGTGCCCGAACCTACTGCCAACGCAATTGAGATTGGAATTCGAAAATTCTTCCAATATCCCAAAACGCATTGGTCGGCGCACATGAGTTCTTTAAAAGTAAAATTAAGTTGGGATAATTTTGCAAAAGAGATTATCGCTTTTGCAAAAGGAAATTAAAACGGAATTTCAAGACCAAAACGTTTGCGCAATTCTTCCAGAGCTGGATTTTTCTCGCGCATTGCTTCAAATTTATCTTTCTCACTCATCACCGACGATACGCGCACCTCATCACTCTTTTGAACTAGCACAGAATAAGTAATTCCGTTCATGCGGTATTCATTTTTCAAAAACTCCGCAAGTTGACTTTTAAGGTCGTTGAAGTAATACTCTTGCGTAGTGCTTGGAAATGAAACCTCAACTGAATAATCTTCATTCAGTTTAAGTAGTGCCACCTGAAAGGCAGATTGGGCAAGAGCGTTGTTGGAAAGCTTCTTTGTAGTAAAATCTTTCCAAGCCTCCTCAAACTCTTGTTGATTGAAAGTCCTCAAACGCTCTTCTTGTTGAGACTCCGCGATGGTTTGCGTCACCGACTCCACCGCTGCTTTGGCAGTGGAGGTAAGCTGTTTTATAGAAATAAAATCAGGACTATTAAAGATCTTAGCTCTATTTTCCGCTGAAGGTTTGATGCTTGCATTCACCGTTTCTTTCATTACCATCGTTGGATTGGCAACAGTAGAAGTGGCAACTGGCGCTGGTTTTACAGGAGTGGTTTGAAGATTAGGAGAAGACTCAGCTGCGCGGAACGGTTTAATTTTTATTTTTTTTTTTCACCTTCTCTTTGATTGTAGAGAATACTGCAAACTTGCATTAAGGTAAGTTCCACGAGCAGTCGCGGATGCTTGCTCATTCTATATCCGGTATCGCACTCATTTACTAATTCCATGGCTTTTATTAGCAATCGAATATCTGTTTCTTGAGCCTGTTGACCATATTTCGCCGCAACGTTTTCACTCACCTCGAGCAATTGAAGCGTAATAGGGTCTTTGCAAACCATCAGGTTTCTAAAATGTGAGCCAAGTCCTGTAATGAAATGATGGCCATCGAAGCCTTTGTTCAATACCTCATTGAACAACATCAAAGCACCGGGAATATCTTCCTTTAAAATAAAATCAGTAAGTCTGAAATAATACTCGTAATCCAGAACATTAAGGTTTTGAATTACGCTTTGGTAGGTAAGATTGCGTCCGCAAAATGCCACTACCTGATCAAAAATTGAAAGCGCGTCGCGCATTGCTCCATCAGCCTTCTGAGCAATAACGTGCAGTGCATCTGGTTCAGCAGTGATACCCTCCTTTGCCGCAATCGAAGCCAAGTGCTCTGTCATATCCTTTACCTTGATTCTATTGAAGTCAAAAATTTGACAGCGACTGAGAATCGTAGGTAAGATTTTATGTTTTTCTGTAGTGGCAAGAATGAAGATCGCGTGCGCTGGCGGTTCTTCCAACGTTTTCAAGAAAGCATTGAAAGCTGATGGCGACAACATGTGAACCTCGTCGATGATGTACACCTTGTATTTTCCCACTTGCGGCGGGATGCGCACAGAGTCAACAATCACGCGAATATCATCCACAGAGTTGTTGGAAGCGGCATCCAGCTCAAAAATATTGAACTGCAAGTCTTGAATGTCTTGGTCAATCTGGCCATTGACTGCTTTGGAAAAGATGCGTGCACAGGTTGTTTTACCTACCCCTCTAGGACCGGTAAATAAATACGCTTGAGCAATTTGATTGTTGTTGATGGCATTTTGTAGCGTTGATGTAATATGCTTTTGGCCCACCACCGTATCCCAGGTGTCAGGTCTATATTTTCTCGCTGAAACAACAAAATTTTCTGCCATAGCAGCGCAAAGATGCGAGTTTGTGGATAAATAACAATTAACAGAATATTCACACGATATACACAATTATGCGAAGATGCTTTTATTTGTGGCCATGAGATTTTTTAACCTTCCAAAAACCAGCCTCTTAGCATTTTTTCTCTTGCTCAGCACGATTGGATTTTCCTCCAGTTTTGAAATCATCACTGAGAATCCAACTCAGGAGATCAAAGATGGGAAAGCTATTATTAGATTCAAAGACAGTGCTTTTGTACCAAAAAGGATTAAATGGTCAAAGCAAGATATACCCCTCATGGCCTTGGAGGCCAATGGTTTTGAAGAAGGACGTACCTACCAAGTCGAGGTGACCGATGCTCAAGGACAAGTCAATACTCAAAGTTTCGAAATTGCTCCTTCCAGTGGGCAGGAGAAGGTTAATTCGATATTTACTCCATTTGTGGAATGGGTGAGCATCGCATTATTTAGCGATCCCTTTGCTGCTCTAGGTTTATATGATCCTCGTATAATGGACGAATATGGTATGCCTGTATTGCATGCCAATGGCGATGAAAAGAAAATCAGCATTCCACTTGTGGTCGTGTGGCTCATGCTGGGTGCCATTTTCTTTACGATAAAAATGGGGTTTGTTAATATTCGAGGGTTCCGTCATTCTATTGCACTGATTAGAGGAAAATATGACAAGCCGGAAGACAAAGGAGAGGTGTCGCATTTTCAAGCCTTAGCTACTGCTCTATCGGGCACTGTAGGGATGGGAAATATTGCGGGTGTTGCCACGGCCATGGCCGTAGGTGGACCCGGCGCCACATTTTGGATGATCACAGCAGGACTGCTGGGGATGTCGAGCAAATTTGTTGAGTGTACGCTGGCCGTGAAATATCGCAACATCAATGCTGATGGTAGCATTAGCGGAGGCCCAATGTACTATTTAAGCAAAGGGCTCAAAGCACGCAATATGGGACGTTTTGGAAAAATTCTCGCCGTGACGTTCGCTATTCTCTGCGTCGGAGGCAGCATTGGAGGCGGCAATATGTATCAAGCAAATCAAACATTTTTACAATTATCAACTGTCTTTCCTTCACTTTCCAATCATAGTCTTTTGGTAGGTGCTGTGTTGGCTGTAATGACCGGTTTAGTAATCGTGGGAGGAATAAAATCGATCGCAAAAGTGACAGATAAGATTGTACCGTTAATGATCATCTTCTATGTGGGTGTTGCTATACTAATTATTGGAATGCACTACGATTTTATCGGCACCGCGTTTTCTCAAATTATTAATGGCGCCTTTAATACCGATGCAGCAAAGGGAGGATTTTTAGGTGTTATGATTATGGGACTTCGCAGGGCGGCATTTAGCAATGAAGCGGGGGTAGGTAGTGCCTCCATCGCGCACAGTGCGTCAAAAACTAATGAGCCAATAAGCGAGGGAATTGTTTCTCTTCTTGAACCTTTCATTGACACTGTAGTGATATGTACGATGACGGCTTTGGTACTGATCTTCACAGGGTTCGCTCAAAATCCTCAGGGGTTGGATGGTGTGGCGCTTACCAACGCGGCATTTAAGTCTCAATTTGTCGGCTTTGATTACCTACTTACAATTGCGATCTTTTTATTTGCATTTAGTACCATGATCAGTTGGTCGTATTACGGTCTAAAGGCTTGGACATACCTTGTTGGCGAGGGAAAAAAAGGTGAGTTGGTATTTAAGGTGATCTTCCTACTCTGCACATTAGTGGGAGCTTCCAGCGGCAAAGGAGCAGTGATGGACTTTTCTGACATGATGATTCTAGCAATGGCGTTTCCAAATATTATTGGCCTTTTGATCATGAGTTCAGAAGTGAGAAGTGATATGAAGTCCTATTTTTCTAGAATAAAAAATTTCAGAATAACTAGCCATAAATAGCGCATAAGATTCCATAATTTATACCTCCTCTTCTACCCTTGTTGCGATTAGTTTCGCCACATGAACAGAGAAGTTTTAAAAGATCTTTTAACTTTTTCCAAGAAGGAAAAAAATGGAATCATTTTCTTGGTTACCATGGTAGTGATTGTGGGGACGATCCAATGGACTTTGCCATTTTTTTTTCGAAAAAAGCCTATTCAGATAGACATCATGCATTACTTCAATGATAGTGCAGACAAGGACTTTCAAGAAAGGGCCACGTTAAGCCACTCCTTTGAGGGGTCAGCAAGACCTAGGTATTACGAACAAAATCATTTTTCAAAAAAAGAAAAAGGGGAACGTTGGCGGCGGCTTGGGCTTCCTATCAACGAGGTAGATAGCACCGAACTTACCTTAATTCGAGGGGTGGGCATTTATTCTGCAAGAAAAATCATCAAGTATCGCGATGCTCTTGGTGGTTTTATCGACACCGCACAAGTACGCGAAACATACAATCTCAAGCCCGAAATTGGAGATAGTCTCCTCATGCATACGTGTTGCTTTGGCGAGAATATCAAGCGCATCGATATCAATCAAGCACCCGATTCTGTTCTCGGTCGACATCCTTATATCGGCTGGAAGAAGGCTAAAATTATTCTCGCTTATATTCAAAAACATGGCTCATTTTCCCAATGCAGTGACTTGTTGAAAATGCGCATTTGGTCGGAAGAAGAGATAGAAGATTTATGTCCGTATCTAAAATTCGAGGCCGATTAATGGGGTTGCTTACCTTTGCAGCATAACCCTTGGATATGCTATCATTAGAAGAGAAGATTAAAAATACGATCATCACTGTATCTGACTTTCCCAAGCCAGGCATTTCTTACAAAGACATCACCCCTATTTTTCAAGACCCTGAGCTGTGCAAGGAAATTTTGGAGTCCATGCGTGCAGAGTTTCGCGGCTTAAAAATTGACGCCGTCCTTGGTATGGAAAGCCGAGGATTTCTCTTTGGATTACCGCTCGCTATGTCTTTGGACATCCCATTTATTTTGGTGAGAAAAAAGGGTAAACTCCCCCGTGAAGCACACGCTGTTTCCTATTCCCTTGAATATGGAGAAGCTGTTATTGAAATGCATAAGGACGCTTTAAAACCAGGTCAACGTGTGCTTATCCACGACGATGTGCTCGCCACTGGAGGCACGGCAGCAGCAGCAGCCAAACTAGTAGCGATGGCGGGTGCAGAAGTTATCGGGTATTCATTTATCAGTGAGATAGCGCCTTTAAATGGTCGAAAACTTATCGAGTCTGAAAACATCAGGATTTATACACTTTTGAATTCCTAAACGATGGTCGCATCACTTTAATTTAATCTCTAGTTTACAATTGATTTAAAAATCAGTTGGTTTTTAGTAGAATGATTTCCATTCTGCGCTTTTTTCTTTTTTCTTTTTTGAGCATTATTGCGGCCTTCGTGCAAGCACAATCAAATCGTGAGGTTTTTATTGATGCTCGAAAGAACTTCACAAAAGCAGAAATTTCCGAAGACACCTTGCATCTTGTGCAGTCTCAAATTCAGCTAGGAGATTATTTTTTGGGAATCGGAGAATTTGAAATGGCGATTGAGCATTATGAAAATGCAGAAACATGGTACTCAAGTAAAAACCAAGACTCCCTCGCTCAATTATACTCTTCCATTGGGCACGCTTACACGCAATTGGCAGATACAAGTCTTTCTCATTCCTATTTACAAAAAGCCCTCGCCATTCTAGAAAATTCTAATAATCCAAAAGCACTGGCCAGCACTTATGGTAAAATCGGACACTACTTCGAAAAAAAATCTGACTACCAACAAGCCCTTAACTTTCAAGAAAAAGCGCTGTCCATCTACACCGCCATTCACGATACTCTAGGCATTGGAATCATCTATGAAAATATCGGGAGCATCTATGAAGACCGCGGAGAATATCAAAAAGCAAAAACCTTCTTTCTAAAATCCGAGGAAATTTTTTCTAAGAAAAAAATGTATTTCGACCTCGCCAACATTTACAATAATATTGGTGATATACACAGAAAAACAGGCAATTACGGTCTCGGTATTCAATATACACATAAAGCCTTGGCACTTTCGCGCGATCATCAAATAAAGAGTTTAGAGAAAAGCGCATACCGTGATTTGGCGAAAGCATACCGACTCTTGGGTCTTACTGATAGTTCGCTCATTTACCTAGAAAGAGCATATCAATTAACTGAAGATCTTTATAGCGAAGAAAAGGCCGCACAAGCAGCTAAGCACAGAGTCATTTTTGAAACGGAACGAAATGAGCAAACACTGGTTAGAAGAAACAATGAGTTTAAGCTACTCGAGAAACAACATTCATTATCACAAACTTTGCAGTGGACTTTCCTTTCAGCGCTCTTTATCATTGGAGCGATCGCTATATATACATTTCGCCTTCAGCGTCAACGCATCCGCAATAATTACCTTATCATAAAACAAAAAGAAGCATTGCACCAGGAAAGGCTTCGCAGCGCAACAATTGAAGAAGAAAGGCTAAAAGTTGAGTTAGATAATAAAACATTGCGCGAGCGATATCTCAATGAACAGCTCGACCTTCGCTCCAATGAACTTACCTCACTGACGCTCAAAATAGTGAGTAAGAATAAACTTCTCAATGAACTTCGTGAACAAATCAAGTCGCCGCCGAGCGAGGACAAGGAAATGGAACTTCATGATATTATCGAACGCCATTTGAGAATTGACAAAAACTGGGAAAGCTTCTTGGATACTTTTGAAAAAGTACATGAGGACTTTTTCAGAAGATTGATGGCCTTGGAAGCAAATCTCAGTCCTGCTGAGATTCGATTATGTTGTTTGCTAAAATTGAATCTTCCATCAAAAGATATAGCCGCTATTTTGAGTATTTCTCCCGATAGTTTACGCATCGCTCGTTATCGCCTTCGCAAAAAACTGAATCTGGATGCAAAAGCAAACTTGAACACTTTTCTGCTTCAGGTTTAGTTGTGTTAACTTAACATGAAACAGGTAAAAACACCCTCAACAACTCTTTTTCAATATACTAACAAAACACAACCACAAACGATGTTGCTCTTTTGTTGCCTTGCTTTGAGTGTGTTGTTGCCTTTTGATTGACTGGGTTTTTACAGTGGCTTAATGTGGAAAAGGTTCTTTTGACCACAAATAATACCGCCATGAAGAATCTTTTTTTAACGGCTGCTTTTGCAATAATCCAATTTGGATTAGCGGCCCAACTTATTCAAGTATCGGGTAAAGTGACCGATGCAGAGACGGGCGCACCTTTGCCCGGAGCTCGCATACACTTTGAAAGTTCTACCATTGGAACTTCAAGTTCCATCACAGGTGACTTTTTCATTTCGATCGCCAGTGATAAGGAGGAAACACTCATCGTTTCTTACATTGGATATAAAGAAGGAAAATATCCATTAAAGCAATCGGAAAATGGTTTTCAGGTAAAGCTCACCCCCGAAGAAGGGAGCTTATCAGAGGTAGTGATCACTGGTACCTTGCAAGGTGAAGCGAAAGCCTTAAACCAACAGCGCACCGCAGATAATATTAAAAACATTGTCGCCGCCGATCAAATCGGACGTTTTCCAGACCCCAACGCTGCTGAAGCCTTGCAGCGCATTCAAGGCGTCAACATCGAACGTGACCAAGGTGAAGGGCGTTATGTACTAATTAGAGGTCTTGCTCCTCAATTTACCAATATCAGTATCAACGGAGAACAAATTCCAAGCCCAGAGGCTGGTGTACGCTTTGTCGCTCTAGATGCCGTTCCATCGGATCAACTCTCCTCGATGGAAGTGAGCAAAACATTGACTCCGGATCTAGACGGCGATGCAATTGGTGGCTCGGTAAATCTTGTAACTCGTACCGCCACCTCCTCTACTCCAACTGTGCGCGCGAGTTTAGTAGGTGGATATAATAATTTGATGGGTGAAGTGAATGGGCAGACCAGCTTGCAATACGGTCAGCGCTTCTTTGATAGCAAACTAGGCATCATGATCAACGGAAGTTATTACACCAACAATTTGGGGTCTGACAATTGGGAAAGAGATACTGGTGGCGACTTGAGCGATCCTTCAAATGACGCCCTTGAATTACGTGATTACCAACTCACACGCACACGCGCAGGCGTGAGTGGAACGATTGATTATAAATTCAATTCCAATCACGAAGTTTATGTTAAAGCCATTTACAACGAATTTACTGACCGTGAGTGGCGCCGTCGCTTTGTATTTGTTCCTGAAGATGAAGAAGTACAAAAACTGGTAAAAGATCGTTTTGAAACTCAGACCATCTCAAGTTACAATGCTGGAGGTATACATCAGTTTAAAAAATTCCGATTGGACTATGAAGCAAGCATTGCTCTAGCAGAACAAGACACTCCTTATGACAATGAATTGGCTTTTATCGCAGGTGATATGCCCCATACACTTGACTTTACTGCCGATCCTCTTATGCCTACGATCAATACCACCAGCGACTATTTGAACAATGAATTGTATGAGTTTGATGAGTTCGAAACAGGCAATACACTTGCTCAAGATCAAAACGTGACGTATAAATTCAATGTGCAAGTACCTTATAAAACAGGTGCTTCATCAGGTACTTTAAAGTTTGGTGCAAAATGGAGATTTAAAGACAAAGATTTTAAAGCGACTATTAATAAATATGGATCAATTGCTGACGTACCAACATTAGATGCATTTGAAGGTGGACTATTGGATGACAACTTCTTAGACGGAAATTACACTTTATCTTCCTTTCAAGACATCGGTACTTTCGGAGAGTATTTTAACAACAACTTGCAGAATTTCGAGCTAAATTTCGAAGACAAATTAGTAGATGAAGCTCTCGAGTCATATTTGGCAAGCGAAGACGTGACAGCGTATTATCTGATGACTACGCATCGTTTCAAGAAGTTAACTGCTATTGGAGGTGTGCGCTACGAAAGCACTAAAGTGAATTATGAGTCGCAAGAAGTTTTGTTTGGTTTGAATGGAGATTTGTTGCGCATCGATGATATTTCAGGTTCGAATAATTACGACTTTGTGCTACCACAGTTGAACTTGAAATTTGAAGTCAACAATAATACAATCTTGAGAGCTGCCGCCGTGTACAGCTATGCTCGCCCTAATTTCCAGGAAATTGTTCCATCTCAGGAGGTGAATATCAATGATCGTGAAGCGACAATAGGAAATAAGGATATTCTTCCTGTAAGTGCTTTGAACATTGATTTTTTTGCAGAGAGATATTTGAAAAATCTCGGTATCATCTCTGGAGGAGTTTATTACAAACAACTGAATGACTTCATCTTCAACCGACGTTTTGTAGATTCCTATCCACTTAATACGCCTACTCCACAAGTGGATGCGATTGCTTACGTGCAAGCACAAAACGGAGGAACTGCAAATCTTTTTGGAGCTGAAATTGGCGCGAAGTATCAACTTGATTTTCTTCCTGGTAAGCTAAAAAATCTTGCTGTATATTTCAACTATACCTACACTCAATCGGACGCACAGTTCAATCGCAGTGCTGACGAAAGGCTTGAAACCATTCAACTTCCTGGACAAGCAGCACACGTGGGTAATTTCTCCCTTGGATATAATTCAAAGAAGCTAAGCCTGAGGGCTGCTGTGAACTTCAATGGTTCATATTTATCAGAAATTGGAGCTACCGCTGCTGATGATTTATTTGTGAATAATAGATTACAAGTGGATATTACAGCAGGCTACACAGTGAATAAGCGCCTTCGCTTCTTCGTAGAAATGCTCAATCTTACTAATCAACCTTTTGAAACTTACAGCGGCTCCACGGATGCTTTTGTGCAACGTGAGTTCTATGGATGGTGGTCAAGAGCAGGTATCAAATTCGATTTAAACTAAACATCATGAAAAAAATATTTTATTTCCTTTCCTTCATTTCAATCATTGCATGTAGCAAAAGAGATGAAGACGTTACTGAAATTACAAATCCACAGGATTTCCCAAAAGTCATCATACTCTCTGATGAGTTTGATGCTGACAATGAAGATAACGATGCCGTTGGCATTGCGATGGAAATGCTTCCTATCTGGTCAGAATCAAATCCCAACGTAGACGGCGAAGTGTTGGCACCCTCACAGACCGTGCGCGTGTTCTTCAAAGTTTTTGATTACGAAGGGCCAAGTGAAATTACCAACTATATACTAGGTGGAAAAGCATTCTACGAAATTGACGATTGCACCACCAGTGAAGACGAAAACATTGAGCTCAACTTTGTTTGGAACGCTGACACACAAGAAGGTTCATTCGATTGGCCAGCAGGTATCGCAGAAATCGAAGTAGAGTTTGAAGTGGACCCATTGCATTATGATGACGCTGCAACAAACGATGGTGGTCGAGGATTTTCTTTTGAGCTCACCAGCATTCAGACGAATGATTCGCGCGTAAAATTGCAAGATGCACCAGAGTTTAGGTATCATGTGATTGATGAAGAAGGAATCTTCATTTCTTTTGACTTTGATTTTAATGATCCTGCAGCTTTTGAAGCTTTTAAATCATTTTTTGGAAATTTCGATTCTGATATCAATGACTTAGAAGCAAGTGCGATTGATGCAATCGAGTTTTCATTTGACCATGAAAAATTAGAAATGACCATTACCCTAATCGAAACAGAAGAGGATGAGTGTGATGCAATGGAAATGGTCAATGTCGAAATCCAAGTCGAATTGGAATACGACTTTGATTTTGAAGACCTCATCAATATCACTGAGTATGAAGGCACTTTGGTGGGCGAAATTGAAACAGATGACCTCGGAAGTGCTGAAGTAGAGGTTGATGCTTTGATCCTATTTAACGGCACGAATGAAGTAGTGATTACACTTGCTGGAGAATCGGTTCTTGGTGAAATTGAGGAACAAACAATTACATTGACACGATGAAATTCCATTCATATGTTTCAACAGCTATCACTATCGTGATGGCTGTTTTTCTCTTTTCATGCGCGAAAAAAGAAGCCCCCAAAACGCCATTTACTTCATTGGTGTTCAAGCCTATTAAACCCGTATTTGTTACTGACACTACTGATCACGACACAGACGATCCAGCTATTTGGATTAATAAAAAGGACAAGTTAAAAAGTCTTGTGATCGGTACAGACAAAGACGAGGATGGAGGATTGTATGCTTATGACCTACGCGGTAAAATCGTCAACAAAATTCCGCATCTCCAGAGACCCAATAATGTGGATATTTTGTATGGAGTTAAACTTGGAGATACCTTAGTCGATATTGCTTTTGTAAGCGAGCGTTTCACACACAACATTCGAATCTTTAGGCTACCTGATTTTTATCCACTTGATAACGGTGGAATTCCCGCATTTGAAGGCGAGACAGGAGAAGAATTCCGAGACCTTATGGGAATAGCTGGTTATGATAAAAACAGTAATGAAAAATACATTATTGCTGGCAGAAAAACTGGTCCTACAGATGGTACCTACTTGTGGCAATATCGCATTGCAGACGGCGACTCTGGATATTTTAAACTTGAATTAGCCCGAAAATTTGGAAAATTCTCAGGTTTAAAAGAAATTGAGGCAATAGCGGTAGACCATGAGTATGGCTTTGTTTATTATTCCGATGAAAATTTTGGAATTAGAAAATACTATGCGGATCCCAGCAAAGGCAATGAAGAACTAACGACTCTTGGGACTACGAATTTCGTAGAAGATCACGAAGGAATTAGTATTTTCAACAAAGGAAAAAATAATGATTTCATACTAATATCGGATCAACAAAGGAATTGTTTTCGAGCCTTTCCAAGAGGACTTATGGAAGGAACTCAACAGCATCCTGAATTGTTTTTTATTCCCGCCTCGACAAATGAAAGTGATGGATCAGAAATTACTACCGAAACGTTTGATGGACTTTTCAGAGGTGGTTTGTTTGTGGCTATGAGCGACAACAAAACATTTCACTATTACCATGTTGGCGACATTATCAATACCATGACTGTACAAGCTACCATCAAGCAAATGCAATATTCTTCTGATGAAGCCAAGCCTTAGTCATTAAAAATATTACAATAATGGTTGGTTTTTCGTTTGTTTAATTTTCAAGAAGGTAAGTATCCTTACATTTACGGCGCTAACGAACATTCAATTCAATATGTCGTTTTTTTAAAGATAAAACATACCCAAAGCAATGAACTTTGAACCAACCGAAAATGAGAAAATGATCGCACAAATGGTGCGTGATTTTGCAGAGAAAGAAATACGCCCCTACGTCATGGAGTGGGATGAATCACAAGTATTCCCCCGCGAAGTCTTTACCAAAATGGGAGAACTTGGCCTTATGGGTGTCCTTGTTCCACAGGAATACGGAGGAAGTGGCATGGGCTACAACGAATACATTAAAGTTATCGAAGAGGTTGCAAAAGTTTGTGGTTCTGTGGGGCTGAGTCTTGCAGCACACAACAGTCTTTGCACCAATCACATCCTTGAATTTGGAAACGAAGAGCAAAAGAAAAAATATCTACCTAAACTCGCTTCGGCTGAGTGGATAGGAGCTTGGGGTCTTACCGAAGCGAATACCGGTAGCGATGCAATGCGCATGAAGTGCGTGGCTGTGCAGGATGGAGATTATTATGTAATCAATGGAACTAAGAACTGGATTACACATGGTATCAGCGGTGAAGTGGCTGTAGTGCTGGTGCGCACCGGTGACCTTTTAGACAGCAACGGAATTACTGCATTCATTATAGAACGTGGAACTCCTGGTTTTTCGGGAGGTAAAAAAGAAAATAAACTTGGAATGCGTGCTTCTGAAACAGCGGAACTCATTTTCGACAATTGCCGCGTTCACAAAAACCAAATTTTAGGTAATACCGGTGATGGTTTCAAACAAGCCATGAAAATACTTGATGGCGGTCGCATTTCAATTGGCGCATTAGCCATGGGCATTGCCAAAGGAGCCTACGAAGCCAGCGTGAAGTATGCCAAGGAGCGCGAGCAATTTGGACAACCGATTGCCAACTTTCAGGCAATAGCGTTCAAATTGGCTGATATGGCTGTAGAAATAGAAGCAAGTGAAGCACTACTCTATCAAGCAGCTTATTTGAAGAACAATAAGAAAAAAGTAACTAAAGAAGGGGCTATGGCTAAGTACTACGCATCTGAGGTGGCCGTAAAAGTTTCTACTGATGCTGTCCAGATTTTTGGTGGTTACGGTTACACAAAAGACTTCCCTGTGGAGAAGTTTTACCGCGACTCTAAGCTTTGTACTATTGGTGAAGGGACCTCTGAAATTCAGAAATTAGTAATTTCAAGAGAAATTTTGAAAGGATAGTTGACTGATTAAAAAAGTATTCTATATTTGCACCCCATTTTAAAAGAAAGAAAAGAATGTTAATCATACCTGTAAAAGAAGGCGAAAGCATTGATCGCGCGCTCAAGAAGTTCAAGAAGAAGTTTGAAAAGACTGGTGTAGTGAAGGAACTTCGTAGTCGTCAAGCCTACACTAAGAAAAGTGTTCGCCGCCGCGAAGAGATCAAGCATGCTGTCTTCGTAGCAGCCATGAAGCAGAACGAGCAATAACATTGCTTTGTTTACAATATTGAGGTAACTCTTTAGTTTCGACTAAGGAGTTACCTTTTTTTGTTGTTGTGAATTTTGATAGCTTTATTACATATCTAACCAGCGAGAAGCGGAGTTCTCCGCATACTGTTTCAGCGTATCAGCTAGACCTAGAGCAATTCTCAACATTTTGTAGAAGTCAATATGAAATCACCTCTCCACATGAGGTATCACCGTCTATAATCCGCACGTGGTTGGCAGGTTTGATGGAAGATGACTATAGCCCCACCTCAATCCATCGCAAGTCGAGCAGTTTGAACGCATGGTTTAGATATTTAATCAAGCTGGGCGAACTCGAGAAAAACCCTATGAAGGGATTGTCCAAACCAAAAATCCCTAAGCGTCTTCCCCAATATTTGGAAGAAAATCAGACCTTGGAGCTTCAGAAAAATTTTCAGCGCTCCGAAAACACGTTTTCGTCAGTACGCAATGAATTGTTAATCACATTATTTTACGAGACAGGAATTCGACTTAGTGAACTGATGCAATTGCGTGATAGGGATATTGATTTTGGTTTGGAGCAAATCAAGGTACTCGGAAAAAGAAACAAAATGCGCTATGTCCCCGTTGGAAAGCGCATGACCTCTCAAATACAACAATACATGGACATGCGCAATGATCTGAATCTCAATCATGGCGAGGCTTGGTTGTTTGTATCGGATAAAGGCCAAAAAATTTCCAAATCCCTTGTTTATTCGACAGTTAAAACATATCTTTCGTCCGTAACCACCCAATCGAAACGAAGTCCACACGTGTTGCGACACACATTCGCGACGCACATGCTCAATAATGGCGCGGATTTGAACGTGATCAAAGAACTCTTAGGTCACAGCAGTTTGGCGGCTACGCAAGTATACACTCATAATAGCATAGAAAAACTCAAGGGGATTCACTCAAAGTTGCATCCTCGAAGTAAATAAGTTAAACCCTCTAAATTTTAAGCATTATGCAAGTACAAGTTCAAAGCATTCATTTTGATGCGGATCGCAAACTCATCAGTTTTATCGAGGAGAAATTGCAGAAGTTGACGCATTTTCATGACCGTATCACGTTTGGTGAGGTGTTTTTGAGGTTAGATCGCTCCGATGTTAATGAAAATAAGATAGCCGAAATCAAATTGAGTATTCCTGGCCGTGATTTGTTTGCACGCAAGCAGTGTCGCACGTTTGAGGAGGCTACAGATGATGCTGTAGATGCATTGAGACGTCAAATTGACAAGGTGAAACAAAAAAAATAAAGAAAGTCTAAAAAAAATTTTCATTTAGACTTGCTCGAACAAATTTGTTTTTTACATTTGCACCCCCGTTCACCACGGGGGTGTTTTTTTGAACGTTCTTTGAATCAAACAAAAAAAGTTTAACGCCGGTGTAGCTCAGCTGGCCAGAGCAGCTGATTTGTAATCAGCTGGTCGGGGGTTCGAATCCCTCCACCGGCTCCAGCATTTAGGGGAGATACTCAAGCGGCCAACGAGGGCAGACTGTAAATCTGCTGGTTTACACCTTCACAGGTTCGAATCCTGTTCTCCCCACTGAAGGGTGATATTTGTGACCTTTTCCAAATATCAAAAGAGTATTGAAAGGGTGTTAAGCGGGAGTAGCTCAGTTGGTAGAGCATTAGCCTTCCAAGCTAAATGTCGCGAGTTCGAGCCTCGTCTCCCGCTCTAATGAAAGCGGACAAAAGAAGTATTCAATTGTGAAAACATTGACTGCTTCGGAAGAGGGAAGCCTCTTTTGTTTAGAAAAAACGGAAAGAGTGTGTGGCATTCTTTATTGAACTTGTCTGCCTCTGACAAGCCGTTGTAGCTCAGGGGTAGAGCACTTCCTTGGTAAGGAAGAGGTCACGGGTTCAATTCCCGTCAACGGCTCAAAGTCCACTTCGGTGGACTAAATGTGTGAAAGGAAGAGGAGTGTTTTTTAATTACGGAATTATCAAAATAAGATAAACAAACAAAAATCATCTGGCTATGGCTAAAGAATCATTCGACCGTTCCAAACCCCACGTAAACATTGGGACAATTGGTCACGTAGACCATGGTAAGACCACTTTGACAGCTGCCATTACTACCGTTCTGGCCTCCGATGGTCTTGCTGAGAAAAAAGACTTCGCATCTATCGATGCAGCTCCTGAAGAAAAGGAGCGTGGTATTACCATCAATACCGCTCACGTTGAGTATGCAACTGCTAACCGTCACTACGCTCACGTTGACTGTCCAGGTCACGCTGACTACGTAAAGAACATGGTTACTGGTGCTGCACAAATGGACGGTGCTATCCTCGTGGTAGCTGCTACTGATGGTCCAATGCCACAAACTCGTGAGCACATCCTTCTTGGTCGTCAAGTAGGTGTTCCGAAGATCGTTGTATTCATGAACAAAGTGGACATGGTAGACGATGCGGAACTTCTTGACCTCGTTGAAATGGAAATCCGTGAGCTTTTGAGCTTCTACGAATACGATGGTGACAACACACCAGTTATCCGTGGTTCTGCTTTGGGTGCCCTCAACGGTGAGCCAAAGTGGGTTGACACTGTTCGCGAACTTATGGCAGCAGTAGATACTTGGATTCCAATTCCTCCTCGTGAAGTTGAGAAGCCATTCTTGATGTCAGTTGAAGACGTATTCACCATCACTGGTCGTGGTACTGTAGCAACTGGTCGTATCGAGCGCGGTGTAATCAACACAGGTAACGAAGTTGATATCATTGGTTTCAACGAAGAGAAAATGAAGTCCACTTGTACTGGGGTTGAGATGTTCCGTAAGATCCTCGACCGTGGTGAAGCAGGTGACAACGTTGGTCTTCTCCTCCGTGGTGTTGAAAAGAGCCAAATCCGTCGTGGTATGGTTATCTCTGCTCCAAATAGCATCACACCTCACACAGAATTCAAGGCTGAGATTTACGTATTGAAGAAAGAAGAAGGTGGTCGTCACACTCCTTTCCACAACAAATACCGTCCTCAGTTCTACTTCCGTACAACAGACGTAACAGGTGAGATTAACCTCGAAGCTGGTCGCGAAATGGTTGTACCTGGTGATAACGTATCCATCACTGTGAAATTGATCGCTCCTATCGCTATGGATAAGGGTCTTCGCTTCGCAATCCGTGAAGGTGGCCGTACCGTAGGTGCTGGTCAGGTTACTGAAATCATCAAGTAATTGACTTGTGAAAATATCAGTGAAGGTGAAATCCATCAAAAGATTTCACCTTCACTTTCACGTTTTAAGACAGATCATCAAATACAGGTGTAGTTCAAGGGTAGAATAGCGGTCTCCAAAACCGTTGATGGGAGTTCGAATCTCTCCACCTGTGCAAGACAAACAGAACTTATTACCAAGCGTATGGCAGGTATCAAAACATATATCGAAGAATCGTACAACGAGCTCATGCACAAAGTGACCTGGCCAACCTGGCGCGAATTGCAGGAAAGCACAGTACTTGTGTTTATCGCTTTGCTCATCCTCACAGTTATTATTTTCGGAATGGACTTCGTTTTCGGAGTTAGCGGAGATAAGACCTCAGTATGGAAGGGCTTCGTAGGTTTCATCTACTCATTCTTATCATAATTCAAGTAATGAGCGATATAGAAAAAAAATGGTATGTAGTCCGTGCTATCAGCGGGAAAGAGAAAAAGGTCAAAGAATTCATTGAGTCTGAGATCAAAGCCCGTGGAATGCAGGATTTCGTAGCACAAGTATTGATTCCTACCGAAAAGGTTTTCCAAGTTCGAAACGGTAAAAAGATCAGCAAGGAGCGTAGCTACCTTCCTGGTTATGTTTTGATCGAAGCTGCTCTAATTGGAGAGATTCCACACATCATCAAGAATATCACCAACGTGATTGGATTTTTGGGTGCTGAGAAGAAAGGAGAACCTATTCCACTCCGTTTGTCTGAAGTGAATCGCATACTTGGAAAAGTAGACGAGTTGGCTGAGACAGGAGAAGAATTGAATATTCCATTTGTGGTTGGGGAAAATGTGAAGGTGATCGATGGACCGTTCAACAATTTCAGCGGAATCATTGAAGAGATCAATGAGGAGAAAAAGAAACTCAAAGTTACAGTGAAGATTTTTGGAAGAAAAACTCCATTGGAATTGGGTTATATGCAGGTAGAAAAGGAAAGTTAATTAAAAGCGTGTGGCAGTGGTGACATTTTTTAATGTTACGCTTCGCTTCCCACTCACTGCCACGCAAACCAAATAAATAAATAGAAAAATGGCGAAAGAAGTAGCTGGTTTAGTCAAGCTGCAAATTAAAGGTGGCGCCGCAAACCCTTCACCTCCCGTAGGTCCGGCTCTCGGTTCTAAGGGTGTGAATATCATGGAATTCTGTAAGCAGTTCAATGCTAGAACCCAGGATAAAGCAGGAAAGGTTTGTCCGGTGTTGATCACAGTTTATACCGATAAGTCTTTTGACTTTGTCGTTAAAACTGCACCTGCTGCTGTTCAGTTGTTAGATGCCTCAAAAGCTAAGAAAGGAGCTGCTGAGCCTAACCGTCAGAAAGTAGGTACGGTAACTTGGGATCAAGTCCGCGCAATTGCAGAAGACAAAATGCCTGACCTTAACTGTTTCACTATCGAGTCTGCTATGAAAATGGTAGCTGGTACTGCACGCAGTATGGGAATTCAGGTAACCGGTGATCGTCCGTTTTAAACTCTAAGTACAGAACAATGGGAAATGTGAGCAAAAACCGTAAAGTAGCATTAGCGAAGTATGACGCGACAAAGTCGTTCAATCTTCCTGAGGCTGCATCAGTAGTGAAAACTATCACTACTACAAAGTTTGATGCATCTGTTGACATCGCTGTTCGTCTTGGAGTAGATCCAAAGAAATCCAACCAAATGGTTCGTGGTACAGTATCCCTGCCCCACGGTACCGGTAAGGACGTTCGTGTTTTGGTTTTGTGCACTCCCGATAAGGAAGCAGAAGCAAAAGCAGCAGGAGCCGACTACGTTGGATTGAGCGAATACATCGAGAAGATCAAAAACGGATGGACCGACGTGGATGTAATTATCACCACACCCAGTGTAATGGGACAAGTTGGTGCTTTGGGTAGAATCTTAGGTCCTCGTGGCCTTATGCCAAACCCAAAGACTGGCACTGTTACTATGGATGTTGGAAAGGCTGTAACTGAAAAGAAGGCCGGTAACATTGATTTTAAGGTGGACAAAGCAGGTATCGTACACGCGAGCATTGGCCGCGTATCATTCGATGCCAAGCAACTCGCTGAAAACGCGAACGAACTGATCCAATCATTGATCAAGTTGAAGCCTTCTTCTGCTAAAGGAGCTTATATCAGAAGCATTTCTATGTCTTCTACAATGAGCCCCGGAGTAAATGTTGAACCCCGTTCAGTGAATTGATCACTGGTACACTAAAGCGTAATTTCACATGACGAAAGAACAAAAGAACCAGGAAATCGCTGAGTTGGTAGAAGTATTGAAGGATTCTTCAGTATTCTATTTGACAAACACGACTTCCCTGAACGCTGAGGCCACCAGTGCACTTCGCCGCGAGTGTTTCAAGAATGGAATCAATATGAGAGTTGTAAAAAATTCTCTATTGCAAAAAGCTCTTGAACGCATTGAAGGTAAGGACTTCAGTCCTTTGTTCCCAGCACTTAAAGGCAATACTGCCGTTATGACTGCTGAGGTAGCAAACGTGCCTGCGCGCCTGATCAAGGAGTTCAGAAAGAAAAATCAAGACAAGCCAGTATTCAAGGCGGCCTTTATACAAGAAGATTGTTATGTTGGTGAAAACCTACTTGACGCTCTCGTTGCCATCAAGAGCAAAGAAGAATTGCTCGGAGACATCGTGGCTCTTCTTCAATCTCCAGCGAAGAACGTTATTGGCGCTCTTCAAGGAAATGCAGGCCAAAAAGTTGCCGGTATTGTTAAAGCGTTGGGTGAACGCTAAAATAACCACCCCACAAATAATTATTAATTAAGTATTACCTTTTAAAAATCCATAAAATGGCTGATTTGAAAGCAATGGCTGAAAGCCTAGTTAACTTGACCGTTAAGGAAGTAAATGAGTTAGCTCAAATTCTTAAAGACGATTACGGCATTGAGCCTGCTGCTGCCGCTGTAGCAGTTGCTGCTCCAGGTGCTGGCGGTGGCGCTGCTGCCGCAGAAGAGAAAACTGCATTTGACGTTGTCCTCGTTGAAGGTGGCGCTAACAAGCTCGCAGTAGTGAAGCTTGTTAAAGACCTCACTGGACTTGGCTTGAAAGAAGCCAAAGATGCAGTAGACAAGGCTCCATCGCCTCTCAAGACTGGTGTTACCAAAGATGAAGCAAACGCTTTGAAAACACAACTTGAAGAAGCAGGAGCAAAAGTTGAGATCAAGTAATATCACAACTATTTGAATATCAAGTTTAGGCCTCTCACCCTGTGAGGTGGCCTAAACTTGTTTTATACTTTGTTGTTATAAAGGGTTAGCAACGTCCCTTTCTAATAAAAACGAGGCAGCATTTTTTTTACCATAAAAAAGTCAACGATTTGGCAACGCTGAAAAAAACGGATGAGAGGATCAGTTTTTCCTCAACCAAAAGTTTCTACGAATACCCGGATTTCCTAGAAATCCAATTGGCTTCATTCAAGGATTTTTTCCAATTGGAAACAAACCCTGAAAACAGAATGAACGAAGGTCTCTTCAAAGTATTTGCTGAGAACTTCCCCATTACTGATACAAGAAACCAATTCGTTCTTGAATTCCTTGATTACTTTATCGACCCACCTCGATACACCATCGATGAATGTATCGAACGAGGTCTAACCTACAGCGTTCCGCTTAAGGCAAAACTTAAGTTGTACTGTACAGATCCTGAACACGAAGATTTCGAAACCATCGTGCAGGACGTTTATTTGGGAACACTCCCATACATGACACCACAAGGCTCCTTTGTAATCAATGGCGCTGAACGTGTCATCGTTTCCCAATTGCACCGCTCACCTGGTGTATTCTTCGGTCAAAGCCGCCACGCTAACGGTACCAAGCTCTACAGCGCACGTATCATTCCTTTCAAAGGTTCGTGGATCGAATTCGCTACTGACATCAACAATGTTATGTACGCTTATATCGACCGCAAGAAAAAGCTTCCAGTCACTACCCTACTCCGCGCAATCGGATATGAGAGCGACCGTCAAATCCTCGAAATCTTTAACCTTGCTGAAGAAGTAAAGGTTTCAAAATCTGGTCTTAAAAAAGTCCTCGGCCGCCGTCTCGCTGCTCGTGTACTCAAGACTTGGATCGAAGACTTCGTAGATGAAGATACAGGTGAAGTAGTTTCTATCGAACGTAATGAAGTGGTATTCGACCGCGAAACAGTGCTCGAAGACCACCACATCGATATTATCGTGGATAGTGGAGCGAAATTTATCATCCTCCACAAAGAAGAAAGCAGCTCTGCTGATTTCACTATCATCCACAATACACTCCAAAAAGATACCTCGAACTCAGAAAAAGAAGCGGTAGAATACATCTATCGTCAGTTGCGTAACGCAGAGCCACCAGATTTGGAAACAGCTCGCAGCGTCATCGACAAACTCTTCTTCTCCGAACAACGATATGACCTTGGTGAAGTTGGCCGTTTCCGTATCAACCGTAAACTCGGTTTGAATACGCAATCTAGCCAGCGTACACTTACGAAAGAAGATATCATCTTCATCATCAAATACCTTATTGAGCTCGTAAACTCAAAGGCAGATGTGGATGATATCGACCACTTGTCAAACCGTCGCGTTCGTACAGTTGGTGAACAATTGTACAACCAATTTGCAGTGGGTCTTGCCCGTATGGCAAGAACGATTCGCGAGCGCATGAACGTTCGTGATAACGAGGTCTTCACTCCTATCGACTTGATCAACGCCAAGACATTGAGCTCAGTTATCAACTCGTTCTTCGGAACGAACCAGTTGAGCCAATTCATGGACCAAACGAACCCTCTTTCAGAGGTTACTCACAAGCGTCGTATGTCGGCACTCGGGCCCGGCGGTCTCTCAAGAGAACGCGCAGGTTTCGAAGTTCGTGACGTACACTATACTCACTATGGTCGCTTGTGTACTATCGAAACTCCAGAAGGTCCAAACATTGGTTTGATTTCTTCTTTGTGTGTATACGCAAAGATCAACCGACTAGGATTCATCGAAACTCCCTACCGCAAGGTAGAAGCTGGTAAGGCAGTAATGACCAATGATGGCGTTACCTACCTCAGCGCTGAAGATGAAGATACCAAGGTTATCGCACAGGCAAACGCCTTGATCGATGAGAAAGGTAATTTCATTACTTCAACAGTGAAGGCTCGCTTGGAAGGTGACTTCCCAGTGATCTCTCCAGACAATATCAACCTCATGGACGTGGCTCCAAACCAGATCGCTTCGATCGCGGCGTCACTCATTCCATTCCTTGAGCACGATGATGCGAACCGCGCCCTGATGGGATCAAACATGATGCGTCAGGCTGTGCCTTTGATGCGTCCTGAAGCTCCAATCGTGGGTACTGGTCTCGAAGGTCGCGTTGCTAAAGATAGCCGCGTTCTTCTCACAGCAGAAGGCGAAGGCGTGGTTGAATTCGTAGATGCAAACGAAGTACGCATCCGCTACAAGCGCAGCGAAGAAGATGAATTGGTGAGCTTCAACTCAGCAGTGAAGTCTTACGATATCAAGAAGTTTGGTAAAACAAACCAAAGCATGTGTATCAACCTCCGCCCTATCGTGGTGAAAGGTGAACGTGTAACTGAAGGCCAAATCCTTGTAGAAGGTTATGGTACTAAAGGCGGAGAACTTGCTCTTGGTCGCAACCTGAAAGTAGCATTCATGCCATGGAAAGGTTACAACTTCGAAGATGCGATTGTAATCTCTGAACGCGTTGCTCGTGAAGATATCTTCACTTCTATTCACGTAGATGAATACACTACAGAAGTGCGCGACACTAAGCGTGGTGTTGAAGAATTGACATCAGACATTCCAAACGTAAGCGAAGAAGCTACACGCGACCTCGACGAAAACGGAATGATCCGCGTAGGTGCAGAAGTGAAAGAAGGCGATATCCTTGTTGGTAAGATTACTCCTAAAGGAGAAACAGATCCAACTCCTGAAGAAAAACTTCTCCGCGCCATCTTTGGTGACAAAGCTGGTGATGTGAAGGATGCTTCATTGAAAGTGCCACCAGCTGCTAGCGGTGTGGTAATCGACAAGAAGCTCTTCAGCAGAACGATTAAAGATAAGAAGCCAATTAAGACAAATGAGAAAGCGATCATCGAAGCGCTCGATAAAGAGCACGAGAAGGAAGTTTCTGATTTGAGAAAAATCCTCGTTGATAAGCTCATCGCGATCGTAAAAGATAACACTTGTCAAGGTGTATTCAATTACTTCAAAGAAGAGCAAATCAAGAAAGGAACGAAGTTTACTGTTAAATCACTTTCTATCCTCGACTACAGCGTTATCAATGCTGAAGGTTGGACGAAAGATGAAGAGATAAACAAATTGGTGAAGCGTTGTATCCACAATTTCAACCTGAGATACAATGAACTTCTTGGAAGTTATAAGCGCAAGAAATTCCAATTGACTGTTGGTGATGAACTACCAGCGGGTATTGTGAAACTTGCTAAAGTTTATATTGCTCAAAAGAGAAAGCTCAAAGTGGGTGATAAGATGGCAGGTCGCCACGGTAACAAGGGTATTGTAGCACGTATCGTACGTGATGAAGATATGCCTTTCTTGGCCGATGGTACTCCTGTAGACATTGTGCTCAATCCACTCGGGGTACCATCTCGTATGAACCTTGGTCAGATTTACGAAACCATTCTTGGATGGGCTGGATTGAAGCTTGGTAAGCGTTTCGCTACACCAATCTTCGACGGTGCTACCATTGATGATATCAACAATACTACTGACGAGGCTGGTGTTCCACGCTTTGGTGTGACTTACCTCTATGACGGTGGCACAGGAGAGCGCTTCGAACAGCAGGCTACTGTAGGTGTGATTTACATGATCAAATTGAGCCACATGGTAGACGACAAGATGCACGCACGTAGCATCGGTCCATACTCGCTCATCACTCAGCAGCCGCTCGGTGGTAAGGCACAGTTTGGTGGTCAGCGTTTCGGTGAAATGGAAGTGTGGGCGCTCGAAGCATTCGGTGCTGCCAACATCCTCCAAGAAATTCTCACTGTGAAGTCTGACGACGTGATTGGTCGCGCTAAGGCTTATGAATGCATTGTGAAAGGCGAAAACATGCCTACACCAGGTATTCCTGAGTCGTTCAACGTATTGTTGCACGAATTGCGAGGTCTCGGATTGAACATTACGCTCAACCAGAACTAAGCTTTTCAAGAAAATAATAAATTAGATACACATTCATAAGAATATGCTTCAAGCAAAAAAAGTAAACCGCCCGAACAGTGACTTCCGCTCGATCACTATCAGCTTGGCGTCTCCAGAAGATATTTTGGAACGCTCTCATGGTGAAGTTTTGAAGCCTGAAACGATCAACTACCGGACTTACAAACCCGAAAGAGATGGTCTTTTCTGCGAAAGAATTTTCGGTCCGGTAAAAGATTACGAATGTCACTGCGGTAAATACAAGCGTATCCGTTATAAGGGTATCGTATGTGACCGTTGTGGTGTAGAAGTAACTGAAAAGAAAGTGCGTCGCGAACGTATGGGTCATATTACCCTTACTGTTCCTGTGGCTCACATCTGGTACTTCCGTTCATTGCCCAATAAAATTGGTTATTTGCTCGGATTGCCAACCAAGAAGCTCGATCAAATTATTTACTACGAGAGATATGTAGTAATCAATGCTGGTCCTGCTACAACGGCAGAGGGTATTTCACTTCAAGTAAACGACTTCCTTACCGAAGAAGAATACTTGGATATCTTGGATAAACTTCCAAAAGAAAACCAATACCTTGATGACAAGGATCCTAATAAATTCTTCGCGAAAATGGGTGCTGAGGCTCTTTATGAGCTCCTCAACCGCCTGAATCTCGATGAATTATCTTACGACCTTCGTCACAAGGCGAATACAGAAACTTCTCAGCAACGCAAAAACGAAGCTTTGAAGCGTCTTCAAGTGGTAGAAGCTTTCCGTGATGCGAATACAAGAATCGTGAACCGTCCAGAATGGATGATCACGAAGGTGGTTCCGGTGATTCCACCCGAACTTCGTCCTCTTGTTCCACTTGATGGTGGTCGCTTCGCAACTTCTGACTTGAACGACTTATACCGTCGTGTGATCATCAGAAACAACCGTCTAAAGCGTCTCGTTGAAATCAAGGCTCCAGAAGTGATCTTGAGAAACGAAAAGCGTATGTTGCAAGAAGCTGTGGATTCGTTGTATGACAACAGCCGCAAGTCTTCTGCTGTGAAAACAGAAAGCAACCGTCCATTGAAGTCACTTTCTGACTCTTTGAAAGGTAAGCAAGGTCGTTTCCGTCAGAACCTTCTCGGTAAGCGTGTTGACTATTCAGCTCGTTCGGTAATTGTCGTTGGACCAGAATTGAAACTTCACGAGTGCGGTCTTCCAAAAGACATGGCAGCCGAGCTCTTCAAGCCGTTCATCATTCGCAAGATGATCGAGCGTGGTATCGTGAAGACAGTAAAGTCAGCTAAGAAAATTGTAGATAAAAAAGAAGCTGTTGTTTGGGATATTTTGGAAAACGTATTGAAAGGACACCCTGTTCTTCTCAACCGTGCCCCTACCCTTCACAGACTAGGTATTCAAGCTTTCCAACCAAAGCTTATTGAAGGAAAAGCAATTCAACTTCACCCACTCGTGTGTACGGCATTCAACGCCGACTTCGACGGTGACCAGATGGCCGTTCACGTGCCTCTAGGTAGCGCTGCCGTTTTGGAAGCGCAAATGCTGATGCTCGCTTCGCACAATATCTTGAACCCTGCTAATGGTGCGCCAATCACCGTTCCTTCTCAGGACATGGTACTTGGTCTTTATTACATCACCAAGGGAAGAAAAGGTACAGAAGAACATCCTTCTAAAGGCGAAGGAAAGACTTATTATTCTCCAGAAGAAGTAATCATCGCTTTCAATGAAGGCCAACTTGACCTTCATGCTCATATCAAAGTTCGTTGGACAGATATCGCTGGTAATGCAAGCATTATCGAGACCACTGCTGGTCGCGTTCTCTTCAATGAAGTAGTTCCAAAAGAGGTTGGTTTCATCAATCAGCTTTTGACTAAAAAAGCCCTTCGCGATATCATTGGTGATATCCTCAAAGTGGTGGGTATCGCAGGTACTGCCAAGTTCCTCGATGATATGAAGAGCATTGGTTACTATTGGGCCTTCAGAGGTGGCTTGTCGTTCAAACTTTCAGACGTGGTAATTCCTGCTGAAAAAGATAAGCTCGTAGGTGAAGCAGGTCAGAAAGTTCAAGAAGTATTCGATAACTATAACATGGGTCTTATCACCAATAACGAACGTTATAACCAGGTGATTGACATTTGGACGAATACCAACTCTCGTTTGACCAATATCTTGATGGATCGTCTTAAGACTGACCAGCAAGGATTCAATAGCATCTACATGATGTTTGACTCCGGAGCTCGTGGTTCTAAAGAGCAGATCCGTCAGCTCGCTGGTATGCGTGGTCTGATGGCTAAGCCACAGAAGAACGCCGCTGCTGGTGGTCAAGACATGATTGAAAACCCGATCCTTGCAAACTTCAAGGAAGGTCTTTCAATCCTTGAGTACTTCATCTCTACCCACGGTGCTCGTAAGGGTCTTGCGGATACGGCCTTGAAAACGGCTGACGCAGGTTACCTCACCCGCCGTCTCGTAGACGTTGCTCAAGACGTGATCATCAATGAAGTGGACTGTGGTACTCTCAGAGGTATTGTGGCTTCTGCATTGAAGAAGAGCGATGAAGTGGTAGAAACACTTCGTGAGCGCATCCTCGGACGCACTAGCGTTCATGATGTAGCTAACCCAGAAACAGGTGAAATCATCGTAGAAGGTGGTCAGGAAATAAATGAAGATGTAGCTACAGCTATCGAAGCTGCAGGAATTGAAGAAGTAGAAATTCGCTCAGTATTGACTTGCGAAAGCAAGCGCGGTGTGTGCGGAAAGTGCTATGGTCGCGACCTTGCTACAGCACGCATGGTTCAAGAAGGACTTGCAGTTGGTGTTATCGCCGCTCAGTCTATCGGTGAACCTGGTACGCAGCTTACCCTCCGTACATTCCACACGGGTGGTGCGTCTTCAGCATCTGCCATCGAAAGCGATATCAGAGCAAAGTATAGCGGTGTGATCGAAATAGATGAATTGAGAACAGTAGAAAGAATGATGGATTCAGGTGAAATGAAAACCATCGTCGTTTCTCGCTCATCTGAAATCAAGATCATTGACGAGAAAACACAAAGCGTTCTTACTACTACAAACCTTCCATACGGTGCTATCCTCAGCGTAATGCCTGGTGCAAGCGTGAAGAAAGGTGATGTACTATGTGAGTTCGACCCATTCAACTCGGTGATCATTACCGAAGAAGACGGGGTGATTCATTTTGACGCTGTTGAAGAAGGTATTACCTTCAAAACAGAGGTCGATGAACAGACAGGTTTCTCCGAAAAAATCATCATCGAGACAAAAGACAAAAAGAAAAACCCAAGCATTGAAGTTGTTCGTAATAAAGAAGTGGTGAAAGTTTACTCACTCCCAGTGGGTGCTCACATCAACATCGAAAACGGACAAAAAATCGGTAAGGGTATTATCATAGCGAAGATTCCAAGAATGGCAGGTCGTGGTGGTGACATCACCGGTGGTCTTCCACGTGTTACCGAATTGTTCGAAGCACGTAACCCATCGAATCCAGCCGTAGTATCTGAAATCGACGGTATCGTAGAATACGGTAAGATCAAGCGTGGTAACAGAGAAATTTCAGTTACATCACGTACCGGTGAAGAGAAGAAATACCTCATCCCACTTTCTAAGCACATCCTTGTTCAGGACGGTGACTTCGTAAGAGCTGGTATGCAACTTTCTGACGGTGCGATCTCTCCAGGAGATATCCTCGATATCCAAGGTCCTACTGCAGTTCAGGAGTACCTCGTGAATGAAATTCAGGAAGTATATCGCCTACAGGGTGTGAAAATCAACGATAAGCACTTCGAAGTAATCGTACGTCAAATGATGCGCAAGGTGGAAATACTTGATGCTGGTGACACTCGATTCCTAGAAGGAACAAACGTTGATAAAGCAGAATTCGTTGAAGAAAACGATTTGTTGTTCGACAAAGTGGTAATCATTGATGCCGGTGAATCTGAAAGATTCAAAGAAGGTATGATCATCACTGTGCGTCAATTGAGAGATGAAAACTCACAGTTGAAGCGCAAGGACAAGAAGGAAGTTGAATCAAGACCTGCTATCACTGCCACAGCACGCCCAATGCTTCAAGGTATCACTAGAGCGTCATTGCAGACCGAATCATGGATCTCTGCTGCCTCGTTCCAGGAAACTACCAAAGTATTGAACGAAGCCGCTGTACAAGGTAAGACAGACTTCCTCATCGGATTGAAAGAGAACGTAATCGTTGGTCACCCAATTCCAGCGGGATCAGGAGTACGTCGCTTCCAGAAGATGATTGTAGGAAATAGTGAAGACTACGTAAATCTAGTAGCAAAGCGCGGCGACAAAGTCGTAAGCGAATAACACTTAAAATACGGTCAAACCATAGCCATAAAAATCCCTTCCTCACGGAAGGGATTTTTTTTTGCAACTTTATTGCGTTCGAATGAGTCAATTAAAAAATAGACCAATGAAATACCTCTGCCTCCTACCCTTTTTGTTGTTTATACAATTAGTAAAAGCTCAAGACGAACCCACAAGAGTTCTATTCCTTGGCAATAGCTATACTGCTTATAATAATCTTCCGCAGCTCGTTAGTGATTGTGCGGCTTCTGCTGGATTTGAAATGACCACTGGAGCGAATACTCCTGGCGGCACTACTTTTCAGGCGCATTCACAAAGTGCAACTAGTCAATCGCTAATAGAACAAGGCGATTGGGATTTCGTCGTGCTTCAAGAACAATCACAAATTCCATCTTTCCCGCTATCACAGGTAGAAAGTGAATGCTTTCCTTTTGCAGAAACGCTCAACAATCAAATCTTAGAATTCAACGAATGTGCTGAAACCGTATTCTATATGACATGGGGGCGTGAAAATGGAGATGCACAAAACTGTCCTAATTGGCCACCGGTGTGCACTTATGAAGGCATGGACGATTTGCTATCCGAACGATACATGACAATGGCAGCAGATAATGAAGCCATTGTATCTCCTGTAGGCGAGCTGTGGCGCGCACTTCGCACCAATCACCCCGAAATCGAATTGTACACCAGCGACGGCAGTCACCCGTCAGCCATAGGATCTTATGCTGCGGCGGTAGCATTTTTCACCACTATTTTTAGAGCGGATCCCACAACCATCACTTTCGATTTCAATATAAGTGCAGACATTACCACTATTATAAAGGAAGAAGCAAAAGCCTTGATATTTGAACAGCAAGCGCAGTGGTTTATCGGAACTTACGACGATCCAAATGGCCCATGCGCTGTGGTAAGCGTACCGAATGAACATTCGGTTCAAACCGAACAAGTATTCGGTTTTGTTTCAAATGATCAATTGATTATTTCAAATACTGAAAAAATAGTCGCTCTTGAAGTCTATGACGTAACAGGCAAGTTGGTAATTCAACGAACTAACGACTTTACCAACATCACCCTACCTTCCGGCAGTGGCGTCTACCTCTTAAATTTCACCACCACCCATGGGGAGGCGAGGATTCAGAAGGTGGTTAGGTAACGAAGAACAAGGAACAAGGAACAAGGGAACAGAAGAACAAGGGAATTTGGAGGTTGGAAATTGGGACTGGGGAAATCCCAGTAGAGATGACATTTATGGAATATGAAGTGAGCGAATTCGTCAAACGCAATGCGTTAGTAATTCATAATTCATAATCACTGTTGTCCGGGAAAAAATAAAAGCGAGCTGACGATTCAGCTCGCTTTTTTGTTTGGTATTTTCGCTTTGCTACAAACTCTAATATCATGAGCAAAAATGCACTTTTTTCCGGACAGCCGATCTTTAGTCAGATAATAAATCACATTCCTATTAAAGAATTTCAAACCATTGTCAACAAACACAATGGCGACCGCTATGTCAAGAAATTTACTCTTTTCACCATCTCATAACGATGCTGTACGCGGAGTTCCAAAAGTGTGACTCTCTTAGAGGAATCGAGGTTGGAATGACGGGGGGCATGGAAAAACTAAACCACTTAAGACTGTCACATCTTCCCAAAAAGAGTACCCTTGCCGAGGCCAATGAGCGTAGAAATCCTCAAATCTTTCAAGATTTGTACTTTACCCTCTTGAGTCAATTTGGGGCATTTTTATCGGACAGCCGAAATGCATTTTTGGATAAAAGCCTCTACATTCTTGATGCAACAGTCCTTACACTTTTTAATGATATCCTTCCAGCCGCCGGCCGGAAGCCATCTGATGGTAAGAGAAAGGGCGGAATCAAAGTACATGCACTATTAAATGCAGCTACTGATGTTCCTGATATGCTGGTCTTCGCCTCTGCTGCAAGCCGCGATGGTAATGTACTGGCCGAAATAAGGCTCCCTAAATACTCCATTGTTGTCTTCGATAAGGGCTATGTCAATTTTGTACAGTTCGAGCGTCTAACAAAGGACAGTGTCACTTGGGTAACGCGACTTACCACCTCGTGGGTGTATGAAACAACGCAAATTAGAGAAGTTGATGACCATCAAAAAGCCAATGGTGTTTTGGATGACCGCGAGATAAGCTTGGGAAATCAAACCAATAAGAAGCAAAAGCGCTTGAAGGCTAGACTTGTGACATACTACGATAGTAAAAACAATCGCACGTTTGAATTTGTCACTAACAACCTTAACATGTCAGCCCTCACTATAGCGCAGCTCTACGAGAAACGTTGGCAAGTGGAGATCGTCTTCAAGAGACTCAAGCAGAACTGTCAACTTAGAAACTTTCTTGGAGAAAGCGAGAACGCCATTAAAATCCAGATATGGATCGCATTTTTTGCAGACCTACTCACGAAGGTCATACAGAAGAAAGTAAAGGATAGGCGATACGCATTCACCACGGTTGCAACCATTTTAAGGCTTCATCTTCTAAGTTATTTTAAGCTTATTGAGTTTTTGGATAACCCACATAAAGCCCTAAATAAAGAAGAAGCAAAAGTTATTGAAGACCTTTTTTCTAGCGCATAGAAAATAAAGGGGGGGGGTATACTTTTCAATTTGGAATAGCACATCAAGTAAATCAATACTTCCAAGCCAAAAAATAGCGATTATAAAATTTTACCGGACACTAGTGATTCGGAATTCGAAATTCGGAATGAATAACAAATAGTCCCGATAGCCGTCGGAAGGAGTTTGGAATTTGGAGATTGGAGATTGGAGATTGGAGATTGGAATTTCGAATTTCGAATTCAGAATTTCGAATGAGCTGCGGCTGCGTTAGGGATTGAAGCGGAAATCCTTTTTTGAGCGAAGCGAGAAAAAGATTGAAGCGGAAAGCCCGCCCCGCGCCAGCGGGGAACGCCAAAAGGAGATTGGAAATTGGAGATTTTTGGAGATTGGAGAGTAGATTTTGGAGATTAGATTTTGGAGATTTTGGAGACTTGCGACAGGGACCTCTTTCCCTTGTTCCCAAAAATCCCTTGTTCCCTGTTCTTTCCCTCCTTGTTCCTTCTTCCCCTATCTTTGGTTCAGATTTTGATTTGCGAAAAATATTATGTTTAGCTTGAATATTAAACGAACCCTTTCTCTCCTTTTTGCTGGACTATTCAGCGGTTCGGTGGTGGCTCAAGACAGCACCCTCAAGGTATTATTTATTGGTAACAGTTATACCCACATGTATGACTTGCCCGGTACGGTTGCCGCCTGTGCATCCAGCATTACCAATAAAAAATTGGTTTTAGAATTCGATCACGCCACTCCAGGTGGTCATTATTGGCACCGTCATGCTGCCGATAAAAATACTTTTGAAAAAATAAAAAAAGACAAATGGGACATCGTCATTTTGCAGGAACAAAGTCAGATGCTCAGTCTCCCCGACTCTGTTATTGCCCAAGAGAGCATTCCTTTTTTACAAGCACTTGTCGATAGTATTCGACTTCAAAATCCTTCTTCGAAATTAATGTTTTATCGCACGTGGGGTCGCAAGAATGGCGACGCTCAAAATGGTCCCATGTGGCCGCCCGTGGCTACTTATGAAGGTATGGACAGTTTGCTCGCCGCTCGCTACCAACAAATAGCCGATTCAATAGGGGCGCAAGTTGTGAAGGTCGGTGATGTATGGAAAAATTTGCGTACTCAATATCCTAATATCGAACTTTATGATCCAGACGGGAGTCACCCCTCGCCTGCCGGAACGTATTTAGCCGCTGTTACATTTGCTCAAGCTTTGTTTGGCATCAACCCTCTAGAAATTATTTATGATGGCCGTATCGGTCAGAAAGAGGCCTTGTTGATACGCAAAGTTGCTGATCAAGTGCTCACAAACGGGGCCGGTGCGAAAGGCATGAAATCAAAAGCCAAAACAAAGAAGGCTAAAAAGATAACCAAAGCACCCGAAGGACCTTATAACGAAAGCACTGCGGCCAAACCCATTCTAAAAGCGGACGAATTTCCCTTTCACAATGGAAATAATCCATCGGGTAGTTTCGAAATAGGACTTGCCGTGCTGCCGAGCTCCTCCGCCCGCAGAAAGCAACGCTCAGAAAAGGACGTGTAAAGTATCTATCTTGCAGTCTTATTTGATGTGCGATGCCTTGGAGATTTGACAATACTTACACCCAACTTCCAGAAATATTTTATAAGCAGGTGCTTCCCTCGCCTGCAAGCAATCCGCAACTCCTTATCTTCAATGAAGCGCTTGCCGAAGCTTTAGATATTCCTCGAGATAAATCAGACGTCGATTCTTATTCAAATATTTTAGCTGGAAATAAAATCTTGGAAGGTTCTGTCCCCATTGCTCAAGCCTACGCAGGCCACCAATTCGGACATTTCACCATGCTTGGCGATGGACGTGCCATTCTCTTGGGAGAGCATCTCACATCAGACAACGAGCGTTACGATATTCAACTCAAGGGAGCAGGACAAACGCCTTATTCAAGGCGTGGCGATGGTCGTGCTACATTGAGATCAATGTTGCGCGAATACATCATTAGCGAAGCCATGTTTCACCTCGGTATTCCAACTTCACGCAGTTTGGCTGTTGTATCCACTGGAGATTCCGTCTATCGCGAGACGACACACAACGGCGCTGTTCTAACGCGTGTAATGAGCAGTCACATTCGTGTAGGTACGTTTGAATATGCGCGACAATTTGGGAGCATCGAAGATCAACAAGCGCTGCTTCATTATACACTTCAAAGACATTATCCGCATCTATTAGAAACGCCGCGACCCGCACTAGAACTGGTGCGCACAGTATTGGAAAAACAAGTAGCACTCGTTATTAATTGGTTGCGCGTAGGATTCGTTCATGGAGTGATGAACACCGACAACATGGGAATTGCGTGCGAGACCTACGACTACGGTCCGTGTGCATTCATGAATCATTATCATCCAAAAACAGTATTCAGCAGCATTGATAGACAAGGTCGATATGCATTCGAAAACCAACCTTTCATCGCACATTGGAATGTGAGTGTGCTCGCAGGTGCATTGCTACCATTGATTGACGAGAATGAAGATAAAGCCATCGAGCTCGCACAAGCGGTGTTGGATGACTTTGAAAAAATATTCATTGGTCAATGGTATCAAATGATGCTATCAAAAATCGGCATTGAAAAATTAACTGATGAAAGCAAGCAATTGCTTACCGATTTGATGGAGTACATGCATAAAAACGCCATGGATTATACCAATACATTTCGTTCATTGATTGAATTGGACCATCATTTTCAAGGCAGCAGTTTGAAAGAAATACATCCAGAATGGCTTGTGCGATGGGAGAAGTGCATCGCGCAACAAACCAATGGTATGTCAGGAGCGCGACTATTGATGGCGCAAGTGAATCCTGCATTCATTCCAAGAAATCACGTCGTTGAGTTTGTATTGGACCTTTCGGAGAGCGGCAATTTAGCGCCGCTGTATGATTTGCTAGAGCACATCAAAACACCCTACACCCCGCAGCATAAACGCCCCGAGTGGAATAGCGCGCCGTTGAATCATGACAAAGGATACGTGACGTTTTGTGGAACGTAGGCTAGTGGGCTAGTAGGCCAGTAGGCTAGTAGGCCAGTGGGCTAGTGGGCTAGTAGGCCAGTTGATGGAAGATTGTGGGGTTATTGTACTTTTTACAATAAGATTGTTCTGAAAAGTTTTTTTGATGTAATGCATCGCGGCGAGTGGTGACATTGGAGATGAATTGAAAATTGAAGTGAGTTATTTTATTTGTGCTGATGTAATCGCTCAAAAGCTTTTCACTTCAAAAAAAAGACGCGATAAATCGCGTCTCTTAAATCCTTCTCCTCCCCCTATTCCTACTCCTATTTCCTATCTCCTATCGCCGTTTCATCAATACGTTCCAGCAATGGTGACGGCTTCTAGGGCGTTGATTTGTCCGTAACCTTTGGTGCTGCTGGTGCCTGGATAATACTGCGAGGATTGCTGTAATATGGAAATCACTTGCGAGCGCGTGAGGGATGGTTTTACACTCCACACCATCGCTGCGATGCCAGCTGCCGTAGCGGTAGCAACGGAGCTTCCTCCGATATAGGTTGGGCTATTGCCGCTTTGAGCAAGTGCAAGGCTATTGCGATCATCGTTGGCATTGCGCTCCATGATGATTGTAAAATCTACTTCGCTTCCGTCATGGCAACTTGAACAGGTATTATTGCTTTCGTTCACGCCTGTCACTGCCACGGCATTGCTGTATGCTGCTGGATAAACAACACCCCACCAACTGGTCCAACTAAAGCTCGTACCTGCGGCAGCCATTACCAGCTTGCCCATCCCCGTCGCATAATTCAAACCATCCAATAAAACATTGCTTGAAAATGGCGTTCCGATGGACATGCTAATCACTTTCACAGAAGTATTATTTCCAAGCGCTACCAAAGCATTTTTAGTAGCCGTTCTCTCAGATGAACCATCAAGAACCACATCGTTGCAAGAACGAACGAAGAATAACCCTGAGCGATACGCCACGCCCGTTGTGGCACCATTAGAATTTCTTGGTCCTACGGCCGTTGCAGCCATAGCTGTTCCATGTGAACATGTAGTAAAAGCTGTGGTACCCAATGTATATCCAATGGTGCGTGGGCGACCGACGTTTGAATCTCCACTATTGAAATTGGAATTTAATAACGCTTGCGAACTGCTAATACCTGCGTCTAATACGCCCACAGTAATACCAGAACCTTGAGCAATGTTCCAAGCTGCAGGAATGCTGTGGTTATTATAATTCCAAGGCAATAATGAATTTGGGCTGATGACGCTATAATCAGCGCTATTCAAGGCTTGCGAAGAAGGACTGCAACCAGAAGAACTGCGCTCGCCTTCATCTTCTACCAAGCGATAATCGATAGGCTCGATGTAACGGATATTTTCTAGATTCATCAGCGCTTGTACCGTTGCGCGATCTACCAGTTTTACAGTAATAATGGGAAGAATGGGATCATCTTCTACAAGAATTTCTCTGAATTCAATTGTTCTTCCCAATGACTTAGAAAGATTTTCGGTGATCACATTAATCAGTGCATCATGGGTCTGTCGCCAACGAGGACTTTTGATATCGATGCTATGCAGCGACTCGCTGATATCACCTATGCCTGTTGGTTTGTAACCAATGGCAATTGAGGAATCACCATAATGAGATGCGGACCAAATCACTTCGGGGCCGACCCATTCCCATTGAAAATCGTGTTCTCGCGTGAGAAAAGCTTTGAGCACATTATCGACTTCTTCTTTCGAAAGGGGATTATCGGGTAAAACAATTGCCTGCTCTTTTGATTGCAAAACATTTCCACCACTCAACTCTACCACCTCGTTTTCTTTATCGCGATTGCAGCTCCAAGCAAAAATCACGACAGCTAATGCAAAAATTGTTTTTTTCATTTTGGATAAATAATTAAGGTTTAAAAACGGTTGCAATGTATCCACAATCATACAAAATCTTCCATAAATCTTATTCAGGAATATTCTATGCGATTTTCAACTTTTCAACACTTCTAAAGCCTCATTTTTTTTCCTTAAAAAAATCATCCTTGAGACCAATATTAACTTTATAATTGGTCAGATCTACTTTGATTTCCCCTGTCTTTTTGGTGTCCTTGCCGCCATCTTTCGCAGTATTGCGGTTGATATCTGTGGCGACGCCCTTCGGTATTTTAAACTTCTTGACGTCTACAGTGAAGACCATTTTATCGGGTAATCCCCATTTCATTTGATTTCCGTAGGTATAAGCTGCCGTGACCATACCACTGCTGCGCGTGGTGACTTGCGATTTGAGCACAATATCATTGACTGGGTCAATCCATAATTTCGCGAGAATCAAATCCGCAGTATCATTAGCAGGAAAGAGCGACACAAGTTCTGTCATTACATTTCCTAACTTTTCCTTACCCATGTAAATAGGATTGTATGACTTAGGATCTGCGAGCAATTTGGTAACATCGCTGATGCCTTGTTTGGGAACGATAGCGATGCCTTTCGCATCGATTTTGAACTTATCTTTTTGCTTGTAATATACGACTGCTTTCGAAGGTAGAATCTTTACCATGGGAATGTCAGAGGTAATGACAGCGTCGGCAGAATAATCTTTCACCTTGTTCATTTTGAGGGTGAGTTTGTTGATAATCGCCGTGGCGTCTTGAGCTGTAGAACTCAGAGCCAACAGAGCGGCGACGAGGGTAAACACGTATTTTTTCATTATGAAGTAATATCTTTTTTATTGAATTTTAGTAGCGCCACGGCAAGCAAAATCACATTATGCCCTACTAAAATTATAACAGAATTCCAAATTTGTTGTGTGGGCAAAGGCTCTTCGAAGAAACTCCTCCAAGCAGCCATGTGTGTAGTGAATAAAAATGGACGCACATTATCAAAAATCGAAACATCAAGCGTACCAATGATGGTGAAAAGTATGATAATCGCCATGGTAGTAACAATTGGACCGATGGAGTTTTCTGAAAAACAAGAAAGTGTAATGGAAAGAGATGACACAGTTAATAAGGCGAGAAACGCCACAGCAAATCCACCTACGTAGCGCCAATTAACATCTGCATTTTGAAGAATCACGAGGCCATCGCTGTTGAGCACCATTAAGTCTCCAGGGCCAAACATCCATTTGCCCACGACCACCGCCATAATTCCAAGCCATATCACAATTAGCAGTGTATAAGCACCACCAGCCAAGAACTTTGAAATTAATAATTGAGATCTAGAAATTGGCTTTGTAGCCAACATTCGAATGGTGCCCATTGCTGCTTCACCTGAAATCAAATCGCCTGTGACAAGAGCTACAAGTAGAGGAATGTGAATCACAAGCATTTGAAGCACAATAAACGCGACGAGATTACCATTCAATATGTCTCCTTGAAAAGACAAGGTTTGTTCAAAAGAAGACGTTACAAAAGATATAAATGACATTCCATCGGCTTTCAGCGCGAATAGAATCACAGCTACCAAAACAGTGATTGCTCCAATTCCCAGATAGCTGCGAGGTTTGGCCGCTATTTTAATAAATTCGTTCCAAGTGCTTTTGAGAATCATGCTTCGGCTATCATTTTTATAAAATAATCTTCTAATTTTCTTTTCGACTCCACGCTAAAAACCGCAATATCATTGGTAGATAAGTGGTGAATAAGCTGCGGTATATTTTCCTTCACTATACTTACTTCAATACCCGATGAATCTGACATGTAAGAATGTACCAAACTCGAATCACCGAGCAAGCGTTCGGTTTTTTCTTTATTATCAACATCCAATCGTACCACCAGATCCTGTGCATTGAGCAGTTCAGAGACATTACCTTCAATAATTGACCGACCTTTATTGATGATCACCATGCGATTGGCAATGATTTCTATTTCAGAAAGCTGGTGTGAGGAAAGTAGAATGGTTTTATTTTTTTCTTTGCTCAAAGAGATAATCAAATTGCGGATATCGATGATTCCTTGCGGATCGAGGCCTGTGGTGGGTTCATCGAGAATGATTAATTCTGGATCGTGAATTAGGGTTTGAGCAATACCTAAACGCTGTTTCATTCCATGGGAAAAACCGCCCACTTTATCTTTTTCACGACCTTTCAAGCCTACGAATTCAATCATTTCATGAATTTTTGAACTTGAGGCTGGTTTGCCACTGATTCGCGCAAATATTTCGAGGTTTCGAGCCGCAGAGAGATATTTATAGAAATCAGGTTTTTCGATAATGCTACCTACCTTTCGGAGGACTTCTGCCCGATTGTAGGCAAGCTCTTTTCCAAATAACTTGATACTTCCGCTATCCGGGGTAATCAGAGATAGCATGCAGCGAATGGAAGTGCTCTTTCCTGCGCCATTTGGTCCGAGAAAACCAAAAACGTCACCTCTATCTACCTCAAAACTCACATCTTTCACTGCTTGAAAAGTTCCAAATTTCTTGGATATGTTGCGAACCTCTATGATTTTTTCGGACATAATGTTAACTTCGTTAAACCTTTTGGAAAACCTTGCGTCCAACTGATTTGTTCGCATTTTAGTATATCCATAAGGGTCAATACATTCAACCATATGAAAATACGCATACTTTATACTTTGATTATTCTCATTTCATATAATTATTCGAATAGTCAACAATTGTATTTTCCTCCAGTGGGTAGTGAAACTTGGGAAACCACTACTCCAGAAGAATTAAATTGGTGTGCAGATGAAATTCCTGCGCTTTTGGATTTTCTAGAAGAAACCAATACGAGGGCATTCTTAGTGCTTAAAGATGGGAAAATCGTCATTGAGGAATATTTTAATGGTAACACCACCAACACCCCTTGGTATTGGGCTTCTGCGGGCAAAAGTCTTACTGCGTTTTTAGTGGGAATGGCTCAACAAGAAGGGTACCTTGACATTAATGAAAGTAGCTCTAATTATCTAGGCGAAGGTTGGACAATGATGACGCCCGAACAAGAAGCCGCAATTACCATACGCCACCAATTGACCATGACCTCGGGCTTGAATGATGATGTTGAGGATATACATTGCACCAATCCTGAATGCCTCACATATCTGGCAGAGCCGGGTACTCGTTGGTCTTATCACAATGCGCCTTACACCTTGCTAGATAGCGTTATTTTTTATTCTACAGGGCAGAGTATCAATCAATACCTAACCAGTACTTTATCGAGTATTACTGGAATTAATGGCGTCTATCTTCCAAATGGCTTTAATAACGTATGTTATAGCAGACCCCGATCTATGGCACGTTTTGGTATTCTAATGCTCGGCGAGGGAACTTGGAATGGCACACCTGTGATGACCGACATGGAATATTTCAATGATATGATTACCCCAAGCAATGATTTGAATGAATCTTATGGTTATCTGTGGTGGCTCAATTCCGAAGATTCTTTTATGATCCCAAGCTTGCAGTTCGTTTTTCCAGGCACACCTATGGAAGCGGCTCCAATTGATATGTACTCGGCCCTTGGTAAAAATGGACAGATTCTCAATGTAGTTCCCAGTCAGAATCTCCTTGTGGTGCGAATGGGCGATGCTCCCGATGGAAATGAATACCTCGTGCCGACGACATATAACGATGACATCTGGGAAAAGCTCAACATGGTGATTTGCAACTCAGTTGCAACTGAAGAAATCCAAAATTCGGAATTCAAAATCTATCCGAATCCTACCGAGGATCTCGTTTATTTTGATGTAAAGGATGCATCCGCTGGCGACCGAATGCTGATTTTCAATGCACTGGGAGCAACGGTTTATGACGGGGTGCCTCAAAATCAGCTATCGGTAGGTGAGTGGAATTCTGGGGTGTACGAGGTCCAGGTCTTTATTAAAAAATCAAAAAGAACGTCTAGGTTAGTGATACGTTAAGAGATCGTTGCATGTATCTTCGCTTCAAAACCTCGAAGAATGATAGTTACTCTCCGCCAAATGCAGTATGTTGTTTCTGTGGCCAAACATGGTAGTTTTTCCAAGGCTGCCGAGGAGTGTAGCGCTGATCAAAGCACTGTTAGTCAACAAATCAAAACTTTCGAAGAGAAATTAGACGTGGTCATTTTCGACCGCAATACCCTCCCAATTTCAGTGACCGAAGAAGGAAAAAAGATAGTGGAGAAGTGCGATGACATTCTTCGAAAGGTAGATGCATTAGTCCTCCCTTTTAAAAAACAAAAGCATTAATTCGAAAGAATTAACCACACTCCTCCAACCATCATTCTACGCCCCCATTTCCTTTTCATCCTCTATTGCTGGAGGAATCATTTTATAAACCACGGGAGTCACTACACGCGACAGAAGCGTAGAACTAATCAAACCTCCTATTAAGACTATTGCAAGCGGTGCAATCAAGGGATTAGTGCTAATAGCAATCGGGATAAGTCCACCGATGGCTGTAAGCGAAGTCAATACAATTGGCAAGAACCTTATTTCCCCCGCCTCACGTATGGCTGCCTCCAGACCTTTTCCTTCCTTTCGCAATTGATTGGTAAAATCAACCAGTAAGATTGAGTTCTTTACTTCAATGCCAGCCAGCGCTATCAATCCTATAATCGCAACAAATGATAGTGAATTGCCAGTCATCCATAGCGCAATCAAAGCACCTACCATTCCCAAAGGAATTACAGACAAAACAATGAGTGTGCTCTTGAACGTTTTAAATAGCAATATCAAAATCGCTATAAACAGGAATATTGTGATAATTATGATCGTTCCGAAGCCTCCAAATGACTCTTGACGCGACTCATACTCTCCACCCATTGCATAACTGTATCCTCGCGGAAGGGGCATTTCATCCATATTTTCAATGGTTTGAGCAATCACTTCATCCGCAAGAAACCCTTTATCTACAAAGGCTGTGACGGCTACCATCCTTTTTTTATTATAATGATCAATGGACAATGGAGAAGCATTCAATGAAAGATCTGCTACTTGTGAAAGCGGAAAGGACTGACCACTCTGATTATCAACAAATAGTTGATCGAAAACATGAATATCGGGCTTGGAATCTTTCCCTGTGCCCACTAGAATCGACCATTCATCGTCACCATTGGAGGGCATTTTTCCAATATCTAATCCAGTCACAGCCAAGCGCACCGTTCGATCGATATTAACTGTCGGAATGCCTAACTGACTTGCTTTTTCTTTATTAATTTCAACTTGAATATCTGACTTCAAATTCTTGACAGGATTATTCACGTAGATTGTACCTTCCATACTCTTGAGCATCCGCTCAACGTTCGCCGCTAAAGCCCGAAGAGAATCCAAGTTATCACCCACCAAGCGCACCTCAACAGGCGCAGTAATCGGAGGTCCTTGTTCAAAATTTTTCACCTCAATCTTTGCACCAATAAATCCATTAAAATGTTGTCGCAGGCGCTCGATTACCTCTAACTTTTCATCAGGATTGACATCGTCTTGAAGTTGAACGAATATTTGACTAAAATCTGATCGTTCATTTTCAGGAACTTCATTATAGTAAATCCGCGGATTGCCCTTACCTACATTTGACGTATAAAATTTTATTTCTTCCACTTGCGAAAGCTCTTTCTCAACGTAGCGTGCAATGCTATCTGTGGTGCCCAGCGAAGTCTGCAACGGTGGTTTGATATTCACCAAAAACTGAGGCTTTTCTGAAGCAGGGAATAATGAAAACCCTATAACAGGCATCAATTGCAATGATCCAATAAATATAACTCCGGCTACAAGTAAAGTCATCCAAGGGCGATTTAGAGCTTTATCCAAAAATGGAGCATACGATTTGTGAATTCCTTTTTGAAGAGCTCTCAAGAATAAATTTCCTTGAGAATGTCCTTCGTGTTGTTTTAAAACTCTACTCGATAAAAAAGGAATGATGGTAATCGACACTATCATACTTGCCAATACACTAGTGATCACTGCCATAGGCAAGCTGCGAATGAAATCTCCTGATGCTTCTGGTAAAAATACCAACGGCAAGAAAGCGATAATTAGCGTGGCTGTGCATCCTACTACTGCAAGACCTATTTGCTGCGTCGCTTTAATCGTTGCTTCCATTCGTGAGTGTCCCTCTCGCAGCCAACGTTCAATATTTTCTACCACAACAATGCTATCATCAACGAGCAAACCAAGCGCAACTACCAGTCCTACGATGGAAAGTTGGTTCATGTTATAGCCCAACACATTCAACATTACCAAACCAATCGCTAATGAAAGAGGAATCGAAATCATGACCACCAAAGCGGCTCTTCCACCAAGCGGTAAAAGCGTGAAGGCAACAAGAAGAATTGCGATTATAAAGTCCAAACCGAGGCCTGACAATCGTTTGTTGACATCATCCGCCTGATCGAAGGTCAACTCCAACGCTATGTTTGAAGGTAATGTCTTTTTAAAGTCTTCAATTTTTACCTGATATTTTTTTTGAATATCACTGATATTGTTACCAGGCTTGAGTGCTGCCGTGACCAAGACTCCCCTATTTCCGTTGATACGAGTGATATGAGTTTCATCTTTAAAATCGACATAGACATTTGCAATATCCTTGATACGAATATTATTTCCATTAAACGAATAAACAACGGTTTGATTAATCTCATTTATATCAGCATAATTGCCACTAGTCTTGATGTTGTAGGCTTTGTTTCCTACATCAATACTGCCTCCTGGAATATTGGCCAACTCACTTTGCACCGCGCCAAGAATCGCATTAACAGGCAATTTCATAGATGCCAGTTTTTCCAATTGCAATTCTATTTTTACTACCTCATCAGGAATACCATGAATCTCTACATTTTTCAATTCAGGAACTTCTTTTAAAGTCTCTTCCAAACGCTCTGCCTCCGTTTTCAATTGTTTTCGCGACGCCGAATTTGAAATGACACCTGCTTGAATGATGTTCACATTGCTTGGAATAATTTTCTGCACTTCAATGCTCAACACCTCCTCGGGCAACTCAGAGCGCATGCCATTGACCTCTCGCACCAATTCCTGATATTTTTCATCCACATCGCTGTCGTAAATGTATTCGACGTTCAATACAGCAACTCCATCTTGAATGGTCGTCTTAATTCGTTTCATGTCTTCCAACTCGCTGATTTTCTTTTCGAGTTTATCCACCACCAGATCTTCCATATCTTCTGGTGAAGTACCAGGGTAGATAACCACCACAGGAAATTCGGGTGCCTTCAATTCAGGGTCTTCTGAACGCGACATGCTCAAAAGCGTAGTGACTCCCAGGGCTATTGCCATTAAGAAAATGACAAGCGTGAACTGGTAATTTTTTACCGCGTAAACTGAAATTTTCATGGCAATTATTTTTGAATAAGAATACTTGATTGATCGTTAAGATAAGGTCCTCCAGACACGATGAGCCATTGTGCATTATCGAGTCCGCTTACTACACTCGCCATGCCGCCTGCGATAGACGAAATACTAACTTTCACCCGTTCCGCTTTTTTTTCATCATTGGTAATAAATACAAATCCTTGTTTGCCATCACCATCCAGCACCGCTTCAAGTGGTATTTGCCATGAATTTTGTTTTACTCTTGGTGAAATAATAGCCTCCGCAAAAAGTCCACTTGCGAGATTTGATAAGGTCTGGGACGGACGTATATCGACTAGGAATAAACCAGTGTAAGGATCCACTCCTTCTGATTTACGAATAACAGTTCCTTTAATGGAATGCAAATTCAGTGCATTGATTTTCAACGTTGCGCTGTCACCTACTACTACACGCGACCAGTCTTTGTCAGCAATAGCAGCTCTTACCACCCAATCACTTCCCGTCAATGCATTGAATCTTACTATCGGACTTCCAGGGCCTACAATCTGCCCTGCGTTTGCGAAGCGTTCCAAAATGACTCCACTTGAAGTAGCTCTGATCTCTGAATAAGATAGGTTGAACTTCGCTGCTTCATACTGCTTAGAAGATAAGTCGTAGAAGGTCTTTAAGTTCTCGTATTGCTCTGTAGTGATGACGCTATCCTGAAGAAGTTTGGTGCCTCGATCAAAATCTCGTTTAGCTTTATCCAAGCCTATTCTGGCTTGTTCTACCTGAGCATTTATCTCTGTCAGCACTAACTTAGCAATAAGCTGTCCGCTTTGAACACGGTCACCTTGTTGCACAAACACATTTTCAATCACTCCTCCAGTTTTGAAAGAAAGCGTGCTTTCTTCAGTGGTAGTGAATTGTCCCGAGACGTATACTGGATTCAAAATGTCCACCTTGCCCAGAGGCATAACCTTAACAGGAATCGCATCTGAGGCAGAGGGTATATTTTCCGATGTTGTGCTTTCATCTGAACATGAAGCAAAAAATAAAATCGACAATGCAAAGAATAATATTTTTTTCATGGGTAAAAGAGTTAATTATTAATGATATCGGCAGCGCTTTCTCTTTCCAACTGAGCAATAGCTTCTGCGAGTTTAAATTCTTGTATCGTGAGCGCCAATGAAGCATTGGTGAGTTGTGTTCGGGCGTCGAGATAGTCCAGTAAAGGAGTAACGCCAGCTTTAAATCCGTTTTCAATGGCTGAGTAATAAGCCGCAGATGCGGTTTGCATCTGCTTTGCAGACTCCAGTTTATCAATCTCCGACTGCACATTGTTGCTGGCAACGCTGATGGCGAGTTGCAATTGTTTTTGAGTGTTTTCTAACTCAAGTTGAGCATCTTTTACTTGAATTTCTGCAAGCTTCGTATTTCTCGTGTTTCGACCACCTTCAAATATGGGAATGTCCATCTGAATACCAAGTAAATAATATCGCGATTTTTCATCGACGCGCCACTGTTCTGCTTGCGAGCCAAGGTCTATAAAGGCACTCAATTTGGGCACAACAAAAGAGCGTTCCATTTGCAGTACCGTTTGTTGAATGAGAACTACTTTCTCCAGCATTCTAATTTCCTCGCGATTTTTATAAACATAATCGGAAAGGCTTGTGATTTTGTTGGCAACAGCAACCAGTTCGATAGTCGCATCCAACGGGCGATTGATGAGAAAATTAAAATAGGATCGCGCGTTTACCGACTGATTTGTAGCTGAATTCAAATCAGCTTCAATCTTCGCTTTTTCCGCTTGAACCCGACTCAGCTGCGCAGGAATAGCTTTTCCATTTTTCACCAAACTTTCTGTGATCAATTGCGTGCGTTCGATTAAACCTAAAGCAGAGGTATAAACATCAATGGCCTGAACACTCTGCGCATACTGGAAGTATGCGGTTTTAATTTGTTTGATTAGCTCTCGTTTATAGACCAGCAATCCTGCGGTACGGACTTCAACCTGACTTTTCTGAATTCTTTTATTGTAAATAATGTCTGTGTTGACCAGAGGCATGGATGCACGCACATGAGCATCGTAGAAGTTTTTTGGGTTCAAAAAAGCTTCTGAATTCTCAATCTGAGGAAATGCATTGGATGAGGTGAGTTGGTTCAGTGTCGAATAGACGGGATTAACAATATCTCCTAATGGAAAATTGAAAAATCGTCCTCCTTCCCCACTAGTGAAGCTTCCATTGAATGCTACTGTCGGGTAAAACAAAGAAGAAGCGTTTTGAAGTTGAATCATAGCGCGTTCGATTTCAAGTGTTTCTTGACTAAGCGCAATGTTAGCCTTTAACCCTTCTTCGATGTAGGAGTTGAGGAGCGATTGAGGTTGAGATAGAGCCGTAGAAGCTTGTATTAATACAATACTAAAAAGCACCAAAAAGAAGCGGATGGGATAAAGTCTTACTTGCATAATGATATTATTTACTTAACAGTGTTAACTTTTGAATTAAAAAAAAAGCAATCCCTGTTCCCTTTAGGGAATGATAGATTTTTCTATTAAAACAATTGCACTATTTCCTAAGCGAACCCAGAAGGTGATGAAAAGCTTCGAGACCAAGAGAGACAATTCTTTCTTTGTTGGGCTCGGAGATTACTTTGGTGCAGCGGTTTCTGTGATGCAGCGTAATCATGCCGTGGAGCGTGCTCCAGATTACAAATGCTGTTACTTCGGCGTCGTGAGAAGGGAAATACTTCTTTTCAATGCAATCTGCCACTGTCTGCTTCAATGCGCCAAAAGCTGTGTTCCCTTCTTTCCAAAGCTCATGCTCTTCTTCGAGTTTGGTTAGTGGTGAAATTTGAATGAACATTAAATCATAGAGTTCGGGGTTGCTCATGGCGAAGTCTACATACATTTTCCCCATCGCCTTCATGCGTTCAAAGGGATCTTCCACCTGCAGCAACACTGCCATTCTACTATTTAAGATTTCAAAACCTTCGGTGTACAGGGTATGCAATATTTCGTTTTTGTCCTGAAAATGCAGATAAATGGTGGTAGCGCTGTAACCTATCTTATCTGCAATCATTCGAACAGAGGTTCGATCATACCCTTGCTCTAGGAATATCTCTCGTGCCGCATTCAATATCCGCTGCTTGAGGTCTATTTTATCCAAAGCTCTTCTGTCTTTTATGCTGTTCATTTTTTATTTCGAAACAAAGAAAGTTAACACCGTTAAGTTATACAAACGTGGATACGAAATTAAGGGTTGAATTGTCAAAATTGAATATTAAAATGTTTTAATCATAAAAAAAGCCTCCCCTCCGTTGGGAGAGAAGGCTTGAAAGTCGGATAAGCTTGTTGCTAAAAAAACTGTTGTTTGTCCACTTAATTCATCGGTCATCGTTATGACCTACCTGTTGTAAAACTATTAAACCAAATACTACTTAAACCGAGACTTATCCGAGTCTTTGATATTATTGACCTTGTCCAAGAGAGAAGGCTTCAACGCCATCAAACTTGAAGAGGTGTTCTGTTTTTATAAATTCCAATCCCGCATCAGAAACCTTGTCGAGGAATCGGGTGATCATTTTATTGTTGAATTGCAAATGTGCCTTTTCATCGGTACACATATATCGCATTCTCCAATGATCCGTGCAGAAGGTCTCGCTAAAACCGTTTGGCCAAACCTTGATACCGCGGTTTGAAATCATGGCGAGTTGAAGACAGCCGTCGTTTGCCTTTTCTGCAATTGCGGCCAACTCGTCTGGGTTGGTACCTCTCCAATGAACGAATACGTCAATTCCCACCATTTTCTTATCAGCGGCCGGTTTGCGCTTGTAAATGAATGGAGCGGATGGCTTGGCATTCGTATCATGCTTCACCTCTTTCAATTGCTGTGGAGTTTTACCAAGGCGCTCGATAACTGCGTCAGCGAAGGCTGAAGTACCTACTTTTTGCTTGCTAATACCTTCCTTGTAGATATCATACGTGTGGATTCCGTCTTCCATTGCGCACAACCATGCATTTTGGATTTTCTCGGCCACATCACTTTGACCAATGTGAATCAACATCATAATAGCACCCTGGATAAGACCACTTGGGTTGGCCATGTCCTGACCAGCTCGGCGTGGAGCACTTCCATGAATTGCTTCAAACATGGCACACTCGGTACCAATGTTAGAACTTCCTGCAATACCCACCGAGCCTGCGATTTGAGCTGCAACGTCTGATAGAATATCGCCGTATAAATTTAATGTCACAATCACGTCAAAAGCTTCTGGAGTATCAGCGAGTTTCGCAGCTCCGATATCAACAATCCAATGCTCTTTTTCGATTTCTAGATATTCTGCGCCAACTTCATCAAATACTTTGTGGAAAAGACCATCTGTGGCCTTCATAATATTGTCTTTGGTAAAGCAAGTCACTTTCTTACGACCATATTGACGTGCATATTCAAATGCATAACGAACGATACGCTCACAACCAGGGCGTGAAATGAGCTTCAAGCACTGTACTACTTCGTCTGTTTGTTGGTGTTCGATACCAGCATACAAATCCTCTTCATTTTCGCGGATTATAACCAAGTCCATTACTGGATGCTTCGTTTCTACGAAAGGATGAAAGCTGATGCATGGTCGAACGTTTGCGTAAAGACCAAGCATTTTGCGTGTGGTCACGTTCAAGCTCTTATAACCTCCACCTTGTGGTGTAGTGATAGGAGCTTTAAGAAAAACTTTTGTTCTGCGGATTGAGTCCCAAGACTCTTTCGAAATACCGCTTGTATTGCCAGATAAATAAACTTTTTCACCTACTTCAATCTCTTCGATGTCAAGTCTAGCGTTGGCAGCTTTGAGAATTCGGAGCGTCGCATCCATAATTTCGGGACCGATACCATCACCTTTAGCTACGGTGATTGGCACATTCACTCCTGTCTTTACGGCCTCTGATGAAGCCGATTCGGTTTGATAACTCATGGTAAAATAATTTTCACGAATTTGAAAGCCAAACCTATAATGAAAAAAGTCCTATGGAAACTATCAATACCTGAATGCTCGACCTTATTTAAAATCAGTCTATTATAGATTATGGATTTTATCCATGATTTTCATTATGAACTATTAACAAATCCTAGCGCTTCAGGGAGTTCTATTATATTTGCCCCCTTTTCACCAAAGTGATTGTAGATATCATCATACCCGCATATAATGAAGAGCTGAGCATTGGGCTCGTGGTGAAGGACATTCAACACGCTGAAGTGCGGCATATTATTGTGGTAAACAATAATTCCAACGATCAAACGGTAGCTGCAGCGAAGGCAGCGGGAGCTGTGGTGCTTGATGAAACGGAACAGGGATATGGTGCGGCTTGCTTGAAAGGCATAGCATGGGCAAATGCTCAATCTCCGCTTGCTGATGTGATTCTATTTATGGACGCTGACTACAGTGATTACGCGAGTGAAATGGAGCTTCTCCTCGCCCCTATTCGAGAGGGAAAAGCTGACTTTGTGATTGGCGCACGTAGCGCGGCGGGAAGAGAAAAAGGAAGCATGACACCCCAGCAAGTTTTTGGAAATTGGCTTGCCACCACTCTTATCAGATGGATTTACGGCGCGCGTTTCACCGATCTTGGCCCCTATCGCGCTATCCGATTAGAAAGTCTAAACAACCTCGGAATGATCGACAGAAACTACGGCTGGACTGTGGAAATGCAAATCAAAGCCATTCGCAAAAAACTCCGTTTTCAGGAGGTGTTAGTAAAATACAGACAACGAATTGGAGTCAGCAAGGTGAGCGGTACGGTAAAAGGTACTATTTTAGCGGGCTACAAGATAATCAAGACCATTTTTAAATACAGTTTATAAACTACCTGTCTCAGTGGAAATACTCGCACTAATTGCCATATGCATCTATGGCCTATTCCTACTATTCATTTTCTTTTACTCACTTGTTCAATTGAACCTCGCGATTCATTATGTGAGAAGATTTAGAAGAAAACTTGTAAAACCTGATATCAAAGAGGCCGACCTGCCAATGGTTACGATACAGCTTCCAGTGTTCAATGAACTCTATGTCGTAGAGCGCTTGATCGACGCTGTATGTGCATTTGATTATCCGAAAGACAGATTGGAAATTCAATTGCTGGATGATAGCACCGACGAATCATTGGAAGTGGGCCGTAAGAAAGTTGAAGAAATGGCGGCGAAGGGATTTGATATTAAACAGATCATTCGCCCAGAACGCAAAGGTTTCAAAGCTGGCGCACTTGCTTACGGTTTGGATATTTGCAAAGGCGAATTCGTTGCGATCTTTGATGCGGATTTTATTCCGCGCAAAGACTTCCTTCGTCAAACCATTCCTTTTTTCTACACTGATCCTAAAGTAGGAGTTGTTCAAACCCGCTGGGAACATTTGAATGAAGATTATTCGCTTATCACACGTCTTCAAGCATTTGGTCTTGATGCGCACTTTACTGTAGAACAAATGGGGCGCAATGCCGGACATCACTTTATCAATTTCAACGGAACCGCTGGAGTGTGGAGAAAGACCACTATCTACGACGCCGATGGATGGCAAAGCGATACGATCACTGAAGACTTGGATTTGAGCTACCGCGCACAATTGAAAGGTTGGGATTTTATATATCTACCTGAAATTGGAAGTCCTGCGGAGTTGCCCGCAGAAATGAATGCCTTGAAAGCACAACAATTCCGATGGACTAAAGGTGCTGCGGAGTGTACTGTGAAAAATATGCCTCGTGTTTTGAATGCAAAAGGGCTGGGATTTGCGCGCAAAGTACACGCATCATTCCACTTGATGAACTCCGTTGTATTCCTCTGTATCCTTGGTACTTCGCTGTTGAGCGTTCCGATGTTGATTATCAAAAACACTTTTGAGCAATATCAAATACTCTTCATGATTGCCTCTGCCTTCTTGGTGAGCTTCTTTATTCTTGGATATTTTTATTGGGTGTCTCGCCCACCGGCTCCTTTCTTTAGTAAGCTTGGACGATTTGTGATTGATTTCCCAATGTTCTTATCTGTGAGTATGGGATTGTCATTACACAATGCTGTAGCTGTATTGGAAGGATTTACTGGAAAAAAATCAGCATTCGTTCGCACACCGAAGTTTGCTATTTCTACAGGTAAAAAAGGAACATGGACCGACAAGAAATACCGCGCAGTCAAAATCAGTCCGCTCACTATTGGTGAAGCATTAATGGCTCTTTACTTTATTGGTGGATTAGCACTCGCATTTTATTATGATGACTTTGGATTGTTCCCATTCCATTTCATGCTCACCTTGGGATATTTGTTTGTGACTTTTTATTCCGTAAAACACGCCCGCGCTTAATTCCATAAAATGATTAAGAAGATACAAGCCTCTGGGTTTCCCATCATTCTTACTATTTTATTTATCCTTTTATCCCTTGGCGGATATATTGGTATGGCTTGGTGGGTCGATCGCAGCGACTATCGTTCGTTTGCACTTTTTCTCACCGCAGTATTTGCAGGCTATGCATTTTGGTGGTTCAATCGCTCGCTATTTTCATGGCGCACCATTTTGATATTTGCCGTTTTATTTCGAGCAGTATTTCTTTTTGATGACGGCACACGCTTATCAGATGATGTCTATCGTTTCATTTGGGATGCAGAACAAGTATCAGCGGGTGTGAATCCTTATTTGTACACGCCAGAAGAATGGAGCGCTCAAAATCCGAATACTATTTTCGATGAATCGGGACCGCTGTATCAACATTTAAATTCTCAGAATTACTTTAGTGTTTATCCTCCTGTCTGTCAATTTGTGTGGGGATTGTCTTCGTGGTTTGCCGACGTGGCGGGCGTTGGAGATAGCATCACCTATCGTATTATTTTTCTCAAATCCATCTATCTGATTTTTGAAATCATCACCATGTTGCTTTTGGTGAATATCCTTATCAAGCGGGGGATGGCTGGACAATTGGCGGGTATTTACGCGCTCAATCCGCTCATCATTATTGAGCTCACGGGCAATTTGCACCCCGAAGCTATTATGATTTTATTTCTTGTGTTGGCCTCTATTCTAGCATTGTCCAATCGCATTGCGCTTGCAGCGATTCCCTTCGGTTTTGCTGTATCTACAAAGTTTATCCCTGTTCTTTTTATTCCATTTTTGATAAAAAAATATGGTTGGAAAAACACTTTCATTTTTGGGTCGATTTCTTTGGGCGTGGCCGTGCTTTTATTCATTCCTTTTTTGACGCCAGAGTTGGTGGCGCATGTGGGCAAAAGCCTCGGTCTTTATTTCACCAATTTTGAATTCAACGCATCTATTTATTTCATTGTAAGAAATATTTTTGAATTGATCACAGGACATAATCTGATAGAGAAGATTGGTCCTGTCTTGGCGCTATCTGCATTTGCCGCGATTGTTTATGTTTTCATAAAACAAAAATCCACCATCTCTGCCCTCTTGATTGTGTATTTCATTTACATCATCAGCGCTACCACCGTACATCCTTGGTATCTCGCCTTGCCAATTGTATTGGCGGTGTATTCTAATCACCGTTGGCCTTTGGTAGCCTCGGGAGCTGTGATGGCGAGTTATTTTCTATATTCTTTTGGATTTGAAAATTGGTGGATCATCGCAGGTGAGTACGTGGTGATTGTGACCGCTTTCATCATTGATCTCTACCGCCCCCGACAAAAGCAGCCCAAGCTCTCCACGACGTGGTAGGATGGCGAGGGGCGAATCAGAGGGGCGAGGGCTAGCAAATTATGCCATTATCATACTCAACGCAATTCTCTTCCGCTGAATATCCACCTCCACGACTTTTACTTTCACTTTTTGTTGGAGCTTCACTACATCGTTTGGGTCTTTTACGAAGCGATTGGCGAGTTGAGAAATGTGAACGAGCCCTTCTTGTTTGACGCCAATATCTACAAAACAACCGAAGTTGGTAATGTTGGTGACAATGCCCGGAAGTTCCATTCCTATCTTCAAATCTTCCATGCTGCGCACGTCTGCAAAGGCAAATGACTCCGCCTTTTCACGAGGGTCGCGCCCTGGTTTGGCTAGCTCTGCAATGATATCTTTGATAGTGGGCAAACCTGCCGTTTCTGTCACATATTTAGCTGGTTGAATCTGTTTGCGCAGGCTTTCATTTTTGATCAAATCTTCCACCTTCGCTCCCAAATCTGCCGCCATTTTTTCTACAATGCCATAACTCTCTGGATGCACTGCACTATTGTCCAAAACATTTTTTGCATTAGGTATTCTCAAGAAACCTGCGCATTGTTCAAAGGCTTTGGGTCCTAGCTTGGCCACTTTTTTCAATTCAGCTCTGCTCTTGAATGCACCGTTCTCCTTGCGGTATGCTACAATGTTTTCTGCGAGTTTAGGCCCAAGACCAGAAACGTATGACAACAAACTTTTACCCGCTTGATTGAGATTAACCCCCACATTATTTACACATGATAATACAACAGTATCCAAACGATCTTTCAATCTCGATTGATCCACATCGTGCTGATACTGCCCCACTCCTATCGACTTGGGATCAATTTTAACTAGCTCAGAAAGTGGATCTGCGAGGCGACGTCCGATAGATACAGCTCCGCGTACGGTGACATCTTTATCGGGAAATTCTTCACGTGCAATTTCTGATGCCGAATAAATAGAAGCTCCGCTTTCATTCACCATGAAGATTTCTATTTCTTTCGCAATTACGAATGAACGAATGAACTGATCGGTCTCTCTTCCCGCAGTGCCATTGCCTATAGCGATGGCTTCAATATTGAGCCTTTGAATGAGAGTATTTATTTTTTCTTGCGATGCACGTACTTCGAGTTGAGGCTCATGCGGATAAATAACGCTATCGTGAACAAGATTGCCTGCCTCATCAAGACATACCACTTTACATCCCGTTCTGAATCCTGGATCCAATGCTAAAATGCGCTTCATTCCGAGTGGCGCTGAAAGTAGCAATTGGCGAAGGTTTTCAGCGAATACTGCTATCGCGTCGTCGTCTGCCTTTTGTTTGATGGTCGCTCTAAATTCATTTTCTATCGAAGGTGAAATTAATCTTCTATACCCATCCGTAATGGCTTCTTCGACTAGAGTGGCCGCTGCATTATTGCTTCGTACAAATTTGCGATGCAAAACTTCTAATGTGCGTTCTTCTTCAGGTTGAATGGAAACACGCAACATGCTCTCTTCTTCGCCACGCAACATTGCGAGTACTCGGTGAGATGGCGAGCGCTGCCAACTTTCTTCGAAATCAAAATAGTCTTTATACTTCACTCCCTCCGTTTCTTTGTTACGAGCTACACGCGCGCGAATTGTGGCAAAGCGATTGAAACGATCGCGCACAGCGCTGCGCACCCATTCGTCTTCACTTAGATTTTCGGAAATGATATCTTTCGCACCTTCGATTACTTTCTCCGCATTTGGAAATGCATCGCAAATCAACCTCTCAGCTTCTGCATCAATATCAAAATTATTTTGGAGAAAAATGCGTTGGGCGAGTGGCTCAAGTCCGTTCTCTCTAGCCACGGAACCGCGCGTTTTACGCTTCGGTTTGTAGGGTAAATAAATATCTTCTAATAACTGCGCATCCTCGCATTGCTCGATGCGGCGGCGCAATTCATCCGTAAGCTTGCCTTGTGAGGCAATGGTATCAAGGACTGTTTCCTTTCTCTTCTTGAGATCTTCTTGACGTTGATATTCTTTTTTCACCCATTCAATCTGCACTTCATCGAGACCGCCTGTTACTTCTTTTCTATAACGAGCTATGAATGGTATGGTCGCTCCTTCCTCGAGCAGCTTCACCGTAGCGTTGAAGCTTGCATTGCTTACTTCGATCATTGAACTTTACTGTTTTTGAAAAAAAATAGAATCACCACTTGCTATTTGAACATAATACTGTCCCGAAGGCCAATTACCAACTGAAATAGATACATTGGCTTCCATTATGCTGGTTTTATAAACCTCTGCCCCTAATGCATTATAGATTTTTAATTCTTGGCCGATCAAATTGGATGCAAATTCTAAACGAATGACATCGAATGCTGGATTAGGATAAACTTTGATACTTCTTGAAGATAAGTTCTCGTTAGTATTGACGCAGGCGTTGTAACTAAACTCTTTCGCGGCTTGAAATATCTCCTCCTCCACCTTGTAAAAAGAAGAAAAATCTCCAAAACTATACGCCCCTTGCTTACCATTGATAATTAGAATAATGCCATGACCTGACTCTTCATTGAAATAAAAATCCGAAACCAGTCCGTATGCCTCTCCAGCGTGCCCTTTCATTGAAACACCTGGGTAAATGACGTCGTTTTCAACGGTATTCGTGATAATGTGAATGCCTAAGCCCCAGCTTCGAAAGAGCCCGAAGTAATTGTCCCCGTTACTCCCGTTGTATGTCCAAGCCGGAGTCATCATTTGTTCTACTGTAGAAGGTTGTAAAAAAATCTGTCCATTAAAAACACCTTGCTGCATGAGCATTTTCATGATAAATGAAAGTTCTTCGGCGCTGCAACGCAATCCTCCCTGAGGCGCAAAAAGAAACCCATTATCTCCTATTTGATATCCTAAAAAATCTTCAGGGCTTGGAGCAATACCCTGAAAATTATCAGCTTGTGCCACCCATTGACCACCTTGAAAACGATAAAGAGTAGCTAAATTCTCAAAATCTTCGAGATCATGGATATTAAAAGAACCAGTAATATTTAGTGGTTCAAGCACTTCAGATCTCATGTAAACATCAAATCTTTGATTGCTATGTTTTTCAATCAGCGTTCCAATTACACCGTAATTCGCATTCGAATATTGAAAATATGTTCCCGGTGAATTTACCGACCAGGCGCTGATATCATAAAACTGTCCACCTATTTGGGTATAATCCTGAAGCGAGTAACCAACGCCCTGATTGGAATAAGTAGCACTTAAAAAATCTCCATACAAATCTCCTTCTTGAAGGCTTGAAGTATGCGATAACAGCATGCGATATGTGATAGGCATATTCGGAAAATCGGGATTTCGTAAAGAAAAGCCCAATGCTGCAGAAACATCATCATCCAACTGAAACAACCCCTGATCGTATAGCTTCATTAGTCCGATAGCTGTGACCAATTTTGACACAGATGCAATTCTGTATTTTGTATTAGAATTAGTGGCAACACTTCCGTTAACACGAGCCAGACCATCATGAAAGGTTTGATCAACTTCACCTCCACACAGCGTCACCACAGAAACGCCAAGAATGTCATTATCCGACATTATTGTCTGCATGCTCTCTTGAAAGGACTGACCGCTGCTGCTGAGTGCAACAAATAAGACGAAGAGAAAAGCGACAATATTTTTCATTGCTGTAAATTATAAAAACTCCGCCATTTGTTGTTGCATGGCCTTCGCTTCATTCGCAGCGGCAGTCGCGAAATCCGCTCCTGAAGAGGCATAGAGAATGCTGCGTGATGCATTCACCAGCAATCCACAATCATTGGTCATTCCATATTTCACCACTTCTTCAAGACTGCCACCTTGAGCGCCAACTCCGGGGACAAGTAAAAAATGTTGAGGAATAATTTTGCGAATATCCGCGAGCATTTCAGCACGTGTTGCGCCCACCACAAACATCGTATTCTCAACACCGCCCCAAGAAGAAACGGTGCGCAATACTTTTTCAAAAACGCGCTCCTCACCTGCTTGCAACATTTGAAAATCCATCGAACCTGGATTGGATGTTAATGCCAATACGATCGCCCACTTTTCTTTATGTTGTAAAAATGGTTCGACACTGTCTTTGCCCATGTAAGGCGCGACAGTGACTGAGTCAAAACCATAGGTTTCAAAAAAAGTCTTTGCGTAATAATTACTTGTATTTCCGATATCGCCGCGCTTTCCATCAGCGATGGTAAAATGATCTTTGCCAATGTAATCTACTGTCTCTTCGAGTATATCCCAACCTTCTTTACCAAGGCATTCATAGAAAGCGATATTAGGCTTGTAGGCAACGCAAAATGGACGCGTGGCATCAATGATGGCTTTATTAAACTCAAGGATTGACATGCCCGCAGGAATCTTCGCGTGGTCTGTGTCCAGACCAACGCACAGAAAGGACTTTCTTTCCTTGATGATATTTACCAGTTGATTGTAATTCATGATTTAGTTGTTTGCGGCGGCCAACAGTTTTTCTGTATTTTCTGCGAGCTTGAGTGCTTCAATTACTTCATCGATTTCGCCATTCATGGCAGCATCGAGGTTATAGAGCGTAAGGTTAATACGGTGATCAGTGACACGTCCTTGCGGAAAATTATAGGTTCTAATTTTCGCGCTACGGTCTCCTGTGCTCACGAGTGATTTACGCATGCGCGCACGCTCTTCTTGTCTTCTGTTTACTTCAGCTTCGAAGATTCTCGTTCGCAACATCGTGAGTGCTTTTTCATAGTTCTCGTGTTGTGATCGTCCTTCTTGACACGCAACGATTACCCCAGTTGGTAAGTGTGTCAAACGAACGGCGGACTCCGTTTTATTCACGTGCTGTCCACCCGCACCGCTGGCGCGATAGGTGTCACGTTGCAAATCCGCCGGATTTATTATCACGTCAAACTCTTCTGCCTCGGGCATCACAGCTACAGTAGCCGCAGAAGTGTGAACGCGGCCTTGCGTTTCTGTTTCAGGAACGCGCTGTACGCGGTGTACGCCTGATTCAAACTTCAAGGTGCCATACACCTCTGCTCCACTCACTTCAATTGAAACTTCCTTGTATCCTCCCATCGTTCCTTCGCTCACGCTGAGCACTTCGTATTTCCAACCTTTGTTGGCGATATACCGAGTGTACATTCGGTAGAGGTCTCCTGCGAAAATAGAAGCCTCATCACCACCCGTTCCGGCGCGGATTTCAAGAATGCAGTTCTTTGTATCCTCCGGATCTTTCGGTACTAATAAGAACTTAATGTTTTCTTCCATCCCCTCTCTTTGGGGAAGTAATTCGTCCAACTCTTCTTGCGCGAGCGCTTTCATATCAGGCTCATCCGTGGTGCTCTGCAATTCTTTCGCAGACTTGATATCGTTGATGAGTTTTTTGTATGCATTGTACGCTTCTACGATTTCTTCGAGATCCTTATATTCTTTCATCAATACAGGATAACGCTTCATATCTGATATCACGGAAGGGTCGGTAATCATTTTACCAACCTCATTGTAGCGATCTTCGATGGCCGCTAATTTTCCTAATAAATCCGTCATGTTATTTTCTTATTCGTATTCAAATACACCATGCGCTGAGCGGATGGTCAATTTCTTTTTATCCGAAGCCTCCACTCTACCTATGATTTGCGCGGGAAGATTGAATTCTTGAGAAATGCGAATGATATCTCTTGCTGTTGCTTCATCGGTATATAATTCCATACGGTGCCCCATATTGAACACCTTATACATTTCTTTCCAATCGGTATTGCTTTCTTGCTGAATGAGCTGGAACAATGGAGGTGTATCAAAAAGCTCGTCTTTAATTACGTGCACATTCTCTACGAAGTGCAATACCTTCGTTTGTCCACCACCGCTACAATGCACCATGCCATTGATCTTAGAACGATGGCTGGTCAAAATTTTCTTTATTACTGGAGCATACGTTCTTGTAGGTGATAGCACCAATTTCCCGGCATCCAATGGCGCACCTTCTACATAATCGGTAAGGCAATAAGAGCCTGAATAAACCAAGTTATCGGGAATGCTATTGTCGTAACTCTCTGGGAATTGTTCGGCGAGGGTATGATAAAACACATCGTGACGGGCACTGGTAAGTCCGTTGCTGCCCATACCACCATTGTATTCATCCTCATAGCTTGTTTGACCAAAAGATGCAAGGCCTACGATTACATTTCCTGCTTTGATGTTTGCATTATCAATCACATCGCTGCGCTTCATGCGGCATACCACAGTGGAGTCTACAATAATAGTGCGCACTAAATCACCAACATCAGCTGTCTCGCCTCCAGTAGAAATGATATTCACCCCTTGCTGTCGCAAATTACCGAGCAAACGTTCGGTTCCTTCGATAATCGCTGTGATAACTTCGCCTGGAATTAAATTTTTATTTCTACCAATGGTGGAAGAAAGCAGAATATTATCTGTAGCTCCCACACATAAGAGGTCATCGATATTCATAATCAAAGCATCTTGTGCAATGCCTTTCCATACATCTATATCCCCAGTTTCTTTCCAGTACATGTAGGCTAATGAAGATTTGGTACCGGCACCATCAGCGTGCATCACCACGCAGTAGTCTTCATCCCCTGTGAGATGATCTGGAATAATTTTACAAAAAGCCTTTGGGAATAATCCTTTATCGATATTCTTAATAGCAGCGTGTACTTCTTCTTTACCTGAAGAAACACCGCGCGAGGCATATCTGGAAGAGTCTGTCATGAGTTGATATAAACAAAGAGGCCTTCTCTGTGTGAGAAGGCCTCAAAGTTATGGTTTTCTGTGAAAACTTTATTTCTTAGGGACGTAGTTCGTATCAATAATTCTGAACACTGTTCTACGATTGAGCAAATGTGCTGCCTCTTGTTTATCAGCAGGTAGTCCATTTATGTATGCCTCAGTCAATACTGTGCCCGCTGGGAAACCTGCTTCTGGAGTTGCCAATTTTCTTGGTTCCTTTTCGCCTTTACCAGCTGGCTTTAATCGACCTTCTTCAATTCCTTTGCTGATCAAGTATTTTACGCAAGTTTCAGCACGACGCTGAGAAAGGTTTTGGTTATAATCATCAGCACCACGCGCGTCTGTATGCGCCTCAAGTTGTACCACATACTTTGGGTTTTCCAACATGATGTCTAAAAGGAAGTTCAATGAATCCTGAGAGTTCACCTCAGCATCTACAAGAAGTTCTGCTTGGTTGTAAGGATATAAAACCATTGGCATCTTGTACTCTTGGTTGATAAGAACAGGCTTCAAGAAATACTCACGAGCGAAGTTAGTAGAAACACCGATGTTCACTGTTGAGAACTTATCTCCAGTTCCGATATAATCAGGCTTCTGTACAGAAACTGTGTAAGTGGTAGCAGGCTTCACTTTTGTTTTATCCAAAGTAAATCCACCGTTACCATCGGTTTTGATTTTATAATCATCACCATTTGAACCTTTCACTGTTACATCAGAATCTGCAAGTGGTGACCCTGTTTTTTCGTCATAAACAGTAGCTACCAAAGTAAACTCCAATGGAGGCTCTTTGAAGTAGTAGATATCATCCAAACCTTTACCACCTGGTCGGCTTGAAGTGAAGTATCCGCTGAACTTAGACTCTGTGTTGCCTTCTTCAAGGATAAATCCGAAATCATCAGAAGAGGAGTTGATAGGGTATTCGAGAGCAACTGGCGCTCCGAAAGCTGCATCACCTGTTTTTTCTGCCTTATAGATATCCAATCCACCCATGCCGCCTCTTCCATTAGAAGAGAAGTACAATGTACCATCTGCTGCAATATATGGGAACATCTCATCTCCTTTCGTATTCACTGAAGCCAAGTTGGTTGGCTTACCCCACTTATCGTTTTTGGCATCGTATGACATGTACCAAATGTCTCTTCCACCTTTTCCGCCTGGCATATCAGATGCGAAGAACAAATACTTGCTGTCTGGAGTCATTGCTGGGTGTCCAACTTTAGAGCTATCATCAGCATTGCGATCAATGATGTTTAGGCTACGTGGTACGCTATATCCACTTGCACCAGATTTCTTCGAAACCATGATATCGCATGCAAAGCGCTCTTGGTCGTCGTATTTGCATGATGTGAAATACATGAAACCAAAGTCTTTATCAAAACCAGCTACAGCTTCATGGCTCGATGTATTGATCATATCGCTGATTGAAACTGGCGTGCTCCACTTTCCTTTTTTATCTTTTGTAGAGATGAAAATGTCCATGAAATCCTGACCTGTGATAGGGTCAGTGGCACTTCCTGTAGATTCTTTTCTAGCTGAAGAGAATACGAACTCATCCTTTTTTCCAGCAGCTACCAAACAGTAGTCGAAAGAAGGAGAATTTAAATCTGTAAGATTTTCAACTTGAAGTTTTGGACGAGCAGCCTTCTTATCCGCAGCTGTTTGACAAGACTTTATGCGGTCATTGGCTTTAGATTTTTCGCCACCCTTTCCAAGGTATTTGTTCAATTGAGCGATAGCCTCTTCGAACTTACCTTGCTCCTGAAGAGCCATTGCATAGTTGTAATACACCTCAGGATTGGTATTGTAATACTGAGCGGTAATAGACTTACCGTACCATTCTTCCGACATATTAAATAATGTAGAAAGTCTGTAGCATTCAGCAATTTGGAAGAAAACTCTTCCTTTTTCTGTGAGATCTTTCACACCCACTTCGGCTGTTTTATAGAGTCTTGCAGCCTCTGTGTAGCCGCCAACAGCAAACTCATCATCAGCCTTCTTAGTGGCTTTTGTCTGAGCGGTGGCAATTGTGGAAATAAATAAAGCAGCGGTTGCGAATAAAATTAATCGCGTGGTTTTCATAAGATTTTGTTTTGACATGCTTTTCTTTGGGTTAACAGCGGGCTAATATAAAAAAAAGAGGCGGCCGATAATGAACAAACCACCTCTTTTTATTGTATTTCTAAGCTTTTTTTTAGCTTTTAGACGCTTATCACACTCATTTTATGTGACTTAACTAAAATTATCTTGTAAATAGAATTTCTCTCATTTTTGGTAAAGGCCATACCTCATCGTCTACAATTAATTCCAAGGCATCGGCGTGGTCGCGAACGGTGTCCATAAGCGGCTTGATTTTTTGAGAATAGGCATCAGCTTGTTTCTCAACGTCCAACTTGGCGGCTTTATCCTTTTCAGCATACATTTTGTCCATCGCCACTTTCATTGCGTTCACGTTTTCGCTGATTTGCTTGATCAGATCGACCTGCGTTTTCGTAGCTGTTTTTGCTTCTGCAGCTCCAAGAACATCCTTCAAGCCTAGAACGTTTTCAATCAAACGGCTTTGGTAAGAAACCGCCGCAGGCAAAATATGGTTGAGTGCCATATCGGCAGTAACGCGTGCTTCAATCTCACGACGGCGGATGTAAGCTTCCATTTCGATTTCAAAACGAGCATGAATTTCTTCGTGTGTCAATACATTGAGCGACTCAAACATCTTTTGAACGTTCTTGTCTTTCCACACGCGAAGCGCGCTTGGAGTATCTTTCAAATTGCTCAAACCTCTTTTAGCAGCTTCTTTTACCCATTCGTCAGAGTATCCATTTCCTTCAAAACGGATTGACTTGCTTACTTTGATCAGACGCTGAAGTTCTTTCAAAATCGCTTCATCCTTATCATCACCTTTAGCGATGCGTGCATCCACATCTTTCTTAAATTGATTTAAACGATTAGCAACAATCGTATTCAATGTAATCATTGCATTCGCGCAGTTGGCGCTTGATCCAACAGCACGGAATTCAAACTTATTTCCTGTAAATGCGAATGGTGATGTTCTGTTGCGGTCAGTATTATCCAAGAAAACTTGTGGCAACTTACCGATATTGAGTTTCAATACAGTCTTATCTTCTGGAGTCATTTTTCCAGCTTTGATGTTCTTTTCAAGATCATCGAGCATAGCGCTCAATTGATCACCCAAGAACACAGACATGATTGCAGGTGGAGCTTCATTAGCGCCAAGTCGGTGATCATTACCAACAGTTGCAATAGAAGCGCGCAAGACATCCGCATTCTCGTGAATAGCAGCGATGGTATTCACTAAGAATGTCAAGAATTGCATGTTGCTCTTTGGATTCTTACCGGGCTTCAACAAGTTCACACCAGTGTTAGTACTGAGTGACCAGTTGTTGTGTTTTCCGCTACCATTGATACCTTCAAATGGCTTCTCGTGAAGGAGTACGCGGAAATTATGTTTGCGGGCAGTCTTCTCGAGCACGTCCATCACCAATTGGTTGTGGTCGTTAGCGAGGTTTGCTTCTTCGTACATTGGAGCCAACTCAAATTGGTTTGGCGCCACCTCATTGTGACGAGTTGTAACAGGAATTCCCAACAAATGCGCCTCACGTTCGAAGTCTTGCATATAGGCCAATACACGCTCTGGGATAGAACCGAAATAGTGGTCTTCCAATTGTTGCCCCTTTGCTGGACGAGCACCAAAGAGTGCGCGACCCGTCATCGCGATATCGTGACGTACATTATATAATGCAGAGTCGATCAAAAAATACTCTTGCTCCCAGCCTAATGAAGTATTCACCTTCACTACGTCCTTGTCAAAGTATTGACAAACCGCCGTAGCGGCAATGTCTACAGCGTTCAAAGCCTTCATCAAAGGCATCTTGTAGTCGAGGGCGTGAGAAGTGTATGAAATGAAAATAGTTGGAATACAAAGCGTGTTACCAACTATGAATGCTGGTGAAGAAGGATCCCAAAGGGTATAACCGCGTGCTTCAAAAGTATTGCGAATACCGCCGCTTGGGAAAGACGATGCGTCTGGCTCTTGTTGCACGAGCATTGAACCGTCGAACTTTTCGATGGCACGACCATCTCCGATTGGCTTGAAGAAGCTATCGTGTTTTTCGGCAGTTGAACCAGTGAGTGGTTGGAACCAGTGGGTGTAGTGCGTTGCCCCTTTTTGAATAGACCATTCCTTCATTGCGGCAGCCACGTGATCGGCAGTTTGGCGATCGATGCGGGTGCCATTTTGGATACAGTCCATGAGTTTTTCGAACGCATCGTCGGTAAGGTATTCGCGCATTTTGAAGTATGCGAATACGTTATCACCGAAGTACTCGGAAACTCTTTTTCCAGAAGATTCTACCTCTTGCGGCTGGCGGTAGTTAAGTTCAGAAAGTGCTTGAAAACGATTTGTACTCATCTTTTTTGGGGGGTTAATGGCGCAAAAGTATACTTTTTTGAACTTACCCCCCTCGAAAAAGAACTAGTTGTGTAAAAAAAGTGCATTTTGGGGAAAAGAACGGGAACAAAGAACAAAGAACGAGAGTTTGGATTTTGGAATTTGGAGTTTAGAATTTTGAATTTTTGAATTGCGAATTCCGAATTTCGAATTTCGAATTAGTTATAGGCCACGATCACGTCGAAGCTACCGCTGTAAAGACCAGCTGCTTGTTGAGCTGATACGTTCAAAGTAGCACCTACGTTCAAACTAGCTTCACCGTTAGCATCGAGAACTGAATCAGCACCGAGGCTAGATACGAAGTTGTCTACAGTCATTTGGTCAGCACCACCAGCTGTTTCGATCACGATAGAAGCAGGAACTTCGATAGTGAAAGAAGCATCAGCAAGACCGTTTACGTCGAATGAAGCAGCGTTGCTAACGTTACCAGCTTCGATCAATGTTACACCACCAGTTGAAGTGCGAGCTCCGTCAGTAGCGATTACAACAGTACCTTCAGAAGTACCAGAAGCGATGTTACCGAAAGCGAGGTCAGCAGTCTTAACGATTTCCAATGGTTGGATGATGTTAGCAGAAGCTGTAGCAGTAGCAGAAGCTGTTGGGTTACCTTGAGCGAAAACACCTACAGTAGTGAGGATAGCAGCAGTGAAAACTAAAAACTTTTTCATGGTTTTAATGATTTAATTTGTTATTTAAAAATTTGTTTATTGAGTTGCTCACCTATAGCCAAGGGCTGTGCCACACCGTGCCATGAATCACGGAAAGGCAAGTCTGTCAACGCTTTCAGGAAAAGATGGGTTTTGTGCCAGATAGAAATTTGTCCCAACTGGGGACGGGAAGTCCCGGGATGAAACAAAATTCGCAAGGACTAATTCGCAAGGACTAATTCGTAAGGACTAATTCGTAAGGACTAATTCGCAAGGACTAATTCGCAAGGACTAATTCGCAATTCTGAATTCCGAATTGCGAATTGCGAATTGCGAATTCCGAATATCTACCACACTATCCCATTATCTTATTATCTTATTATCTTATTATCTTATTGTCTTATTGTCTTATTACCCTACTACCTCACCATCACCCTTTGACTCTTGACAGCATCTTTGGTTCGGAAGGTGAAGTAATAGATCCCAGCATTTAGATGAGAAACTGATATATTGGATTTAGTTTGATTGATGGTTTCAAGCCGAACAAGTTGGCCGAGGTTGTTGAAGATTTCTAAAGTTCCCTTTGCGCCGATTGGTACTTCCACCTTGATGGTTTCTTCTGCTGGATTTGGATAAACCACTAAACTCCAATCCGTTTTCCTTTCTGCTAAATTACTGAATTGCGAAAGTGGTGTGCTCAATTTGGCAATGTTACCATACGGTCCATCTTGACCGATGTACTCGAAACGACCAGCGATGTAAAGATGATCGTCGACGACAAGCATGTCATAAACGCTTTCTGAAAATTCTTCTGCAAGTATACCATCCACAGACATGAATTGTTCCGTATTCTTCCATATCATTTCACTATCATCCACGGCAAAAACACCATGGCATGTTTCATTATTTGCTTCGGTAAAAAAACCACCGACGTACAAAATATCGTTATGAGATACAAGGCTCGTAACGTAACCATTAGTTTGAATGTGATAAGGCTTTAATTCTCCATTAACATAGTAAAGCAAAAAAATATACTCTTCATTGGTAAATCCCGGAAAGTTCTGTTGTCCAAAGATTCCGCCTATGAATAAAGTGTCTTGGTGTACACACATTGAGTACACATTACTAACCTGATTTAATCCTTGCCCAACTTCTACAATTGTTCCGTCTTCTACCTTAGCGATACAATAAATTCTATTTGGTGGTAAACTGGAATTATAGCAGTCAAATTTTCCCCCAATGAACAGAGTATCATTATAATCTAAAATTTCCGCCATTTTCACCATACTGAAATCTACGCGTTGAGCTATAATGGTGTAATCGTCAATATCTGGATGGTATTCCAGAAGCATTGGTACTTCTTCACCTTCTTGGACATCGAGCATCGCGCCAATATAAAAGCGCTCATTCACTTCTGCCAACAAAGAAGTTCCAAGAAGCGCTGGTACCGAAGAAACAAGAGTCCATTCATTTTCTTGTAGTTTGTAGAAGTAATTGTCCCAAGTACCACAGACAAGATGACCGCTGGCATATTTGACATTACCGAAGTTAAGAACTGAATGAGGAGCACTCCCGCATGTAGTAATCGAATTGTCCCAATCAATCCCGGTCCAAGCACCAAATCGCAGAAATTCGTTGCATTGTCTGTCAGCACTAAAATATCCAAAGGCATCAATTCTATTCAAAGCTTCGTCGTGTGTAATACCAATAATCGTCGAAACAATAGAAGGCTCTGTGCACTCCAATCCACCATCCAAAGATTCCCAAGTTTGGGAAAAGGAAAAGTTCAAAGCGAATGATACTATGAATGTAAGGAGTTGCTTCATGGTAATGAAAGGAGTTGTTGACGAAAGAAACGAGGCCTTCTTTTGTTTTCTAGTTCGAATTAGCAAAGCGAACTTAATTCATAAATTCAATAAATCTAAATTTATTTTCAATTTTAACATATTAAGATTTTGCATTTATAGTCTTGATAGCTTTTAAGAATAGAATG
>JBILSZ010000177.1:0-4017 GCA_044371755.1 Flavobacteriales bacterium | reverse complement strand
CTTCCATTCTCCTGGATATAGTCTAGAATAATCTCCCTCAAAATCCGACCACACTACATTATCCCGATCTGAAAATGGTATAACCTCGGTTGCAAAAACACGGCCCGTTTCTGCATCCAGTATTTGGAATTTAAAAGCAGCATCCAAACCTCGTCCAAGGCGGTTTTCAATATATTTCACCTTCTTTGCACTGGTAGTAGGCCCAAGATAACCCTTCCTTTCGTAGCTGCGCTGCTGTGCTACTTTGTGATCATAAGATACAATTTCACCCGTAATAATATATTGCGCTCCAATCAACCTACCTGCCTCAATCACGCTTTGTTCGTCAAAGGCGGCGGTCATACTTGTCATTTGCTCACCCAACAATGCTTCTATACTCTCCCTTTCAACCAACTCAATAAACGGACTTTGAAGTTGCAGAATGCGCTGCTTTACAGCACCACTCAATGATTTAATAGTTCCGCTATCGATGTTCTTTTTTTCTACTGGAATATAGGCAATAGTAAACTTCGACTTTTCCAAACATTCGTTCATTCGCTGCAGCGCATCTTTAAACCCTGCATCTAGCTTCACGACTTCATTGAAAAAATCAAAGCCTTCTCGCCAGTACCCTAACTCCATTGCTTTTACACCTTTGTTATAATTAGGATAAATACGACTCAACAAATCGAGATATTCGGCTTTCTTGTTGTTGCGATCAAAAGAACGTAATTTTCTTATAAGCTGCTGAGCTTCTTCGTAACGCTCGTCTTTCACTGCGCTTTCAGCACTTTCATAAAGATAATTAACATAGTCTGTCTTACATCCAGCATTTTGACTATCGGCAGATGCAGGTATAGAAAGTTGTAAGGAAGCGTACTTACGAGAATAAGAATATGCGTCTTCAAACAAACCCAGTGCTTTCTCAAAATTTCCGCGCATACATTCCATTTGAGCAGACTGAAACTGTGCGTTCAACTCTGCTTGAGCAATTCGACGCATGCCCACCAAACCTTCAGGTTTGCCATATTGCTCATAAACTTCATTGTACTTCTCGAAAGCCTTTTGTGTCAGGCCACCTTGTTCAAGAGTGTGCGCTTCTTTCAGCAATGGTCTGCTGCCACTGCATCCCCAGAAAAATATGATTGAAATAAATAGAAAGTATAGAAGTCGAATCATGGGACGAAGTTAATACTTCGGCACAATCAAGATTAAAGCCACTATTTAATTAATGAGGTAATCTCAGAACTCATAGGCTCCACCTTGGAAGAATAACCTTTGAGCAACTTACCCTCTGGACTTATTAAATACTTATGAAAATTCCACAGAACATTGGAATCTTCTAGACCGTTCAATTCTTTGGAGGTTAGCCATGTATAAATAGGATGCTGGTTTTTTCCCTTGACATCAATTTTTGTTGAAATGGGAAATTTCACTCCATAGTTGCGCTCACAAAAATCAGCAATCTCATCATTGCTTCCGGGCTCTTGGCCTAAGAACTGATTGCATGGAAAACCTATTACAACTAGCTTTTCGCCAAATTTTTCATAAAGCTCTTGCAAACCCTTATATTGTGGAGTAAAACCGCACTTGCTTGCAACGTTTACACAAAGGACATATTTGCCCTTGTAATCAGCCATATTTATTTTGCCACCTTCCAAACCATCGATTTGGAAATCATAAAAATTCTTCGTTGTTGTATTCACAATTAATTCTGCCTTGTCAACAGATCTGAAGCGCGCAAAAAGGGAAAGAACTCCCATTCCAATTGCCAAAAAGATTGATTTCATACGGATTTGCTTTGTTCTGAAACAAAAATTTAGTAAGAAAGTTCAAATATGTATTAAAAATGCAATAATTGATTAGTTTCGCGACTACTACTTATTATGTCTAAAAAATCTTTTGTTAACTTCATATCCAGCGCTGGGTCGGATATCTCTGCATCCATTGTTGTATTTCTTGTTGCCTTGCCCCTTTGCTTGGGCGTAGCCGTAGCCTCTGATGCAGCGCCATTTGCAGGAATCATAGCCGGAATCGTCGGTGGTATTGTAGTTGGAATGCTCAGCGGATCGCATGTCAGCGTGAGCGGACCAGCAGCAGGCCTCACTGTAATAGTTGCCGGCGCCATCAAAGGGAGTCCAAGCTACGAGGTCTTTCTTGCAGCAATCGTAGTGGCTGGGGTGATTCAAATAGCCTTAGGTTTTATTAAAGCAGGGATTATTGGTGAATACATCCCTGTATCAGTGATCAAAGGAATGCTCGCAGCGATAGGCCTCATCTTGATTCTTAAACAAATCCCTCACTTCTTTGGCGACGACGCAGTGCCCGAAGGTGACGAAAACTTTATACAATCTGACGGTCAAAATACATTCACAGAAGTTTGGACAGCAATTACAGACCCCACACCAGCAGCAATGGTCATTGGATTCATATCTATCGCCATTTTACTTCTTTGGGATACCTCATTTTTTAAAAAAAATAAAGTACTCTCGATGATACCGGGTTCGCTAGTGGTAGTGGCTATTGGCATTGGAATTAATACTTGGATAAATGTAAGTATGCCTCATCATGCATTGGCGACGAATCATTTGGTGAACATTCCTATTTCTAAAGATTTACATGAGTTTGCTTCTTTCTTCTCTTTTCCAGACTTCAGTCATATTTTTAGTCTTCAACAAATACAAATTATAATCACTCTCGCGATCGTTGCCAGCCTCGAATCACTACTGAGTATTGAGGCCGCTGACAAAATCGATCCTATGAAACGCTTCACCCCTCCCAACCGAGAATTGGTAGCGCAAGGGGTTGGAAATATTGTTTCTGGAGGTATTGGTGGTCTACCTGTAACCGCAGTCATAGTGAGAAGCTCGGCCAACGTTAATGCTGGGGCAAAAACAAAACTATCCGCCATCCTGCATGGAGTGCTTCTTTTAGTGTGCGTTTATTTTGTACCCACGCTACTCAATAAAATCCCTCTCAGCTCCCTCGCTGCTATTTTAATATTGGTTGGTTATAAACTTACCAAACCCGAAATTTTCAAAGAATTCTATAAAAAAGGAAGAAATCAAATCATTCCTTTTGTAGTAACAATATCTGCAATTTTGCTTACCGATCTACTCATCGGAATAATGATTGGGCTCGCTACTGGTCTCATTTTCGTAATAAAATCGAATTTCAAAAACTCCATGACTTTTGTTGCAGACGATAAAAAATACTTGATCCGATTTAGAGGCAATGCTTCCTTTCTCAACAAGCCCAAACTGAAAACAGCGCTAGGAGAAATAGAAAACGACTCCCTCGTTTTTATAGATGTCTCAAAGGCAGATTTTGTCGATAGCGATATCAAAGAACTCATTTTAGATTTTGAAAAGCAATGTTCTTTTAGAAACATTGACATCAATATTTCCTTTCCAGAAACCAACAAACGATAATTTCCATGAAAATATACCAACGCCTATTATTAGAAAATAAAGCATGGGCACAAGAAAAGAAAGAACATGACCCCGAGTATTTTTCTCGTTTATCAAAAATTCAAACTCCAGAATTTTTGTGGATTGGATGCTCCGACAGTCGCGTACCAGCGGATCAAATCACCAATACCCAACCGGGTGAAATTTTCGTTCAAAGAAACATCGCAAACCTCGTAGTACACACTGACCTCAACTTGCTAAGCGTGCTTCAATACTCTGTTGAAGTTTTAAAAGTAAAGCACATCATTGTCTGCGGACACTACGGTTGTGGTGGTGTCAAAGCCGCAATGGGCCATCACAGTTTTGGAATTATAAATAAGTGGTTACGCAACATTAAAGACGTGTACCGCCTTCATCAAACTGAGTTGGACGGTATTGAAGATGAAGAAAAAAGAGCTGACCGATTAGTAGAACTGAATGTAGTAGAACAGGTTTGGAATCTAGCGAAAACGACGATCGTACAGAAAGCCTGGAAAGATGAGCATCGACCTCATTTACATGGTTGGGTTTACGGCCTAAGCGACGGAATCATTCATCCGATTTTTGAATTGGAGGCAGATACTCCTAT
>JBILSZ010000176.1:0-4029 GCA_044371755.1 Flavobacteriales bacterium | reverse complement strand
GATATTCTCTGGCTTATGCCCATTCATCCTATTGGAAAAGAAAATAGAAAGGGCAGTTTGGGTAGCTATTACAGTGTGAAGGATTATAAGGCTGTGAATCCGGAGTATGGTACGATGGATGACTTTAAAGCTTTTGTGAGAGCGGCGCATTCGAAGGGAATGAAAGTAATATTGGATTGGGTTGCCAATCACACGTCATTTGATGCTGTGTGGGTTTCTGAACATAAAGATTGGTATACTTTGGATAGTACAGGACGTCCGGTGCCGCCCGTGGCTGACTGGAGCGATGTCGCAGATCTCAATTATGACAATAAGGATATGCGCGCAGCGATGATCGATGCGATGAAATTTTGGGTGAAAGAATGTGATATCGACGGTTACCGTTGTGACGTGGCGATGATGGTGCCCACTGATTTTTGGGACGCTTCTCGAATGGCTTTGGATAGTATCAAGCCTGTATTCATGTTGGCTGAGGCTGAAATGAAAGAACATCACCTCAAAGCTTTTGATATGAGCTATACGTGGGAGTTCTTGCACATCATGAATGACATTGCCAATGGTAAAAAGAATCTTGCAGCAATTGATACGTATCTCGCTCAACAGGATACCGCGTTTCCTAAAAATGCATATCGTATGTATTTCACAACTAACCATGACGAAAACACATGGAATGGCACTGGTAACGAGCGCTATGGCAAAGCCAGACAAGTGTATGACGTGCTTGCACTCACAATTGCGGGAATGCCTTTGATTTATTCTGGTCAAGAAGGCGGTGAACAATACGAAGACGGCAAGCCACATCGCTATAGATTCTTTGATAAGGATACTATTCGCTGGAATGGATATAAATTCCAAGATTTCTACACAAGAATACTCGCCGCTCACAAAAAAAATCCTGCCCTTTGGAACGGTGAACATGGCGGAAAAGCAAAGAGAATCAAGACATCTAATGATGATATCATTTATGCTTTCACTAGAAAAGTTGACAATAACGAAGTCATCGTTTTGCTCAATTTTAGTGACAAGCCACAAAAGATTGATTTCATTGACACTTTACCCGAAGGTAATTTTATGTCCATTTTCAATAATGAAACCTTGAGCATTTATTCCAAGGGAAATGTCAAGCTACAAGGCTACGGATATCAAGTGTTCGTGAAATAATTCTCACTGAATGAATCAGATTGTTTCGGATAATTCCATCAAGGCAATGATGGAATATCTTGAAAATAAATTGCACGTCATCTACGATGAAAGAGAGAGCCGAAACATTGTGTTTCGGCTCTTTGAGCATTATTTAAATCTTCCAAAAGCCGAAGTTATTTTACGCAAGCAAGAGCGCATTAGTGAATCGGAAATGCTGCAGCTTCATTTTGCCCTGAAACGCTTGTTACAACACGAACCATTGCAGTATATACTAGGATATGAATATTTCAGGTCTTTAAAATTTGAAGTGAATTCGGCTGTTTTGATTCCAAGGCCTGAAACAGAAGAGTTGGTTCAATTGATTCTTGATGATCACTCCTCTTCCACTCCGCCGTTGAACTTGCTGGACATCGGTACCGGAAGTGGGTGTATTCCAATTAGCATTAAAAAGGTGCGTCCACATTGGAGAGTAAGTGCCCTCGATGTTTCAATGGAAGCGATCGATGTAGCGAAGAGAAATGCTCAATCTAATGAGTGCGACGTTGATTTTTTTATTCATGATATTTTGGATGAAAAAGATTTGATTCAGGCCAATGTGATTGTTAGCAATCCACCTTATATCCCCCATAAGGATCGCGCGGGAATGCGCGAAAACGTATTGCAATATGAGCCACACCTTGCATTGTTTGTGGAGGACAACGAGCCACTAATTTTTTATAAGAAGATTATTTCAAAAGCGATTGCGTCCAACACTCAGCCAGTGATCTATTTTGAAATACACGAAGATTTAAAGAAAGAGCTTGAGGATTACTTAGATTTAATGGGAATCAAGCACTATGAATTTATCAAAGATTTACAAGAAAAAAATAGAATTCTCAGAATAAAACTTTAGAGATATGAATTATTTGAAGATGGTTTTACCAGCTCTGTCACTGATGTTGTTTGCTTGTGGCGCGCCTAAAAAGGAAATTTCAGAACATCAAGATTATATTGGGAAATTAGCAAGTCCAATAAAGTTAGCCGCGGACACCACTTTTGTTCGCCTATTGGATTATTTCGAATACGCCGACTCTATCACGAGCGCAGATTTGAACGGGCAAAAGCTCGTTATTCGTAAAGATGGTTTTGCAATTGTCCCGCCTTCTCTATTGAAATCTCCACTCGGAAATCTGCGCGTTGTTTACAGAGGTTCTGATCATGACATCATTGTGTTCAATACGGAAAAAATAACATATACATTCTCGTACAAATCAGATGCCCCGATCAAGGAAATTGGTATGGCAGGAAGTATGAACGGCTGGAATAGCAAGGCTACTCCGCTTTTATTTAAAGATGGAATTTGGACAACCACGCTTGCTCTGAATCCTGCAGTATATGAATACAGATTATGGAAGGATGGTAAAGAGTCTATGGATGAGACCAATCCCAATCAAAAGAGCAATGGCATGGGAGCTTTCAACAATACTTTTGTTGTGGGCAACCCAGATGCGAAAGCTGCAAATATCTTTTTGGATAAGGTAGAAGGAAATACCATCATCGTTGGCTGCATCGGCGCTGTGAATGATGTCATCGCTTATTTGGGAAATCAAAAGATTGAGTCTGTAATAAAGGATGGAAGCATTCAAATTGAAATTCCAAAGAATGAGGATGACCGAGCGTTTATTCGGGTGTATGCCTCAACGGGAAGTCTTCGTACCAATGATGTCTTAATTCCACTTGCCAATGGAAAGGTCATTGATAAAACAGCAGAATTGAATCGAAAGGATATCCACACCAATGTGATGTATTTTATGATGGTGGATCGCTTTAATGATGGTAATAGCGCCAACAACCGACCTACAAACGATCCATCCATTCACCCAAAAGCGAATAATCTCGGTGGTGATTTAAAAGGAATAACGGACAAAATAAAGTCGGGTTATTTCAAAGAAATGGGCATGAACACCATCTGGATCTCCCCTATCAGCCGCAATGCGGAAGGCGCCTGGGGACTTTGGAATAAAGGAGTGAATTCTACATTTTCGGCTTATCATGGCTATTGGCCCACGGCTCTAACGAAAATTGATGATCGCTTTGGGACTGAGGCAGAATTCAAAGAATTGTTAGATGTAGCTCATCAAAACAATATGAATGTCGTACTGGATTATGTTGCTCATCACGTTCATACCGATCATCCTTTATACAAGCAACATCCTGAATGGACCACTCCACTTTATCTTCCTGATGGCAGAATGAATACTGAATTGTGGGACGAACAGCGACTCACCACTTGGTTTGACACCTTCTTGCCCACATGGGATTTTTCAAAGCCAGAAGTAGTTGAAGCACTTACCGATACTGCTTTGTTTTGGGTTGATAATTATGATCTCGATGGCTTTCGCCACGATGCTACAAAGCACATCCCAGAGGCATTTTGGCAAGCTCTTACCACCAAGATCAAGAAACGTGAGAAGAAGTCTCTATTTCAAATTGGCGAAACTTATGGCAATCCCGAGTTGATTAGTTCTTACATCACTTCTGGTCAACTAGATGCTCAATTTGACTTCAATTTATACGACGCAATGGTGGATGCATTTGCAAAAGAAGAATCTAGTTTTGAAAACTTGCAGCGCACCTTGAATCAAAGTATGTACGTCTATGGAAGTCATCATTTGATGGGTAATATTACTGGTAATCAAGATAGGGCACGCTTCATTTCATATGCCGATGGCAGTGTCAACTTTAGCGACGATGCTAAGCTCGTTGGATGGACAAAAGATATTCAGAATAATGGGAAGGAAGGCTTTAAAAGACTTGCTATGTTGAATGCCTTCTTGATGACAACCCCAGGTATTCCTTGCGTTTATTATGGCGACGAAATAGGATTGCCAGGCGGCAATGACCCCG
>JBILSZ010000076.1:0-13703 GCA_044371755.1 Flavobacteriales bacterium | reverse complement strand
TTTTCAACTGAATCGTTGAAGAATGGAGCAACGTTGTCATATACGAATGCAGTGCGAGAAACCATACTCTCATTTCCGCAATCATCTACGGCTGTCCAAGTGCGAGTTACAGTGTAACCACACAATTCAAGCTCTTCGTTGTATGCGTTTTCAGATGTAACATCTTCAAAAGTAACTACTGGAGTAGAACACAAGTCAGTAGCCATAGCCATTTCAAATCCGTTGTAATCTCCGCAGTAAACAGAGAAGTTAGAAGGAACTGAAGTGAATTCAGGTGCTACTTCGTCAACAACGGTGATAGTCTGAATGTGTGTTGCTTGATTACCGCAGTCATCCGTAGCAACCCAAGTGCGTACAAGTGTATAAGTACCTTCGCAGTCGCCATCAATTGTTTCTTCATTGTAGCTAGGAGTAATTTCACCAGCGCAGATATCCGAAGCAGTTGCTTCTTCAAGTGCGATCATGCTACCACACTGAGCTTCGAAGCTTTCTGGAGCATTTGTGAAGAATGGATCAGTGTTGTCCTCAATACGGATTACTTGATCTACAGTCAACGCATTTCCACAATTGTCTGTAGCAGTCCATGTGCGAGTGATTACTTCTACACAGCCATCCATAGAGATGCTGCTTGAAGGAACAACCGTCAACATTTCATCGCAATTATCAGAGAACACTGGAATAAAACCAGGAACATCCTGACCACACTCAATGGTAAGATCCATTGGTTCAACAGCAATTTCTGGAAGAGTAACGTCAGTCAAAATGATATTCTGAACGAATTCAGTCTCATTTCCACAATCATCAGAAACAGTATATGTTCTGATAACGCGACCTTGACAGCCACCTGAAACGATTACATCATCGTAGTCGAAGCTGATGTTGTTACAAACATCAGTAGCCTCGATGAAGATGCCCTGATAGTTGTCACATGGACGTTCTATTTCCAATGAACCAGTTACTTCAGGAGCGGTAGTGTCTTCGATTGTGAAGAACTGATAGAATTGTTCAGATACATTTCCACAAGCATCTGTAGCAGTGTAGATGAATGCACCAGAAGAATAACATGAGTTATCTACAAACAATGTTTCAGCAACAGCAATCTCAATGAGGTTGCAATTGTCAGTAGCTACTGGCTCGATGCCTTCTACTGCGTCACCACATTCAAAAGAAAGTTGGTAAACAGCATTTTCAAGATCAAACTCAGGAGCAGTATTGTCTTCTACAGAGATTTCCTGTGTCTCAACGGCTGTGTTTCCACAGTTGTCAGTAGCAGTAAATGTACGAGTGATAACATAAGTATTTGGACAATCTCCGAATACAGTATCCACTGCGATAGTAACAGCAGGAATTGAGCACAAATCACCAGCAATTGGATTTTCGTAAACGAGTTCTTGATCACATTCAGCAGCATAGTTTCCTGGTACGAAAGAGAAGTAAGGATCTTGGGTGTCAACTACAGTGATGATTTGATCAATAGTAGTGATATTACCACAATTATCTTCAGCTACCCACTGAGCAACATAGTATCCAGTGCAACCTTGAGCTACAAATTCTTGAGTGAACTCAACGCTGATTTCTTCAACGTTAGCGCAGTTATCAGTAAAGCTAACTACAGCCACTTCCCAAGAATCATCTCCACACTCAACTTCAAAATCAACTGGCTCAGCTACTACCATAGGAGCAACTTCGTCAACCAATGTGATAATTTGTTGAGCTGTAGCAGTGTTACCACAAGCATCAGTAGCAGTGTAAGTACGGATAATACGCCCCTGGCAAGTACCAGAAACGAAATCATCAGAAGGAGTGATTGTTACCTCAGAGCAAACGTCTGAAGCAGTAACGAAAATTCCTTCGTAATTGTCACATGGACGCTCAATTTCGATAACATACTCATCAAATACTGGTGAAGTAGTATCTTGAGTAACGATAAACTGATTGAAAATAGTTTCGTTACCACAAGCATCAGCTACAGTGTACTGACGAAGGATACAATCAGTGATTGGACATTCAAGTTCAGCTTCTTCAACTGTAATGTTAGAGATAGATACAGAACCTTCACCTTCAATATTGTCAATAGAATTGATACCAAGGGCGAATACGCTACCAGCTGGAACGATTACTGAGAAATTACCTTCCTGAGCAGATGGACCATTCACAACATTGATTGGAGTAAATACGCCATTGATCCAGTATCCAAACTGATCATAGAATGATGGCTCTTCGCTTCCAACACCAGAATCACTTGCTTGATAATCCCATGCAAATGAAATTTCCACTTGCTTCGCGATTACCGCAGCAGCAGTGAAGATGTTAGAAACAACCAAAGAGTTAGAACCGATAACATTAATGTTAGATGGAAGACCGCTCAAATCAACTGATCCATTTCCACCATTGTTAATTTCAAACCATGGAGAAATAGTGTTGTAGTCAACAAAAGACATTGTGATTTCACCTTCGCAGTTATCTGTTGCAGTTGGATCGATTACTGGAATAGCATCACCGCACTCAACGATAACTTCAGTCTGACCTTCTACTGAAGGAGCTTGAGTATCTTGAACGATGATGAGTTGCGTACCTAGTACTCCATTTCCACAATTGTCAAAACCTCTAAAGTGACGAGCGATCGTGTAAGTGTTTGTACACTCACCTGCAATAGTATCAGTAGTGTATTCTACATCAACGTTATCGTCGCAAAGGTCGCCCGCAGTTGGCATTACAATAGCAGGAACTTCTTGATCGCATTCTATTGTTTCATTATCAGGGAATGATGTCCAGAAAGGATTAGTAGTATCAACGATAGTAATGGTAGCTGAAACAGATGTTTCGTTGAAACAATGGTCAACAGCAGTCCAAGTGTAAGTTATAATTGTTTCACAACCATTGAAGGATGTATTGATGTCTTCAGAAACTTCCAATTCCATATCGCAATTGTCAGAGAATGTAGCCTCACTCATTTCGTATGGCTGACCGCATTCTACTTCAAAGCTCTCTGGAGTGAAAGTAGCGATTGGATCTACGTTGTCGATCAAAGTAATTACTTGAACCGTAGTAGATGAATTATCGCAAGCATCTGTAGCAGTGTAGGTGCGGATCACACGACCAGCGCAAGCACCGCTTACCATCTCATCTTCGAAAGTGATAGTTACTTCCGAACAAGCATCAGTTGCAGTTACATAAGTTCCTTCGAAGTCATCACAAGGACGCTCGATTTCGTATGCATACTCATCAAATGCTGGAGCCGTGATATCGCGAGTAACGATGAATTGGTTGAAAATAGTTTCGTTACCACAAGCATCGGCTACAGTGTACTGGCGGAGGACACAGTCAGTGATTGGACACTCAACTGCTACTGCCTCTACAGCAACGTTTGAAAGAGCTACAGAACCAGCGCCGAAGATGTTATCTACCGCGTTGATACCAACAGCAAAAATACTTCCAGCAGGAACTAAAATGCTAGCACTTCCTGTTTGGTTGTTCCCATTAGCATTGCCTGTTAATTGTGTAAATTCACCGTTGATCCAATATCCGAAAGGATCATAGAATGGACCATCCACATCACTTGACTGGTAAGACCAGTTGAATGAAATGTTCACTTGCTTAGCAACAACAGCAGCAGCTGTGTAAACGTTGGTCAATTGACCACCGTTAGAACCGATTACAGAAATATTGGATGGAAGACCGCTCAAATCCACAACTCCGTTACCGCCATTGCGGATTTCGAACCATGGAGAAATAGTGCTATAGTCTACATAAGACATAGTGATTTCACCTTCGCAGTTGTCGGTAGCAGTTGGATCAATTACAGGAACATCATCACCGCACTCAACGATGATTTCTGTCTGACCTTCTACTACTGGTGCAGTAGTGTCTTGTACATTGATAAATACTGTCAATGAAGATGTGTTGCCACACTCATCTACAGCTGTAAATGTGCGCTCGATAACATAGTTGTTTACACAGTTACCATCTACACGCACGTCATTGTGAGTGTAAGTAGCTTCGCCACAATTGTCAGAAACACCAACAATAGCAGCAGGAAGCTCTTGGTCACATGAAATAGTAACAGACTCTTCGTAGTCGCTGAATGTAGGAGCAGTAGTATCAATAATGTGTACCAACTGAGAAGCAGTGCTTACATTTTCGCAATAGTCAGTAGCAACCCAAGTACGGATTACATCATAAGACTGTGGACAATTGTCGTCAGTCATTACGATTTGTTCAGAATACTCGATTGTAACTTCACCTTCGCAATTGTCAGTACCAAATACATCACCAGCACCGAAGATGCTATCTTCACCTGGCTCAACTTCAGAACATTCAATAGAAGTTTCTTCACCAACACCGTTGATAACAGGCGCTGTAACGTCAACGATAGTAATGTACTGCTCAGTTGTAGCAGTATTTCCGCACTCATCAGTAGCTGTATAAATTCTGTACAATACTCCCAAACATCCGCCTGAGTTTAATTGCTCAAATGAAACAACCACAGTTGCTTCTCCACAATTGTCAGAAGCAGTAAGAATTGCTGGAAGATCTTCACAATTCACAGAAGTGTAAAATTCATATTCGTCAAATTGAGGAGCAGTAGTATCTACTACGTTCACAGTTTGTTGGAATGAAGAAGTATTTTCACAAACGTCAGTTGCAGTCCATGTACGAACCAAAGTATAATATCCTGGGCAGTTGCCAGCGATAGTATCTTCATTGAAAGTGATTTCAAACTCATTACAAATATCAGTAGCAACAAGCTCTGGAGCTTCAACTACAGCGCTGCACTCATAAGTGACCTCAGCAGCAGGAAGGTTTTCAAAAGCTGGAGCCGTAGTATCTTCAATTGAAATTACTTGAGTACAGAAAGATCTATTTCCACAAACGTCTGTAGCAGACCAAGTTCTAGTAATTTCAGTCAAACAAGAAGAAATAACATTCTCTTCAGCACCTACGTAAAGTACCACAACATCACCGCTGCAGTTATCAATTGCTGAAAGCTCAGCTACTGCTGGAAGTTCAGTACCACATTCGATAGTATCTGATGCTGGACAATCAACGAAGCTTGGAGCTACATTGTCATCTACGATGATCTGCTGACTAACGATTGAAGCGCGTCCGCAGTTATCTTGAGCTCTGTACAAATAGGTGAAAGAAGTGTTGTGTACACAATCTTGCTCGAGGTTTGGCTCACATGATGCATCTGCATTCACGTCACCGAGACCATTGATAGCATTGCCATCCATGAATCCGTTGAAGTAGAACCAAGTAGAAAGACCAAAGTTACAGTTCTTGTTGTTTGCACCTTGACCAATTTGAAGACCGAAATAGTAATTAATTGGCATGTGTTGGAAATACAATACATCACCTGCATAATCACCAGCACCAGTCATAGAAGAGAAGTTGTTTACCATTTCATAGTAAGTCCAATCTTCGTTTTGACCAGAAGTAACACAGTTCAAATCATCCTTGTATGAACGGCCAAGAGCTGACCATTCTTCCCAGTTTGATTTATTTTCAAACCAGAAGTCTACTACAAATTGTTGGTTTGGATTCACATTATTAGCAATAGTGCCATACAAGTGAGCAGTACCATCTACAAACTGATCAAAGCTTCCGTCTCCGACGAAATTAAATTGTGTAGAAGCAGCGTAGCCAAGCTCATAAAGAGTTGGCAACCAAATAGCCCAGTCAGCGCCAGGACCGAAAGCTGTAGACAAATCACAGCTAGAAATTAATTCACCAGAATTGCTTTGGAATGAAGTTATATCAACCACACCTGAACAAGCATCTAAAGCAGAAGCTTCTGCAGGTACCGGAACACTTTCCAGACATTCTACAGTAATCACTGGTTCTACACCGCTAATCACAGGAGCAGTAGTATCTACTACAGTGATAGTTTGGATGCAGGTAGCCACTAAATCGCCATAGGTAGCAACCCATGTGCGTGTGATTACGCGAGTACAGTTATTGATGATCACCTCTGAATTGAACGCTGTCAAAGTAGCAACTTCGTCATCGTTACAAGTGTTGAGATCAACTTCAGGTGAACCTGTGATTTCAAGATTATTTTCCTGACCACATTCTACCATTACATCATTAACACATGCTAGTTCAAGTGACGGTTCGCAAGCTGGCAAACAACGAAGACGGAAACGGAAAGGACCGCTATCTCCATCAGCATTGCCATCAGTGTCATAACCTGTAGCATAGATGTAATAAGTAACACCTTCTTCAGCGAAGAACTGAGCGAATGCATTCAATGCGGGACCGCTGTCGTCGTCATAAGTAACACAAGTTAAATCATCGCAAGAACCTGTGTAAACAGCGAGAAAAGTATCCCATGCCCCTGGGTTTTCTCTTTCATTAAGACGAAGTCTTACGTTTGCGCCAGTACCTACGTGTGTGAACCACACACCTGGTTCACCAGCGGCGAAACTGTTTGAGCACAAATACACATCATCTGCTGTGGCGAACTCAGTCGAGCCGTTGATAGCTTGTCCACAGTTGATGTTAATCGCGCCGCTACACAAGTCATTGGACGGTGCGGGCGACTGAGCACTGACAATATCAATACCCCACAAAAACAAAAATACCATCAAAGCAAAAGCCTTAACGGTTCCGGAAAAAGTAGCAGACGCAATGCGACTACAGACTTCATTTCCCCACGAAAACAATGTAGAATGTTTCATTTGGTTGGTTTGAGTTAAACGTTAGGTTGTTATATAAATTAATAAAAGTCCGCAGAGCAGGGACAAAAGACGAAATAAGTGTTTCCGACGACAAATATGAGCATATAATCGACGAAAACAAAATATTTATCGAAAAATTTTTGCATTTCATCGAAAAGAAAAACACAACCACTTGATATTAAGTGACTTAATTTCGAATAAAAATTTGCGAATTATCAATCCCTCAGATGTTAGATATTTGTAAAAAAGAAATTTATGAGTCTATACGGTATTTGCCAACTTGCCTGCATCCCCATTCGCAAAGAAGATTCAGACCGCAGCGAAATGACATCACAATTGTTGTTCGGTGAAACTGTGGATATTCTTGAAAAGACAGACAAGTGGTTAATGATTAGATGTCATCATGATCAATATGAAGGCTGGGTGGATAAAAAACAGATTCAAGTTCTAGAGGCCATCGACCTGCATTCGATTAAAACGTCCACAGCTCCTCTTTTGATTGTGAGAAATCAAGATGGAGGATTTAGTTTTCTTCCAGCTGGCAGCCAACTGAGAATAGAGGGCGAAAACTCAATCCTGTGCGGCAATAAATCTTTTGAGTGTTCGAAAGATGATTTAACAAATGCAACCGCTCCCGCTGAAATTGCATTAGGTGCTCTTATGTTCCTAGACACACCTTACCTATGGGGAGGCCGTACTTTAATGGGAGTTGATTGCAGTGGATTTACGCAGTTGATATATAAAATGGCTGGAAAACAATTGCCTCGCGATGCTTATCAACAAGCCGAAGTAGGCGAATTGATTGCCTTCATTGACGAAGCACAAACGGGAGATCTCGCATTTTTTGACAATGCAGAAGGTAAAATAACTCATGTCGGTATAGTCATTAACCAACAGAAATCTGGTGAAAAAACTATCATTCATGCATCAGGAAAAGTACGCATGGATCGCTTAGACCACCAAGGAATTTACAATATTGAACTAGGTGCCTATTCGCACCAGCTTCGTTTTATCAGAAGGTTATCCTAGAGATTATTCAACCTTGGCGACTTTCCGTTCTCCAGTTTCAATACTCCTCTTGGGCAAACGCTAGCACAAACACCGCAGCCCACGCATGAGGCACGCACAATATTCTCTTGTCTTTGAGCATAAGCCCTTACGTCAATCCCCATCTCACAATATGTACTGCAATTTCCGCAACTGATACATTGACCGCCATTGGTGGTAATTCTGAATCTTGAAAATAAACGTTGCTGAATGCCCAAGATCGCTGCCATTGGACAACCAAAGCGGCACCAAACCCTGCTTCCAAGTATTGGATAAAATCCTGTTCCAATAACACCACTAAAAAGACTTCCTATAAAAAATCCATACCACTTGCCGTATATCGTCGAAGCTTCTCCTAGAACAGCACCTTTTTGAAATGAATTGACCCACAAGATTACTGTCAAGCCTACGATCAAGGCTAGTACAGAATATATGATCATCCTTTCGAATTTCCACGCTTTCGCAGATTTATTACTCAGCTGTCTAAATGAATCTCCAGCTGTTTCGGCTAGTGCACCACATCCGCAAACCCATGAGCAATACCATCTTTTTCCAAAAAAATATGTAAGCACTGGAGTAACAACGACCAGCATAATCACGGCCCAAAAAACCATGAATACACCTAGTTTTCCCGATGACATCAGATACTTTAAATCTGAAGGAAATAAATACTCTTTTTTCAATGGCCAGAAATAGGAAAAGTAAAACTCAGGCTCGTTAAATTTTTTCAAAATAGCCGGAAGTAAAAATGCTAGAAGCAACTGCACCGCTATCAACATAGAGGTTCGTATCAAGTGATAACGATTATTTTTATACTTAAAAATAAACTTTATACCAAAAGTGACTACAAAAAAAGTATACAGAAAACCGTATAAAAACCATTGATCCGCCTGTTGTCCGCGCAAGATAGAACTCAACGGATTTAACAGCGCAATCAGTGAGGTCAAATACTCAGGGAACCAATAAAGCAATATGTAAAATCCAGTGAGCAAAAAGCCTAGCATAAATCCTACGATGCCACGTGAACTCACGCTTCTGAACCACACACCATGATTGTCGACCAATGCAAAATTATAGGCCATGATTTTTATTATTAGAAATTAATTTTTTCCTTGTACACCAATGAAAACTCATGATCGAAAAGAAGCTTTTCGAAATTTTCATTTAAAAATGATTTTGAAACTCCCCTACTGATCCAATCTTCGGCCACTTGATGTCTTATTCGAGTAACAAGAGATTGGATGCCTTCCAATTTTCCTTCTTTATCAAATGCCACTCTCAAAATTGCATTTCCTTTTTGCCAAGTGTTGTGAACTTGATCGGCGCTTGCTTCAGGCGCCACATTGCCATAAATTTGATATTCTATATCGAAGAATTTTCCTGAGTTAAACCAAATTCCCGGCTCATACTTTTGCGATTGTGGTTTCACAATATTCGATGCCACGCACTCCCCCATCAGTCTTCCAGTATACCACACGGGCTCGATAGCTCGTCGGCCTAAAGTTGGTGTACGAAGCTCTGCGCAGTCACCTATTGCATAAATACCGGGCGCACTTGTTTCCAAAAACTCATTGACAAGCACTCCTTGTCCTTTTTGAATCAATGGTTCATTGATCCAGCGCACATTGGGTTCAACACCAATGGTTAATCCTAGAAATTCTGTTTCCAGAATATCTCCCCCCACCAATCGCACACCGCAAATGACTCCATCTTTTGAAAGAACAGCATCAATACCGCTAGACTTTATGAGTCGAACGTGATGAGACGAGATGTGTCTTTCCAAAATTTCAGACTCTTCTGATTGAACTACATTGCTATAAAATCGATTGTCGCGAATCACCATCGTCACATGAATGCCTTCCTTGGTAAGCATTTCAGCCAGCTCTATTCCTATCAATCCACCCCCAAGTATAACCGCTTTTTTAATTTTGGGCTGCTGGTATCGCTCACCTTTGGTGTACTCCCATATTCCATCAAAGTCCTGTTTTGAGTACATTCCAAATACGCCTTTACAGTCAACGCCTTTAATGGATGGTCGGCGATAACTTGAACCAGTAGCGAGTATTAATTCATCGTATTTGAAAACCTCTCCTGACATCATTGTCAATTCTCGGTTTTCTGAATGAATGGCTTCTACCCTTGCGCGCAGCAGATCAATTCTATTTTTTTTCCAAAAATCCTTTTCGTAAGGCTCTATATGACGCCATTCCATATCACCCATATACACATACATCAAAGCAGTACGCGAAAAGAAATAGTCACTTTCTTCTGATATCACCGTGATTTTGTGATCAGAAAGCTTCCTGATATGGCGAGCAGCGGTTATACCTGCTATTCCATTTCCAATAATGACGACGTGCTTCATAAAATGTAAATCTATGGATTTGTCTGGCCTTGCTTATTTTTGCAAAAAAATTTTAATATGAAATTCACATTGGTTCTTTTCTCAGCATTGTTATTTTTCTCTTGTAATAATCAAAGCAGCGAAAACGGGCAGGCCGACAAAAAGAAAAGCGAACAACCAAATGAAGTTAAAATAGGTAACAAAATCATCACGAAAAATGATTTGCTGGGCACTTACATGGGTGAGTTGCCCTGCCCGGATTGCAAAGGCATTAAAACCGTTTTGACCCTTGGAGGAAATAATAGAGCAAATTATACCGAACGAAAACTCACATTAGGAAAAAATGAAAGCAGAATAGTTGACGGAACGTGGAGCATAAATATTGATAGTACCCTTATTACACTTGTGGGCAGAGATACTAAAAATGAAAAACTCTATTTTAAAAAAGAGGGTAAAAATCTGCTCCCGATGAATTCAGAAAAAGAATTGAAAGATTGTGGAGCGACTAATTGCGCACTAACTAAAACAGAAATGAAGTCGATAAATGCTTCGGAGGTTATTAAAAAAGCAAAAGAACAAGCAGAAGAGAAAAAAAATATCAACGGTAGTTTCGAAAAAGTAGAAAGCTCTAAAAAATGAATCAATACAAGCGTGTAGCATTCCATACGCTCGGTTGCAAACTCAACTTCGCCGAGACCAGTGCAATAGCCCGCGATTTTCGCGAAGCTGGTTATGCACGCGTTGAAATGGATGATCAACCGGATGTTTTGGTGATTAATACATGCAGTGTCACGGATCAAGCCGATAAAAAATGTCGCAATATTGTTTCAAGGGCCATTCGTCACAACCCAGGGGTTTTTGTAGCGGTCATAGGATGTTATGCTCAGCTCAAACCCCAAGAAATTGCCACTATAGAAGGCGTTAATATTGTTTTAGGGGCAAACGAAAAATTCAACATCGTTAAGCACGTCGAACAGACTGAGCAAACCCAAACGGCAGTAATTAAAGCAGGAGAAATCAAAGATGTGAAAACGTTCATTCCTTCTTACAGTAAGGGAGATCGCACACGTACATTTTTGAAAGTCCAAGATGGCTGCAATTATTTTTGTGCTTTTTGTACCATTCCATTGGCAAGAGGCCGCAGTCGCAGCGCTACCATCGAAGAAACTATTCTCGAGGCTAAAAAAGCCATCGCAGAAGGTGCAAAGGAAATTGTACTTACAGGTGTCAACATCGGAGATTTTGGTACTGCAAACGGCGAAACGTTTTTAGATCTCATCAAACAACTAGACAGCCTAGAAGGCATCGAGCGCTATCGAATTAGTAGCATTGAGCCAAATTTGCTAGAAGATGCAATCATCGAGTTTGTAGCGAATTCAAAAAAATTCATGCCTCACTTTCACATCCCATTGCAGAGTGGAAGCGACACTATTTTGCAGTCCATGCGCCGCCGCTATCGATCAGAACTCTACAGGTGTCGAATTGAACGCATCAAATCCCTCATGCCTGATGCTTGCATTGGTGTAGACGTAATTGTCGGTTTCCCCGGTGAGTCGGATGAACTATTCAATGAAACAAGGGGCTTCATCACTTCACTTCCTGTTTCTTATTTACACGTATTTACTTATAGCGAGCGCGACAATACCACTGCTCTTCGTATTGATGACGTGGTGCCCATGGAAAAAAGACACGAGCGAAACAAATTGCTTCGCATTATCGGAGAGAATAAAAAAAGTCATTTTTATCATTCCTTTAAAAATGAAATGCGCCCTGTCTTGTGGGAAGCGGAAAACGATGAAGGCATGATGAGTGGTTTTACAGATAACTACATCAAGGTGCGCACACCATTCGACCCAACCTTGGTCAATAAGATTACCAAGGCTGAAATTCAGAGCTTTGACGGTGATGGCAACGCTATATTTCAGCCGAAATAAGAAATTGGCACATCAATTGGATTAAAGCAGACATCATACTTACTTTAAGTTTGGTTTTGGTTCAATCCTAATTGGTTAAGGTTTAAAAGAAAAGCCCTCGAAAACGTTCGAGGGCTTTCTATTTTATGTCTATTTCAATTAATCTCTTCTGATTCTGGCTGTTGCCACCTTTCCTTCACCTTTCACACTCACTGTGTACATACCCGGAGCAAGAGTGCTCACATCCAAGCGAATCGCTCCGTTGGCATCTGTATTTTGTAGGTTCTGTTGAAGCACCATTTTACCAGTCATATCAGATACAATCACACCTGCCGAACCTGTAAAACCAGTTTGAATGGTTACCACGTCTCCGGTCACTGGATTCGGAAAAACAGATAGCTCAAGTTCATTTTTTACTTGTTCGTCCACATTCACCGGAATGTTAGAAAGTGACACATCATCAAGACGTACCACTGCTCCGATTAATTCTGCTAAATCACCATTTTGCGTTCCTATGGAAAAAACAATGTCCACTTTGGTAGGAACCCCTGTCCCAACAACTTCAAAAGGGACCACTACTTCTGTGTAGCTGTTATATTGATTTACCTCAAATGAAACCGCATAAGCCAGAGGATTAGAGTTTGCATCTGATACAGTAGCTGAAGCCAACAATACCGCGTCATTAGGAAAGTTAGACTCCATCCAAAAGCGCATGCTTGTTGGCACAAAAGTAACAGGAATCTCCATTTGACTAATGGTACCTGGTAGATTAAATCCGAAGACCTGAACGACTGAAAGTTCTACTGCACGCGATCCAGAATGAGCCTCAGTGGTAGAAATAACAGAGGTGTTGCTTCCATCTCCATTGCTATTATCCCATGCTTGAGGTTGCGTGCCTGTCCATGTTTCAAATCCTGGATTGGTGATTTGAGCGCTCGCACCAAGCGCCAATAGCCATAAGGCTGTGGTAAAGATTTTTTTCATTTAAAAAAAAATATAAGTGTTATGACGCAAAGCTAATAACTTATTACGAAGTGCCAAAAAACCGACAGCATGTCAGTAAAATTCTATTGGCACAAGCGTTGACAAGACCACGCAAAACATTACATCATGCAACAAGGTAGTATATCCGTTCAAACAGAGAACATCTTCCCCATTATCAAGAAATTCTTGTATTCTGACCATGAGATCTTTCTTCGCGAACTGGTGAGTAACGCGGTAGATGCATGTCAAAAAGTAAAAACACTAAGCTCGCTGGGTGAAATTTCGTCAGACACCTCTGGCTTAAAAGTGTCAGTGAGTCTCAATAAAGAGGCAAAAACCATCACCATTAGCGATAATGGTATTGGTATGACAGCAGATGAGGTGGAAAAATACATCAATCAAATCGCTTTCAGTGGAGCCGAAGAATTTGTTTCAAAATACAAGGATGCCCAAATCATTGGGCATTTCGGATTGGGCTTCTACTCTGCCTTCATGGTAGCTTCGAAGGTAGAAATTCAAACCCTTTCTCATAAAAAAGATGCCGAAGCCGTGCATTGGGTTTGCGACGGCACGACAAGTTTTACAATGGATAAAGGGCTTCGCACTGCACCAGGAACAGAAATCATTCTTCATATTTCTGAGGATTCTAGTGAGTTCTTAGAAAATGAACGTCTCGAAGGCATTCTCACCAAATATTGCAAGTTTATGCCTGTGTCCATCCAATATGGCACTCGC
>JBILSZ010000075.1:0-13746 GCA_044371755.1 Flavobacteriales bacterium | reverse complement strand
TACGTTGGTAGCGTTAGCACCAATTCTCAAGTTTTGAAGTTTGCTTTCTTTTTTCAATTTGAAAGTATATCCAATCGCGATATTTCTAATTCTCAAGAAATCTGCATCGTAAACGAACAAGCTTGTGTTCCACCAAGGGAATCCAGATGGAAGACCGTAAGTAGTTTCATCCAAAGTGAGACGTGCAAAAGTCGCCTCATCGCCAGGTTGAGTCCAACGATCGAGAAGATCAGTACGCATGTTCCAATCTGTTACCACACCCAATTGACGCTTTCCAGAAGAGTCAAATATTTTAGCTCCAAGGCTGAACGTAGCCAAGATTTGTGCATCCCATTGCTTGTATCGGAACGAGTTGGTGATACCACCAATTGCTTCAGGCAATCCATCTCCCACATATTGACGCTCTGCATTATCATAATCAAATGTTTCATTGCCATTCGCGTCAAAATACACTGGAAGTCCCGTTTCAGAATCGATATGACTGAATTTCATCAAGTAGAAAGACCCGATGGGCTTTCCTACAATCACGCGTGAGTCATTAGTTCCACCGCTCACTGCATCTGGTGTATAGTTTCCGATATCCACGAGCTCGTTATAATTGCGAGCAATGTTGAAGTCTGTTTTCCACTCGAAGTTAGGCTTTGTGATATTGTAACTTGTAATGGTGAGTTCAATACCGCGGTTCATGATTTCCGCCACGTTATCCCAGTAACTACCAAAACCTGTTGAAGAAGGAATGCTAACGTTCATCAAAGCATCTGTGGTTACTTTTCTGTACACGGAAACTTGTGCGGTCAAACGATCCTTCCACATACCAATTTCAAGCGTTGCATCGACGGTGGAAGTATTTTCCCACTGAAGATCTGCGTTACCAAATTGTGTTGGGAACAAAATTGGCTGACCATTGTATGTGATTCCATTGTCAGGATTAGAGAACAGGTTGAACTGTGCACTTGAAGGAATATCTGAGTTTCCAGACTTACCCCAGCCCGCTCTAACCTTCAAGAAATTCACAAATTTAGTTTTGTCAAACCAACGTTCGTCTGATATCACCCATCCTGCTGATAAACTAGGGAAATAGCCATATTTGCTATTGGTTCCAAATCGGCTGCTTCCATCTACGCGACTCACAGCTTGAATGAAGTATCTGTTTTTAATGGAGTAATTCACACGTGCGAATGAAGAAACAAATGTCCATCCATCGCGGTTGCCAGGAAACCTTTGCACTACTGTGCTGTCAGTTTCGAAGTCGTTTTCGATAGGTGACCCTTCCACGAAATCGTAGTTTCTTCCTAGATAGTTTGACCAAAATTCTTGCAATTCAAAACCTGCAAGGAATGTTAGTTTGTGTTCTTCATTGATATTGTAAACGTAGTCTGCAGTTAAAGAAGAGTTCCAGTTATTGGACCAAGTCGAGTTTCTTACAGCAGTAGAAGAGAATGTGTTTGGAAATAATTCTTGAGGTACAAAAAGATTGTTCGTGAAATCCAAATAATCATATGCTCCGCTAAGTCTTATATTCAAATCCTTAATAGGAGAGTAGATGATGCTAAGGTTTGAGATGATTCTTTTCTCATCTGTTCTCCATCTTATGCCTTCTCTAACAGCAACTGGACTTGTATATCCGCTGTTCCACATGAAGTAGTCGCCCACTTCAAAATCGCCACCAAACAATTCGAGTGCTGTTGAGTCAACGGTCACAGGATAGTACGGTAGTGCAGTACTCATCGCAAGCCCTAATCCTCCGCTCCACGCAGCATCCACTCGGTTGTTGCGGCCGACAGAGTAGGAAAGGCTTGTCATAATTTTTAGTTGCTTGTTGATGGTATAATCGAAATTTGTTCTTCCGCTCATACGCTCATAAGAGTTGCCAAGCAAGTATGACCCATTGTCATCATAGGATATACCGGTGTAGAGACCGATTTTATCTGTAGAGTAGTTTGCACCGAAATTATAGTTTTGTTTGAATCCCACGCCAATAGTTTCATCAACCCAATCTGTATTGATTTTGCGAGCGAGGTCATATTTCTGCTGTCTTTCCAGCGCACTTGCTTCAGCTCCTTGGCCACTTACGTATACCACGCCAGGCAACCATACAAAACCAGTACCTCCGTCATTTTCCCAAGCCTCTTGACGAATGGCCAAGTATTGTTCGGTATTCATCATATTCGGTCTTGAAGCTGCGACGCCAATACCATGTCTGGTGCTAAAATCAAACTGCACTCCTTTTTTCGTTTTTGTTCCTCTCTTCGTTGTGATCAATACAACACCATTGGCACCTCTAGAACCATAGATCCCCGTGGCAGCGGCGTCTTTTAATATCTCTATTGATTCAATATCATTAGGGTTGATGCTGGCCAAAGGATTAGAGTTTAACGCCCCATTGTTTCCGTTTATAAATTGGTTTTGGGTGATAGGAATTCCATCAATTACATACAATGGGTCACCGCCAGCAGAGATAGAAGCGATACCGCGGATGCGAACAAGGGATCCAGATCCCGCCAATCCACTGCTTTGTGTAACAGCAACCCCAGCCGCTTGCCCTTGAAGAGCAGCCTCAAAACTAGGTACCGGAAGTTTGGTCAATTCTTTTCCATCAACTTTAGAAATGGAACCGGTCACTTCGCGCTTTCGTTGCACGCCATAACCCACGATTACCACCTCATCCAAATCATCGTCCTCTGGTTCGAGAGAAATGTCTAGAGTAATCGTTTGTCCTTCTGTTAAGGTGACTTCTTTTTTGGAAGTGATGTATCCAACCATTTTAAATTCCAGTGTATGGTTACCTGGCTTTAAGTTGATACTATACTTTCCATCGATGTCGGAAGATGTTCCCGCTGTGTTGGCTGCGTCTTTTACCACCACCCCAGGAAGGTTACCCGCATCGTCTTTGACAGTGCCTTTCACTGTCTGTGCATGCATAGAAATGCTACCAATTAGAAAGGCAGCGCATGCGGTGAATGCGTAAAAAATTCTCATGGTTTTTATTTGGTTCGTTTGGTTATTGGTTGCAAACAGTCCTCAAACATAAGATTTTTTTTTATAAAGTGTACATTGTACACTAATCTTATGCTTGAGGACCTTTGCCGAGTAGTATTATTCAGCAATCATCGCTGTGGTGGTTAAAATACCACTTGGCGTAATCACACGAATAATATATTGTCCTGCATCAAATCTATTTTCGATACGTGCAGTTTGAACACCTGATGATTGCACTCCCAAATCATTGCGGAATGCAACGCGACCTTGCATATCGATCACTTCCAACTGCACGCGTCCAGCATTAGCGAGCTTGTATGAAAGGTTCATCAATCCGTTAGAAGGATTTGGATACACCATTAAATCTTGTTTGGTAAGGCTTAGGATTTCTTCAATGCCCACAGTGAGGTCTGGAGCAGGCAATTGATAGTCGAGGTATACATGATACTCACCAGGAGCATAAGTGAAAGATGCGTTCAAATCATTTACTTGGAAGGATTCTCCAGTAAAATAGTCATACCAAGTGCCCGTGTGTTGGAAGCCAGGAATGAATGAAAGCTGATTGACGCTAGTATTTCCAACAATCACAGCATTTTGTGTGCTACCATTCAAATGGATTCTTTTTCCAAAACCTCCAGTGTCCATGTTGAAGTTGGTGGTGGAGAAAATGGCCTGGGTAAGCTTGAGTTTGTTTAAAGCACTTACTACTTTGTAACAGCGCAATCTTCCTTCTACGTCCTGATATTCCCACAGGATAGGCTTTGGAGCCGTTCTGCAAGTCTCATTGATCGTACCATCTTCGCAATAGTTGATGCTGTAGTCATATCCCAATTCTCCAAATTGCCAGATCATTTTTGGACCCGGTACTGGAATCAACAACGCGTGTGCTAATTCCTGTCTTTGAATGGCGATATCAAATTCTTGTGTATCGTAGCTACCTGCGCTATTTCCGAAGTTCAATGTTTTGTACATCACACGCTCTTCGTCATGACTTTCAGCGTAAGAGATCAAATGTGGATTATTCCAGCCTCTGGCTTGATAGCTTCCCCAGTTTAGGTCGCTTGCATAACCCATAGCTGCTTCTTCGTACTGCGTGGTCATTTTACCCCAAAGCATCATCCCAATATTTGCAAGAGCAGTTTCTTCGGGATTATCACTAAGGTGTTCAAGAATTACATACGAGCCGGGCTCTACCGTTTGCATGTGGTTGTAGTAGTCCGTCCAAATATTTACGCGGCTTTGGTCGTATGCGTTCCAAGCACCAATGTTTCCAAGCGTATTGTTTTGTGTAAATCCTTTAGACAGGTCGAAACGGTATCCGTCAATATGGTATTCATCGATCCAATACTGAATCACTCGCTTTGTAAACGCACGTGTTCTTGGTTGTTCATGGTTGAAGTCGTATCCAACATTAAAGTCGTGTCTCGGAGTTTGGTTGAACCAAGGACTTTCAGCGGTAGGCTGTCCAAATTGTCCAGCGTCTGGATTGAAATACATGCGCACCATTGGATTTTGTCCAAAGCTATGATTCAATGCAATGTCGAGTATTACTGCGATTCCGCGGTTGTGACACTCGTTTACAAACTCCTTCAGAGCTTCTGGTGTTCCATAGTATTTATCTGGCGCGAAATAGAAAGATGGGTTGTAACCCCAGCTATTGTTTCCTTCAAATTCGTTGATTGGCATTAGCTGGATGGCATTGATACCAAGGCGTTCGATGTAGTCGAGTGTATCAGTAAGGGTTTGATAGTTTTGTGCGGCAACAAAATCACGCACCAACAATTCATATACAATTAAGCGCTCTTTCGGAGGGCGAACAAATGTCTGGTCGGACCAAGAAAATTGATCTTCATTGATTTTGAAAACTGAAACAGGCTCATTCGTCAAACCCACGGGATAAGGGGTAAGATTCGGATAAGTAGTAGCGGGAATCCATGGATCATCCCAAAAGCTGAGAATTTTTTCAGCGTAAACATCTGCTACGCGCAGACCTTCATCGCCAATGTAATATTGAAAGCGGTATTCTAGATTGGGATCTAGATTGCTGATTTCAATCCAGTAGGTACTTCCATCTGGCGTTCGATTCATGAGATAATCTAGATCAAATGCCCAGTTGTTGAAATCGCCAATAACGAAAACATAATCTTTATTCGGGGCATACAATTGAAGCCTTACAGTGTTGCTATTCACAACGTTTATTCCGTCGATGGTGCCTGCTGGCGCGGCAGCTACATTATTAGCAGGTAGAATAATGAAAGTAACTTGATCTGTAATCGTTTCCGTTCCGTTGATCGCTGTCATTTCCATTACATATTCGCCCGGTGCAGACTCATTGAATGTATAATTCAAACTTGTTTGCTCTGTAGCACTTGCTACTTCGGTTCCATTTTGAGTCAGAGTAATGTCCGCGGCAAAAGATGCGCTGCACGTTACAGTGACATTTTGATTTTGATTTACGATTTGATTGGTCACACCTGGCGCTGTAATAGCAGCATTAAATCCAGGTTGAAAAATGTCGACATAAATATCGCTGCCATCGGCGTTTCGCCCTACAAGGGTTCCGCTTTGATTGCGAAATACAAACATCAATCGAGTAATTGTTTCTCCTACTTCAAGGTCATAAAAGGTAGAAGGGTTGATGGTAATACGGTGGTTGCCTCCACCTAGTGGTGTCATCACCACGTTAGGATCCGCTGTACCCCAGTTGCCCACCACATGGCGCCAGTCGTTTGGACCATTGCTGAGGCTTGTGATCACCCCAGTGTGAGCATAAACAGGTATTGCTCCGCCTAGTTCTGCATTCCCACTGGATGTGTTGTAAGTGATTTGAATGTTGTCAGTTTCCGTGGGAAAGGCTGGTACTGTGGTTAGTATTTGCCCATTCATTCCCAAACCAACAAGAATTGTTGCTAGTAAAACGTAGAATGTTTTCATTATACAGGAAGGGTTATTTTTTCAAATATAGGTAAGTGTGTTTTGTACACCATCGATTTTAAAGTAAAAAATTTCAAAAAATCTGTCTTTTCTTTGTCATCGTTCATCAATACTCTTTTCTAATGCAACTTCTCGACGGCATCGCTACATCCAATGTAATCAAGTCTCAAATCAAACAAGAGGTGGATTCTCTTATACAAATGGGAAAGAGACGTCCCCACCTTGCCGCGGTGCTAATTGGTGAAAACGGGGCAAGTTTAACATATGTGGGAGCGAAAGTGAAGGCATGTGAAGCGGTCGGTTTTGAGTCGACCTTGATCCACAAGTCAGAGGCGACGACAGAAGAAGAGGTATTGCGTATTGTGCGTCAACTCAATGATGATCCAACAGTGGATGGTTATATTGTACAACTTCCGTTGCCAAAACATATCAACGAAACAGCAGTTCTCCTTGCAATCGATCCAAAGAAGGATGTGGATGGATTTCATCCAGAGAATGTCGGTCGCATGGCGCTCAATCTACCCACCTATCTTCCGGCCACGCCTTACGGTATCATTAAACTGCTAAAGCATTTTAACGTTGAGACCGCTGGCAAACATTGCGTAGTGATAGGTAGGTCGAATATCGTCGGTCTTCCCATGAGTATTTTGATGCAACGAAATACTTATCCAGGCAATTGCACCGTGACGATAGCCCATAGCAAAACGAAAGATTTGAAAGCATTCACCCTTCAGGCGGATATCATTATTGCAGCACTTGGTAAACCAGAGTTTGTGACTGCTGATATGGTAAAAGAGGGTGCCGTCATCGTAGATGTGGGAATCACAAGGGTAGAGGATAGCACCAAGAAATCAGGCTTTCGACTCGCGGGTGATGTCCATTTCGAGTCGGTATCACCTAAGTGTTCGTTCATCACACCTGTGCCAGGAGGCGTAGGTCCTATGACGATAGCGAGCCTACTGATGAACACCCTTCAAGCAGCAAAGGGATAATTTTCAGACTATTGTAACCATTGTATGTGTCTTTCGTAACAAGTTACAACTTGCACGGAATCGCCTCCCCAGATGCAGGGAGATAAAAACACAACACAATGATGACACTAACATTTTCCAAAGTAAAAAAAGTGCTTTTATGGTCGGTCACACTCGTGAGTGTGTGGATGCTATTGCGCCCATAGTGAGAATTCTACGAGCACTTGAAACATTTTAGAGAAAATTTCGTTGAACCAATAAATTCGTTAAAACCCTGACTTTAATACATACAAAAAAATGAGACATCAAAATGAATGGGCACATGCTGTCCTCCAAAGATTAATCATCGTATTTCTTGGATTGTTGACCTTGGGTGTGGTGATGCAATCATGCACCACACAAAGTCATGCAAGCTGTGCCGCTTATGATAAAGTAGAAGTGAAGGAGTAATTTTTACTTAAGATATTCCATCACTATCGCTCGGGCATCACTCGCCGCCTTCACATCATGAACTCGGAGTAGGGCAGCCCCATTTAAAAGAGCAATCGTATTGGCAGCAATGGTACCGTTCAGCGCGTTCTCAACATCTGTTTGGGTAACGCGCTGAATCATTTTTTTTCGTGACATTCCTACTAATATGGGACATTGCAATAGACGGAGTTCGTTCAAGTTTTTCAAAATCTCAAAGTTGTGTTCTTGCTGCTTCGCAAAGCCAAATCCAGGATCTACAAGGATATCCTTAACTCCCAGAGCTCTCAACTTTTTTATTTCCTGAGAAAAAAATAAAATCAATTCGCCTAAGACATCTGCGTAATGAGCATGCGACTGCATCGTTTGCGGATCGCCTTTCATGTGCATAAGCACATAAGGAACTCCCAGTGCAGCCACGGTCGTATACATTTGATCATCGATGCTTCCAGCGCTCACATCATTGATGATGTGCGCGCCCTCTGCCACGGCATTTTGAGCAACGCTAGAGTAAAATGTATCCACCGAAATAATAGCCTCGGGAAATCGCTTGTTTACCGCACCAATCACTATTTCAATACGCTGCCATTCTGTTTGAGCATCTACACGCTCCGCTCCGGGTCGAGTACTTTGACCACCAATGTCCAAAATTTGAGCGCCATCCTTGAGCATTTGCTCCGCGGCATTCAAAATATAGGCTTCACCCATGCGACTGCCTTCAAAAAAAGAATCAGGCGTAATATTCATAATGGCCATGATAGCGGGCTGTTCAAAGCTTTTCAAAGCACCACCAATACGCAGAGTAAAAGGATCAAATGACTTTTTATTCAAAATATGATTGTTTTATGGCAAATTTGCGCAACAAATATATCCCGACAGTGAATCAAACCTCTCAACAATATGACCAAGCCATTGCCGTGTGCAGGGATTTGTTTTCAAAAAAAACATCTGACTACGGAACAGCATGGAGAATACTACGCACGAAGAGCCTCACGGACCAAATTTTCATAAAGGCGCAACGTATCCGAACGCTCGAAGAAAAGGGAGTTTCAAAAGTAGGCGAGGGCATTGAGGATGAATTTATCGGAATCCTCAATTATTCGGTGATGGCTTTGATTCAAATGAAATTGGATAAAGATGCTCCAATGGAATTGGAACCATCAGAGGCATTGAGACTATATGACGAACAAGTATCAATCACCAAGCAATTGATGATGGATAAAAACCACGATTACGGTGAAGCCTGGAGAGATATGAGGGTTTCATCTTTTACGGATTTGATATTGATGAAACTTTTGAGAATAAAGCAGATTGAGGATAATCAAGGAAAGACGATTGTGTCTGAAGGTATTGATAGTGGATATAGAGATATGATCAACTATTCAGTGTTCGCATTGATTAAAATGGTTATAGAAAACTAAAGATAGTTAATTGAAGGTTAAAAGGTTGTTTTAGAAACAACCTCTGAATCATAATTGTGCTCTCTAATAAAAAAATAATTTTTATGAAAATATTTATAGCAATTTGTAGAATCATCGTTGGATCCCTCTTCATTGTATCGGGTTTGATTAAGGTGAATGATGTCATCGGTTTTTCTTATAAACTGGAAGAATATTTTAGCGTGAAGGCACTGGGTTACCCAGAGCTTTTGCCCTATGTCATTCCGATTGCTATGTTCATCGTGGTAGGTGAGGTATTGCTCGGAGTTGCCACATTACTTGGAGCTTGGCCTAAGATTACTTCAAGCTTATTGCTTTTTATGACCTTGTTTTTTGCTTGGCTTACCTACTACACGGCCAATTGCGATCCTTTGCAACTTAAAATATTTACCGCAGTAGATGGCACTTACTTTATTGATACACCCGAATGTGTGCTTAGTTGCGGCTGTTTTGGTGATGCGATAAAGCTCACACCCATGGAGTCTTTTTATAAAGATATTTTCCTACTTCCATTCGTGTTACCTTTCTTTTTTGCCGCATTTTTTAACAAGGTTAAATTAAATACTTGGAAGGAAGATGCATACATTCTTGCGAGTAGTATCGTGCTAGTGGCTTTGTTTGGCGCAATGAAATTGGATTGGAATTTCCCTGTGGTTTTTGTTCTGATTTCGGCTGCTGCTGGGCTATTGGTAAAGAAATTTTTTGACGAAAAAGAATGGTTGATGGCCATTGCAGTCACGATTGTGTGCGCCTTCACTCAATATTGGACATACGTTCATTTGCCTCTCAAAGATTACCGTCCTTATGCAATCGGACAAGACATCGTCGAGAATATGAAAACTGCTGAAGAGCTCGGTTTGGATCCTCCGAAATTTTTGACTTTTTACACTTTGAAAAACATGAAGGGCGAGACCAAAGAAGTGGATAGTGAAACTTATCTCGCTCAGAATATTTGGAAGGATACCACTTGGAAGATTCTAACAGATCTAACTTACACGAAAAAAGTCGCTGACGGTTATGAGGCGAAGATTCAGGATTTTACAGCCTTAGACACAGATGGCAATGAAATTAAAGATGAGATCATTGCAAGTCCGGGAGTGTTTATGTTAGTGATGTGGAATATCGAAGAGTCAAAGAAAGATAATCTCAAGCATATCGCTGAATTTGCAAATAAAGCGCAAGCGGCAGGCAAAGCTTTTTACGGTTTTACAACAGCATCTTATGATGAATATGAACCAGTGCGTCACGAGTATTCGCTTGCATTTCCGTTCTTACAAGGGGATGAAAAAGTGCTCAAAACCATGATCCGTTCGAATCCTGGTTTGGTGTATTGGGAAAATGGCAAAGTGGTGAATATGTGGGCAGGATGTGATGTGCCAGATTATGACAAAGCAGCTGCAAACGGCTTTAAGCCATAATGAATGTTTAAGTTTATATTAAAAAAATTAGGTTACAGCGCCCTTGTTTTGTGGGGTGTTGTAACCTTAGTTTTTTTTCTATTCAATCTCAGTCCCTCTGATCCAGTGCGCAACTTGGTGGGAGAGAATGCTCCGCCTTCGGTAATTGCGGCGATGCAACGCAAACTTGATTTGGACTTGCCTTTGGGTGTGCGCTATGCTCTTTATTTAAATGATCTTTCTCCGATTTCATTTCACAGTGCTCAGGATACAGCCTCTCGTATTTTTTATGAAGAAAATAAATACAGTGGTTTTAAGCTTTTACCGCTGCCCTCTGCAAGTGGAGTTTATTTGAAGTTGCCTTATCTTAAGCGTTCCTTTTTATCAGAGCGCAACGTGTCAGAGATTTTGGCGGATGTCATACCAGGCACCGCATTGCTGGCCACGTTATCCATCCTCATTGCAATGGTGGTAGGGATCTTATTGGGTATAGCAGCAGCCATTAAAAAAGATACTTGGGTCGATCGCACGCTACTTTTTATTTCCGCCCTTGGAATGGCGGGCCCTTCTTTTTTTGTTGCCATTTTGGTAGCATGGGTAGGAGCTGTATTATGGCGCGATCAGATCCACATTCCATTTACTAATTGGACACTGTCGGGCACTGGACTGAACATGACAGGAAGTTTGTATAGTGTGGATGTTTGGAAAGGGGAGTATGTGGATTTAAAAAATATTATACTACCCTTGATTACGCTTGCAGTGCGCCCATTGGCAGTTATTGTACAACTTACAAGAAGTAGTTTGCTCGAAGTGATGAGCATGGATTATATACGCACCGCGCGTGCGAAAGGACTTTCCGAAAGTCGAGTAATTTTTAAACATGCATTGAGGAATGCTCTCAATCCGGTAGTTACGGCGATTAGCGGTTGGTTTGCATCATTACTCGCGGGGGCCGTATTTGTGGAATTTGTATTCGGATGGAAAGGGCTTGGACAGGAAATGTTTACGGCTATTGAAAAGCAAGACCTTCCCGTGGTGATGGGAGGGGTAATAGTTATTTCTTTTGCTTTTGTTTTAATTAATCTTTTAGTCGATGCGATTTACAAATGGATCGACCCTAGAATTTAGATAAGCTCTTTTACACCTGTATAATTTTTGGCTGCATCGTTCAAGAGTTGAATCATCTTTTTTGACATATCGTTGTAGTATCGCTTGGTGCGATATGCTACCACCCATTCGATTCCCTTCACTGCGTTGGTCAGAAATATTTCGTCTGCAGCGAGGAGGTTTTGAGGATTCAAGGTACATTCATATACCTTTATTTTATTGTCCAAAGCAATATTGATGATATTCATTCTCATCGTTCCGGCAATACATCCGTCGGTAAGTGAAGGGGTATAAAGCACACCATTCGATACAATAAAAATATTGCTTGAGATAGATTCGATGATAGCAAATTTATTGTTTTGAATCAAAGCGTCATCAAGGTTCTTTTCCTTACTGTGCAAGGCGGCCATGATATACAACTGCGCATTCAATGATTTGTAAATGCTCAGTTTATTTACATCTTTTTTGAAGTCGGTAAATATATCTACGGTTTTTCCTATGGGGTTAAGAATAAACTCATTTTCAAGAAGTGGCTCTGATTCGATGAGGTAGTTCACATCATCGCTATGAGGTAGATAGTATCCGGTAGATTTGCGATAAAAAGTAATTCGAATACGACCGCCTTTGGTGATATTATTTCTAGAGAGCAATCCCTGTATTTGATTGCGCAATAAATCGAGATTGAAATTTTCTGCAGCCACCATCTTGTAAGCTTTGATGGTATCGGAGATACGGGAGAAGTGATTTTCTAAGAAAAGCACTTTTCCATCTACTACGCGCATGGACTCAAAGAACCCGTCACCTAAGCGGAAGGCGCGATTATCCTTGGCAATGAATGCCTGATGTTCGTTTACATATTCTCCTTTGTGAAATACGTAGCTCATGTTGTTATTCGAGACCCCGAATATAGTCTATTAATGCTGAATTTGTTGGAATTTTGATGCCCTTCACCCCAACTTTAGCTGCACATTCGATATCCCGGTCGCGGTCGCCAATCATGATACTTTTAGCAGTGTCAATTTTATGGCGGTGAATAGCGCGCTCCATCATGAGGCTTTCTGGCTTTCTGCTGAGCGAATTGCTGAGTTCGCTGTGATATGGCGAGAAGAAAACATCCGTAATCTGCACGTCTGCTTTTTGGCATTCATTTCTAAAATAATAATGAATGCGATGAACTTCTGATTCTAGATAAAGACCTTTTGAGATTCCGCCTTGATTTGTAATCAAGATTATTTTGTAACCCTTGTCCTGAGCGATTTTAAGAGCATCAATGACAGTGGGTAGAATGTGAAATTCTTCCAGACTGTAAGTATAGTCGCCGGGGTCATGATTGATTACACCATCACGGTCTAGAAAAAGAGCTTTGTTCATTTATAGGTGTTTTTTTAATGTGCGGTGAGCTAGATAGCCACTGAGAAGTGTGAGCACCCCACCTAAAAAGAATGCTGCTCCGGGGAAGTAAAAGACAGAGTCTTCTTTGGTAAAGTAGGCGAAGATGGCAGTCATCACCAGAGGACCGACAATAGAGGTAAGGCTGATTAGGCTGGTGAGGGCTCCTTGCAATTCGCCTTGCTGGTTGTCTGGTACCTGAGACGACATGATTCCTTGGAGCGCGGGTCCTGAGATGCCGCCAAGGCAATAGGGGATCAAAAACACAAACATCATCCATCCAGCGGTGGCAAAAGAAAAGAGAAAAAATCCGAGCGCATAAAGTAGAATGCCCACGTAGACCGATCGCTCAGCGCCCAAACGAGGATTGATGATACGAATCAGAAGCCCTTGTACAATGGAGACCAAAATCCCGACGACGGCGAGTGAATAGCCCACTTCTTTTTCTTCCCATTGAAAACGCTCGATGGTAAAAAACGACCAAGTGCTTTGTGTTGCGTGAGAGGCGATATAAATAACGATCAAGCTAGCAACCAATCCTAGGATCACGGGGAACTTGGCGATGCTTGAGAAAGCGTTGAAAGGGTTGATTTTGGCTATATCGAATTTTCTTCTTTTATCAACGGGTAATGATTCGGGAAGAACAAAAAATCCAAAGAGCCAATTGAGCAATGTGAGAATGGCCGCTCCGATAAATGGCACACGCGTTCCAAATTGGCCAAGCCAGCCGCCCAAGAATGGACCGATGATGAATCCGAGTCCAAAGGCCGCTCCGATGAGTCCAAAGTTCTGAGCACGTTTTTCGGGGGGGCTCACATCGGCGATGTATGCACTCGCTGTGGTAAAACTCGCACCCATGATTCCCGCTATAATACGTCCAACAAAAAGCCAACCCAAGGTTGGTGCGTAAGCCATCAAAATATAGTCAAGTCCGAAGCCAAATAATGAAATCAGGAGGATAGGTCTGCGGCCATAGTGGTCGCTAAGATTTCCCAAAAAAGGTGAGAAAATAAACTGCATTACACTGAAAGCAGCAATCAGCAAGCCTCCGATCAATGCCGC
>JBILSZ010000175.1:0-4126 GCA_044371755.1 Flavobacteriales bacterium | reverse complement strand
GATGCTATTTGTGATGGCTCGAAACCTTGAGGGGTGAGATTCTAAAATAAAACTCAGCACTCATAACTGATTCTCGAATCTCTATTCATTCTCATTCTCATTGTGATTGTGATTCTAAAAAAAACTCAGCACTCATAACTGATTCTTGACTCTCTATTCATTCCCATTGTGATTGTGATTCTGATTCTAGAAAAGAGTTCCCGATTAACGGCTGGACCTCTCTCTCTATTCCCCGAGGAAATTCAAAATCCTTCAACGACAACAAATTCTCCCAACCCAAACAACGAGGCCATTTCACCGATGATTTCTTGGGGAAATAAATTCGAAATTCGGAATTCAGACTTGCGAATTGGGAATTCGTACATTAGACCAAAATAGAATACATGATAAAGTTCGCTTATACCATCCTCTACGTTAATGACGTTACAAAGTCAATTGAGTTTTATGAAAAGGCTTTTGGGTTCTCAAGAAAATTTGTTACTCCCGAAAACGACTACGGCGAACTTGCTGTTGGCGAAACCACCCTCTCATTTGCGTCTATATCACTTGCCCAATCCAACCTCACAAATGGATTCTTGGAAAGTAGTTTGACAGAAAAACCATTTGGCATCGAAATAGGGTTCACCACTGAAAATGTGGAAGACGTCGTTGCCGCTGCCGTCCAGGCAGGTGCTACTATTGCCGAAAACCCCAAAACCAAACCGTGGGGACAAGTTGTTGCCTACATCCGCGACATCGATGGCTTCTTGGTAGAAATATGCACCCCGATGAGCTAGGATCACAAACGGAACGAGAAAGAGAAAGAGAACAAAGAACATGTGAACTAGGGAACAAGAAATTGATATAACTTCCTGTCCATTCATGGCAGGGTGCGAGAATTACAAAATGATAAGGCTAATAATTATAATATCCACATTAATGCTTCTGGCATCGTGCACCGAGAATTACCATATCACGGTTCGTCAAGATGGCTCCGCAAAAGCAAGTGTTGACAGAAACCTAATTTCATATAATGAATCTCAATCCTACAATAGCTCAGACGTCGATAAGCACTATAAATCTAAGATCATTTCAAACATTGACACTACCATTCATGGTCGAATCACCTTTGACATTAGCACCATCGATTCTTTGGGCTACTACTTACCCTTGCATCCTCCTGGACTTCTAAAATTCAAAATGGAAAATGGCCGTTTAACAATTTCAGAAGAAAACACCACTCCTCCAAATTCCTCGGAATGTTATTGTTGCCACATGTTGATGGAAATAAATTTTGATCGAAATATCTCAGAAATAAAATCTACATATCTGCATGCGAAGAAGAAAAATTCTAGGACGGTTAAAATATCAAAACCTCGTAGACATTTTATTTATGGAAAGAAAAAAATTCATCTGACGATTCGAACGTAAATTCAAACACAAGGCGTCAATATTGCGGAATCGGGACAAAAATCCGCTAATAGAGCACGAACGTTCCAATATCATTTCAGCAAACTGCCCCCTCCTCAATTCACACTCAAACTAATACCTTAAGAACAATTCAAGAATAACCTTGTCTTACTTCGAAAAGATAATAAGTGAAATCAATTATTCTCCTCTTCCTCGGTGTGACAATGGTGAATGTAACGTCTGATAATTCGAAAATCGATTTTGGGAGTGGCCAAAATCAGATTAGCAATTGGTCAGTAATATCCGATAATGTCATGGGCGGTATTACCAAATCCAAACTTGAATACACCGAAAATACGATGGTGCTCAGTGGAAATATTTCCTTGGCCAATTATGGCGGCTTCGCTTCGGTGAAGACTGGATTTGGTCAGTATGATTTATCTCCATACAAAGGGGTTAAAATCCGATTCAAATCCACGAATCAAAAATTCGCCTTTACCCTCGAAGACAAAAAGAACTGGACACTCCCCAACTTCAAAGGAAACTTCTACTCCTCCAAAACCGATACTTGGGAAGAGACCATTCTTTATTTCAAAGATTTTAAAGAATATCGTATCGGAGAACCTACAGGAAATAAACTCCAAGACGCCAGTCTCCAGAATATGGTTCGACTCGGAATCATCACCACCGAAAAAAAAGAAGGCCCCTTCTCGATTGAGGTTGATTACATCGAGTTTATTAAGTAAATCAGTCTAAATCTAATTTTGGAGTGTTGTTATTGATTGGAAACGGTGATAAATTGATTGTTGAATAAAATTTCAAAATCATGCAATCTTTTTACCCAATAGTGTAATTTCTCATCGTTCTCCGCAGTTCATCTTTGATGGATAATATTCTATTCAAACAAAATGGGCAATCTACTTTACATTATCGCCGTGATACTAGTCATTAGCTGGGCTGTTGGTTTCTTTGCATACAGCGCGGGAGGCATCATTCATATTCTACTCGTCATCGCCGCGGTAGCTGTATTGTTAAGAATCATCTCTGGAAATAAAATCATGAAGTAAGAGCGCGTTCTAGCAATTCCCCCATTCCTTCTCAAGGTATCTTATATTATATTTGAGTCGCAGTACTCAATACAATACCCGACCGATGGACAAAATAGCGACTATATTAAAAAGCTCCCTCGCACTTTTAGTACTTTTTACAATATGTCTCAGCTTGTGCTCGCAACCGGGTTACGATCAAACACGTATGCAGGAGTATTTGCATGCACGTGCAGCGATGAAAAGCAGCAGAAATGGTGGCGACTATAATGTCCAACTTCTGCATTTGGGCGATAGTGTTATGAAAAAGATTTTCGGAGAGATGGGATTCTCGCAAAACTTCGTTCTATCATGTATTCAAAATCCTTGCGAGAAAGGCTACTTCTACGCCAACACCTTAGAAAGCAGCAAACCATGCGCTACAGAAGCTCAAGATAGCTGCAAAGAAGCCATCCTCACCTATCGCTTTGCAAAGGCAGACGTACCAATCACCATAAGAATGTTGGTCTCGATGAAGGAAAACGGCAATTATATTCATATAGAAAACAACCAGTATGGAAAAAGTAGTATTCCCTTTGAAAAGCAGAGCATACTAACCACTGTTGAAATTCAAGAAATCCTCACAGCTAAATACCCTAAAGATAGCTTGTTACTTCTCCCTCAAGACAATACGTTGGTGTACTCATATACTTATAGTTTTCAAAATTTAAAAAATCAAAACCCTTCTGACGGCTCATCAGGAATTAAATTAATTAAGGAAACAAAAGACGGAGAAAACTGGCAAAGCGGATTCATCTACACCGCCCGCAGCACCAATCCTAAATTCGAAAAACGCTCCTACCACTTCGACGCCCTCACCGGAAACCTCCTCTACATCACAGCCTTCTATAATGTGACGAATTAAGAATAAAGAGGAAGTCCCTATCTTCCCTCCAAAATTTAGAAGTCGCATGTACCACTTCTCCTATTTCAAAGAAAAAGACAAACAAACCATCCTAGAATTTATGGAAGCATATCCATTTGCATTCTTGACAGGAAGTTTTTTGAATGGTCAACAAGTTGCAACGCAAGTTCCCTTTCTTATCGAAGAACGCGAAGGCGAATTGTTTTTTCAAGCGCACATCATGCGCAATACCGATCATCACAAAGCATTCATCGAAAATCCAAATGTATTGGTGGTGTTTACTGGACCGAGTTGTTATGTGAGCGCCTCCTGGTATACCAATCCACAAATGGGTTCGACGTGGAATTATATGAGCGTACATGCACAAGGAACGATGGGGTTTATGACCGATGAGGAGCTGATTCACTTCATGCGCAAACTAACCTTAAAGTTCGAAAAGGGAAATACAGATTCGCAAACAATCATGGACAACCTTCCGCAATCATACATCGATCAAATGATGCCCGCTATCGTGGGTTTCGAAATAAAAGCCGACAAACTAGACAATGTTTTTAAACTCAGCCAAAACCGCGACGAAGAAAGTTATCTAAATATCATCTCCAAACTTCAAGCGCAAGGCGGCTATAGCGCTATGGTGGCGGAGGAAATGAAAAAGCGACGAAGCGACTAGCGACAGAGCGACGATTCACAATTCGCTATTCGGAATTCGCAAAGAAAGGTCCCTCCGTCGCTCCGTCGCTCCGTCGCTTGTCGCTTTCCCTCGCCCTTCTCATTCGCCTCCTGCTTC
>JBILSZ010000014.1:0-42626 GCA_044371755.1 Flavobacteriales bacterium | reverse complement strand
CCACTTTCTTCTAACTGCTTTTGAAGAATTTGATAATCAATCTTCTTTTCTTTGAGACGTTGGAGTTTCTGTTGTACCTCAGATATTTTTAACTGATCCTCTTCTGCATCGCTAGCTTCTAGCATCGAGAGATACTCATTCGACTTCTGTTCTATAAAGACAAGATGCCGTTCTATTTTCTTGGGGTTGTAATTATTCTTTTTACTATTATTCGATCTGACCTTTGTTCCATCAATCGCGATGGTTCTTCCACCGATTAAGTCAATGTCTTTAAGAAAAGTGATAAAGAGTTTAAAAAGATTACGCAGTGCTGTAGGATTATTCTTTCTGAAATCAGCAATGGAATGATAATTTGGCGTTAGCTTTCCTGTAAGCCATTGTAGTTCAATGTTTCTTAAACACTCACGCTCCAATTTTCTACTGCTACGAATACCGTTCACATAACCATATAGATAGATTTTCAAAAAGGTCTCATTCTCAAATCCAGGTCTTCCCTCAGATTTTAACTCTCTTTGAACGAAACCCAATTGATTTAAATCCAATTTGTCCACAAAAGCATCCAATACCCTGACCGGATTATCACCTGAAACACTCTCCTCGAGGCTGCCGAAAGTAACCTGATGCCGCGATAGTCCTTTTATTTGATTCATGCTGTAAAATATGATGTGCCTTTACACGAAGTCAAGAAAATTCGATTATTTTTATGACATGAAAAATGAACAGAAGGCTGAAGGTTTTTTCACAGTCTGACGTTGGCAGTAATTTTAAATAAAATGAAGTAAATAGAAAACCACAGAACAATGAAAAAAAATTATTTAATTAGAAACAGCATCATTACTCTTATTATTTTCTCCTTGATTTCATCGCCCATATATGCTTGTACCGGAATAACTTTAAAATCAAAAGATGGTGGAGTCGTTGTAGCAAGAACTGTAGAATGGGCATTGAGTGACGCACAACACAACCAGCTTTTAATTGTACCAAGAAATAAAGAATTCAAGGCACAAACACCTGAAGGTTCAAACGGTAAAGCCTGGAAAGGTAAATATGGTTTTGTAACACTTACCGCTTATGGCCAACCTTATGGCCCAGACGGACTAAATGAAGAAGGTCTATATGTTGGCGTTTATTATCTACCTGGATTTGCGGAATATTCAATATACAATAAAAATAATGCAGCAAAATCTATGAGCGTCGGTGACTTAATGCAATGGATGCTTTCGTCTTTTAAAACTGTTGATGAAATTTTATTGCATTTAAATGAAATAGTTGTTGTAAGTGTTGAAAATAAAGATTTTGGAGGAGCTGATTTACCGTTCCATTTTAAAATTGTTGACCCAAGTGGAAACAGCAAAATAATTGAAATTGTGAATAAAGGCGAAGTAAAAATTTATGACCCATACATTGGTGTAATAACAAATTCACCAACTTATGACTGGCATTTAATTAATCAAAGAAATTATCTTAATCTATCAACAAGCCCTAATAGTCCAATGAATATTGAGGGAAATAATTTAAAACCATTGGGTGGAGGTTCTGGATTGATTGGGTTACCTGGAGATTTTACTCCACCTTCCAGATTTGTTAGAGCCGCTGCATTTACTGCTTCGTGTCGTCCTTTAGAAACAACCCTTGATGCCGTTTTCGAATCATTTAGAATTTTGGATAACTTCAATATTCCACTAGGAGCTCAAGTGCCAAAAGAAAATTTACCAACAGACATTGTAAGTGCTACGCAAGTTACCTCTTCATCTGATTTGAAAAACAAAGTATACTACTACCATACTATGTGGAATAGACAAGTTCGAAAAATAGACCTTAAGTCAATTAATTTTTCCACAATAGAGGAGCAAATAGTTAATGATGATATCAAAAAGGAAAACGTTGTAAAAGATGTAACACCTTTACCTAAAGAAATAAAAAAGAAGTAACTATTTTACTAACATAATTAAATTTTAGAAATGAATTTTATTGATAAAATAATTCACCTATCTGAAAGGACAATATATTATACATTATCACTTCTAATAATCTTATTCGTAATTTATGAGACATTCGATCTCATACATTTATTCTACACTGAAGTCTGTAATGCCTCAATTCTAGATAATAAATCACTTGCGCTCTCAGGTGTTCCTTTATTCTTCAATATCATAATTGCGTTAGAAATTTTGGAAACATTTAAAGGAGATAATGAAAATATTCTACGAAAAGTCAAAATAATTCTACTGATTGCATTAACTGCAATCTCAAGAAAAGTAATTGTTATGGATGTCAAACATGCTGATTTTGAAACTGAGTTAGGAATATCTACTTTAGTCTTATCCATTTGCATTGGATATTTCATTCTGAATAGTAAATTGAGAAGGAAGAAGAATATTTTGGAAGATAACTTGAATTAAATTAAAGATAAATAAGAATGTCCTATCTAAATGAATTCGATGCTTGGAAAATTTCATTAATACTAATGTTAACAACACTTGCTTTAACTTTCCTCGGTTATAAAGTAGGTAACATAAAATTAAAAAAACTAAAAATTGAAACAGTAAAGGAATTAAGTTCAAGTTTTAGTTCTCTTTCTGTATTACTATTTCTACTATTGGCTTTTACTTTTGGAATGAGTGTTAGCAGATATGATAGTCGTAGGCAAATTATTGTTGAAGAATCAAATGCGATTGGCACAGCTTTACTACGTGCTGACTTATATGCAGAAAAAGAGCGATTATTTTTTAGAAAAGATTTCAAACAGTATGTTGAGTCTAGAATAGATTATTATCAAGCTGGTATAAATAAGGAAAAACTAAGGCTTTCAAACGAGCATACCAATTCTATTTCAAAGCGTTTATGGCAAAGAGCTACAAGACTTTCATTTGATCATACTAATACAGATGCAACTCGTCAAATGATTCCTGCATTAAACGAAATGTTTGATATTACTTCAACTAGAGCCGCAGGAGAGAAAGCAAAAGTCCCTGACAGTATTATTTGGTTAGTATTTGTTTTAGCTTGTATTACTTCTTTTTACTCTGGTTATTCAGCAGCTTTAAAAGGAAGTATTGATTGGCTGGTTGAATTTGGTTTCTGTATAATGATTTCAGTTACAGTCCTATTCATATTCGATTTAGACCGTCCCTTCAGAGGTTTAGTAACATTAGACGAATCAAACAGATATATTATTGAATTAAGAAATAGTTTCAACTAAGACTAAAGAAATCTATAAATAAGTTATGAGCAATATTCCATTTGAAAGCTTCCCTCAAACTTAGGAAAAACGTCATATTTTTATGATGTGAAATAGGAGCAAAAGAATGAACTTTTCAACGCTCGATAGCGCGGCTGTCTGAAGCTACTGACAGGTATATTAACAATCACTACCAGCGAGAAATAGAAAAGGATCAGATGGAAAATAACTACATAGAAATAAATCGACAATCCTGGAATAATAGGGTAGATGCGCATTTGAAATCGGAATTTTACGATCTCGATAATTTCCTTAAAGGAAAATCCTCTTTGAATAGTATTGAGTTGGATATGCTCGGGGATATTTCGGGTAAAAGTATTCCCCTTATAATTGTTTCAATAAGACGATAGAGTTCGAACCAAATAAATATCGCATTGCACATTTGGATGATAAAATACCCATGGTTTATTCTTTACGAGCGACGAAAAAGGAAAACGAGTAATTCGCAATAACCAATTCGCAATAACAAATTCTCAATTCCGAATTCCTAATTCCGAATTCAGAATTCCGAATTCAGAATTGTTCCCGTTCTCGTTCTAATTCCCCACCGGTTTGAGCTCAAACTCTTCCGTGCGGTAGATTCTACAGAAGCGGTTTTCAAAACCTGATTCAGAACCTGTCTTGAAATAGTCGAAGCCTGTGCCTACTAAACCATTCACTTTTATCTTAGAAAAACTATTCGGAAAGTCGCGCCCGTAATTGACCAAGCCTGTGCCGTAGTACAACATCATGTCATAACCGAGCACCGCAAAGTTCGAAGGTTCGGTTTTGAATTTTTTTCTAAAAGTTTCAATCCAAACTTGATCAAACTCCTCACTGTAATCTAAATAAAGTGACTTCGGAAAGGCAACGTTGTACTTGTTGCGATTGTCGACTGAGATGGCTTCATAGGTTTCCCATTTGTCTAAGCCATAGACAATGGAATTTGTATTTTTAATCGCTTCAAATACGGCGGCAATTACTTTTTTATCCATCGTTGGAACGACAACAACATTGCGCTTTGATTTTGAAAGCAGTTCAATCAAGCCCTTGCTGAGACTACCATTTTCAGTCACCATTAGAACGGTATCGCCTTTTGTAGCTTTGTATGAGGCTTGAAACAATTGCACTTGACGTGCATCATCGAGGTCTTTTGAATTTACTAATATCACTTGATCGGTGCCGTGATTTTGCACTATCCAACGTCCCATACTTTCCCACACAGTCGCATCGCTCGGTACGGCTTTGCTGATGTTTTGTGTATTCAAAAGGGATTTGTTGCTCAATGGGAAGGGCAACACCAGGTGTGCACCTGTTTGATTGCTCAAATTGCAAACTTCCACCACTGCATCTTTGAATGCCGGTCCAATAATCAAATCAGCTTTGGTATTTGCCTTTTCTTCCAATGCTTCTTTTGCGGATGTTTTATTGTCAATCACATCATTGACTATAATATCAGCATTGAATCCAATCTTTTTCAAACTGTCTGAAGCAAGCTGAATGCCGCGGTAAATTTGAAGTGCGGCGTCGCGGTAGAGACGATCTTTCTCGGTCAATAATGAATCGGCTTGATCAGCGTAAAACGGGAGCATAAGGCTGATCGTGTATTTATCTTTCTTTCCTCCACCAATGATAGCGATGGGCTTGTCGGTGTTCTTTGGTTTGTCTTCTGTTGGCGGACTATCAACCGAATGATCATTCGGTAGGGCGCGCGTTGGTACATTTACGATTTGTCCTTCTTTGAGCGCTTCACTCATTCCCGGATTGGCGTTCATGATAGCATCGACAGGTACTTTGTATTGTCTTGAAATAGCGAAGAGCGTTTCTCCAGGAAGTACTTTGTGCTTTACGAGTTGATCAATTTTTTCTGGCTTTGGAGCGGTTGGAGTCGGGGCAGAGGAAGGAATATTGATGACTTGTCCCTTTTTCAATCCGTTTTCCACTCCAGGATTTGCTGCGATGATATCATTCACATCCACTTTATAATCACGGGCAATGGAAAAAAGTGTTTCTCTCTTTTGAACCTCGTGTGTGATGAAATTTTTTCCACCCACTGTTACTTGCGAAGGTCCTTTAACTCCACTTTTATCTTGAGGGATTTTAATCGTAGCGCCTTCTTGGATGCTTGTTTCAGCGCCGGGATTTGCAGAAAGTATTTCATTGATATCACACTTGTAGAGCTTACCCAAAGAATAAAGGGTTTGTCCTTTTTCTACCGTATGCATGTAGTAGGATTTTCCTTCAATGACTTCTACAGGAGCGGTAATTTGTGCATTGGTTTTACAAGAAGACAGTGCGAGCACAATGCCCAAAGCACAACACAAAAGTGTAGATTCGAAATACTTCATGATATTGTTTTTCATTATTCCCATTCAATAGTTGCGGGTGGTTTAGAACTGATATCGTACACAACTCTATTCACACCCTTCACTTTATTGATAATGTCATTGGATACTTTGGCCAAAAACTCATGTGGCAATCTACTCCAGTCAGCGGTCATCCCATCGGTGCTATTCACCGCGCGCAATGCAACTGCCTGTTCGTATGTTCTTTCATCGCCCATCACACCTACACTTTGCACTGGGAGCAAAATGGCTCCTGCTTGCCACACTTCATTGTATAGATTGTTTTCTTTAAGACCATTGATCCAAATGGCGTCCACTTCTTGCAAGATACGTACCTTTTCTTCGGTAATCTCTCCGAGAATTCGAATGCCGAGGCCTGGTCCAGGAAAAGGATGGCGATCGAGGATTGAATTTTTAATTTCTAACGAACGTCCCACTCTGCGCACTTCGTCTTTAAACAACAAGCGAAGTGGCTCTACCACTTTTAACTTCATATAGTCTGGAAGTCCGCCAACGTTGTGGTGACTCTTGATGGTTTGTGATGGACCACCGCTCACACTCACGCTTTCAATTACATCGGGGTAAATTGTTCCTTGACCTAGCCAGCGTGCTTCAGAATAATGCTTCGATTCTTCATCAAACACTTCGATGAATACGCGACCGATAGCTTTGCGCTTTGCCTCAGGTTCTGATAGACCTTTGAGTGCTTCGTAGAATCGCTCTTTGGCGTCTACGCCTTTCACGTTTAAGCCCATGTCTTTGTAGCTATGCAATACATCTTCGAATTCATTTTTCCGAAGAAGACCATTATCTACAAAAATGCAAATCAAACGATCACCAATCGCGCGGTGAATGAGCATTGCAGCAACAGAACTATCCACGCCACCTGACAATCCCATGATCACCTGATCATTGCCGATTTGGGCTTTCAACTGCGCTACTGTTTCATCTACAAATTGCGAAGGCGTCCAATCTTGGCTGCAACCGCAAATACCAACAGTGAAATTTTCGAGCAATTGTTTTCCGTCGGTGCTATGATAAACTTCGGGGTGAAACTGTACACCGAAGATATTTTTATTTCCAAATTGATATCCTGCGAATTCGACATCGGCAGTGCTGCAAATCACCTGGGCTTCAGGACCCGCGCTCTTGATAGTATCTCCGTGCGACATCCAAACTTGTGATTGGACAGGAATATTCTTGAGCAAAGGATTGTTCGATTCGAGGGAGACAAGATTTGCACGTCCATATTCTCGATGCGTGGATCGCATCACTTCGCCACCATGTGTTTCGGCGAGCAGTTGAGCGCCGTAACAAATACCGAGGACGGGTAGTTTGGATGTGTACTGTGTAACATCTGGTTTTGGCGCACCTTCTTGCTTTACGCTGAAAGGACTTCCCGAGAGGATAATACCTTTCACGTGAGGGCCTAGTTCTGGCGCCTTATTCCAAGGATGAATTTCACAGTAGATGTTTAGTTCGCGGACACGGCGTGCGATTAGTTGAGTTACCTGAGATCCGAAATCAAGGATGAGTATGGTTTCGTGCATGGGTGCGAAATTAGTCATTCCTAGGCATACATTTGTTGCAAAAGGTGGAATATGATATTGACAAACCTAGAGGGTAAAAAGATTGTGTTGGCTTCAAAGAGTCCAAGGCGCAAGCAATTATTGGAGAGCATTGACATACCTTACGAAGTTCGCACGCTGGACGTGCCAGAGGATTTTCCTCCAGCGCTGCAGGCGGGCGAAATCCCCTTGTTTTTATCAAAGTTAAAGGCAAGTGCATTTAAAGAAACCATGGCTGAAAATGAAATCATCATCACCGCTGATACTGTCGTTTGGATCAATGGTCACGTGTTGAATAAGCCAGAGGACAAGGACGAGGCGTTCGCGATGATTAGTGAATTGAGCGGTGCTAGGCATATTGTTTATACCGCCGTCACCATTATGAGTTCTTCTAAAGTGACCTCTTTTGTGGATGAAACGGAAGTGGAGTTTCGGAATTTGGAGCCTTTTGAAATTGAATATTATCTGGATAAATACCAGCCTTATGATAAAGCTGGGGCTTATGGCGTGCAAGAATACATTGGGTCCATTGGTATTAAGTCGCTGAAAGGCAGCTATTTCAATGTTATGGGACTCCCGATTCACCGGGTCTATGAAATTTTAAAAGAATATTAGTAGAAAGTGCTTGTAAATTTCCACAATATTCCTACATTTGCCCCCTCAAATTTTTTGAGCCCAACCGGAAAGGTGGGTGAGTGGCTGAAACCAACAGTTTGCTAAACTGTCGTACTGAGTAATCGGTACCGGGGGTTCGAATCCCCCCCTTTCCGCAGAAACACTGACACTGTTCGAAAGGTATGGTGAAAGTGAATTCGGGGTGTAGCGTAGCCCGGTATCGCGCCTGCTTTGGGAGCAGGAGGTCGTAGGTTCGAATCCTGCCACCCCGACAACAACAAGGTTCAAAGTTGAAGGTTCCAAAAACGAACATTGAACTTTGAACCTTGTGTTTTTTTGATCTCGTAGCTCAGTTGGATAGAGCATCTGCCTTCTAAGCAGACGGTCAGGGGTTCGAATCCCTTCGGGATCACTATCAAAGAAGCCAGCACCCGAGGTGTTGGTTTTTTTTTCTCGAAAATTTAGAGTGTAAGAGCCACCACAATCATTAGCAAAATAAACGATACCAGATTGATCACAACTCCAGACTTCAACATCTGCGAGGCTTTGACATATCCCGAACTGTAAGCGATTGCGTTTGGCGGTGTGCTCATTGGGAACATAAAATCACAACTCGAGGAAATAGCCACTGGTATAGCAAAAATCGCTGGATGAATACCCGCGCCTAGGGCCAAGGCCGCTACGACAGGCACAAAGATGTTGACCATCGCCAGATTGCTCATCAAGGCTGTGACAATGATGCCGGTGAAACATAAAATTGAAACGAAGACAAACATATTTCCCGACTCGAATATTTTCATCAACGATGTGACTTGTTCGATAAGTCCTGAGTTTTTGAAAGCCTCAGCCATTGCGAGTCCTCCTCCGAACATGAGCAGCACTCCCCAAGGCAAGCGCTCGGTGTCTTTCCAATCCAAGAGTGGTTTCTTGTCGGCAGCAGAAGAGGGAATGATAAAGAGAGCCACCGCAGCAATCATGGATACTACTACGTCTGAAAGCTCCACTCCATAAGGCTTTAATAAAGTGGAAATAGGATCTGCGAGAATCCATAGCGCTGCTGTTGCGACGAAAACTACAAATACGCGGAGCTCTCCCGTGGTGGGTTTCCCAAGTTTTTTTAATTCTTCTTGAATAATGCTTGTTCCCTCTTCAAATTTTCCCAAGCGATTGGGATAAATGATTTTTACTAAAAAGAAATAAGTGAGGAGCATCAGTGCTAGAGCGAAGGGAAAACCAATTTTAAACCAATCAAAAAATGAAATTGGTGCATTAAAACTATCGCTGCTGAGAATGCCCGCAGCGGCAGCATTGGGGGGACTGCCCACCAGTGTGGCAATGCCACCAATACTGGAGCCATAGGCGATGGACAACATCAGTGTAAGGCTGAAGTTTTTTTCTCCTTTCGAAAGATGATTATTTTCTTTTTTAATCAAAATAGCTACGATAGAAGCAGCGATAGGAAACATCATCAGCGTAGTGGCGGTATTGCTAATCCACATGGAGATGAGAAAGGATGAAAGAAGAAAGCCGAAAATGATATTGTTGGCACCAGTACCTGTTTTGTTGACAATATTCAATGCAATGCGTCGATGCAATTGCCATTTCTCCATGGCAATGGCGATAATGAATCCTCCTAAAAAAAGAAAAACAAATTTGTTGCCGTAAGCGATACACGTTTTTTCGATGGACATGATTCCTGTGAGAGGAAAAATGATAATGGGCAAAAGAGAAGTGGCACCCATTGGAAGCGCTTCTGAAATCCACCATACAAGCATCCAGGCGATGGTGCCAATGGTGCAGGAGGCTGCATAATCCAATCCAAATGGTCGAAGGATTAAAAAGATGAAAAATAACGCAGGTCCCGCTAGGAGAGAGGGCAATTTCTTTTTTTCCATAAGCCAAATGTATTTGTTTTCATCTTAGGATTTTGCTTGTTGCTACCTTTGTAAACTATGGCAGAGCGTTTTTTAAAAAAGAATCAAATAATTGATTTGAGAATAAGTGATTTAGCCTTCGGTGGTGTGGGTATTTCAAAAATCCCAACCGATGGCGGAGACTTCGTGGTTTTTGTACAAAATACAATTCCCGGTCAACTCGTAAAGGCCGTTGTAGATAAGCCTGCTCGTAGACATGCAGAATGCAAACTATTGCAGGTATTAGAACCATCTTCAAACGAAGTGGAAATCCCATATCAGCGCATCCCCGGCGCTCCTTATGCCACCTTGCCTGTAGAGATGCAGGTGGAATACAAGCGCAAATCAACCATCGAACTTTTTCGAAGAATTGGGAAGATCGACAATGCAGAAGATTTGTTCGATGAGTTCATTCAATCGCCATCTCATTGGCATTACAGAAATAAAATGGAATACTCTTTTTCTGTGATTCGTTGGGACGAACAACAAGAAAAAGAAGTGGATGATTTTGCTTTGGGCTTCAAGCATCGCGGCACATGGTGGTGCGTTGAGAATCTGAACAATGATAGTGGAATGTTTGATGAAGCGCTCGAAAGTAAACTCCACGAATTGCGCCAATGGTTTGAATCTACAGGGCTTCCCGCATGGCTGCCACCCAAGCGCACGGGCTTCTTTCGTTTTTTAGTAGTGCGCAAAAGTTTTCAATCCGATGAATTGCTTCTCAACCTCGTGACGACCGATACAGGGATTGAAAATTTTAGTAGAGAAAAATTTGTTGCCAAGGTCATCGAATTGTGGGGAAGCCGCATTGCGGGCATCATTCACACAATCAATAATGATGAGGGAGACCGCGTGGATCCTCTAAACGGATCGACCGAATGTATATTCGGTCGAACAAAAATTGAGGAGGTCATTCATAATTTGAAGTTTGAGATTAGTATGCAAAGCTTTTTTCAAACCAATCCAAAGAGTGCGGAAAAGCTTTATCAAAAAGTATTGGATTATGCCGATGTAAAAGGTGATGACGACGGAAAAGTGATTTTGGATATGTTTTGCGGCACAGGCACCATCGCTCAATTGATGGCTGGTCAAAGCAAGAGAAAAGTGGTGGGTGTTGACATTGTGGAGGCAGCAATTGAAGATGCAAAGAGAAATGCAAAAAAGAATGGAGTAAGCAATGTAGATTTTTATGCTGCTGATGTAGGAAAGTTCCTTCTGAATTTTCCTGATTTTGCAGGAAAGATCAGCACAATCGTACTTGATCCACCTCGTGGAGGAATCGCTCCGAAAACGTTGAGAAAAGTGATGGCCCTTGGTTGTCCGAGAATCGTATATGTAAGCTGCAATCCCGCCACGCAAGCCCGTGATATGGAGGTTTTGGCAGCCGAAGGATATGTGTTGAAGAAGTTTTCTTTGGTCGATCAGTTTCCTCACACTGCCCATATCGAATCAGTTGCGTTATTTGAAAGGAATTAACTTAAATTCGTGTCCTGAATCAGCATTATGCCAAAAGAAAGAACCTTGATATTGGATCAGCGCCAGGTGATACAAAAGATCACTAGAATGGCGCATGAGATTTATGAAAATCATCATAAGTCTAAGGATTTGTTTCTCATTGGAATTTCTGGCAATGGCAATGAACTGGCAAAGCGCATCGTTCATATTCTATCCGAGGTCACCGATATTAGGGTGAAACACCTTGAGGTAACACTCGATAAGAATAAACCCGAGATGGAGAATATTCAGTTTTCGGGAAATATTTCGGAAATCAAAGGTCGCAGCGTTATTTTAGTTGATGATGTGATCAACAGTGGTCGCACTTTGATGTATGCCGCAGCATTTTTATTAGAAGCTGATTTGAAAAAACTCACCGTGGTCACACTGATCGAGCGCTTTCATCGTCGCTTTCCCATTCGCGCTAATGTGGTGGGGCTTACACTTTCAACAAACCTCAAAGAACATGTTACTGTGGATTTGACACCAGGCAAGGAGTCGGTGCATCTTGAAGCTTAACTTAGTCTTTTTACAATTTCATCTGTTATGTCATCAATGCTCTTGCCGTCACATTCGATGGTGATGTCTGCTTGTTCATAATATGGGCTTCTGTGCGACAAATGTTGAATTACAAAATTCGCTAATTCATCTTCTTCCAAACCTTTAATCAGAGGGCGTTGATCCATTTGGGAATTCAGTCTCGCTATAATCAACGGCGCTGAACAACGGAGGTATATTGAGGTTGAGTGATTTTTTATCTTCTCGAGATTATTTTCAAAAATGGGCGTGCCTCCGCCAGTGGCAAGCACACCTCTAGGCAATTGAAGAGTGGATTCTAAATATAAAGATTCAAGTCTGCGAAAATAAGCTTCACCTTTTTGCTGAAAGATTTCGGAGATGCTTCTGTCATCGTTTGCTTCAATAATTTGGTCCAAGTCTATAAATGGTACTGAAAGCTTTGCCGCCAACTCACGGCCCACGCTGGTTTTTCCAGCTCCCATATATCCTATCAGTACTATGAACATTTGACCGAAAGTAGGATATTCCTTTCAAAAATTGGCAGTGTTCTAATACTTTCTACGACAATTTTTCTTGAATTGGTTGATGGACTAAATGTTGAGGAGCGGAAATCAAATTTATTATCATGGATTTTTCAAAGTTTACATTAAAGTCGCAAGAGGCGATCGAAAGAGCTCAGCAATTGGTGATTTCTAATGGGCAGCAGTCCATTGAAAATGCTCATTTGCTAAAGGGCATCATTGAGGTGGATGAGAATGTAACTCCTTTTTTATTAAAAAAATTGAATGTAAATCTGCCTTTAGTGACACAGGCAGTGGATAAGATTATTGAATCCAGACCACGTGTGAGTGGTGGACAATTAGGGCTTTCATCGGATGCATCGGCAGCCTTAATTCAAGCGCAAGGTTACTTACGCGAATTCGGCGATGAATTTGTGAGCATCGAACATTTGCTTTTGAGCATTGCCGAAGGGCGCGATCAAACATCTCAATTGTTGCGCGATAGTGGAGTTTCTAAGAAGGAATTAAAAGCTGCAATACTTGAATTGCGCAAAGGAAAAAAGGTGACCTCTTCGACTCAAGAAGAAACTTACAATGCACTCAACAAGTTCGCGAAAAATTTGAACAAACTTGCGCAAGAGGGTAAGTTAGACCCTGTTATTGGTCGTGACGAAGAGATCAGAAGGGTCACTCAGATTCTTTCAAGAAGAAGTAAAAACAACCCCATCATTATCGGCGAGCCTGGGGTCGGAAAGACAGCCATAGCTGAGGGTTTGGCCCATCGCATCGTGAAGGGTGATGTGCCAGAGAATTTAAAATCCAAGACAATTTATGCCTTGGATATGGCAGCGTTGATAGCTGGTGCCAAGTATAAAGGTGAATTCGAAGAGCGATTGAAATCGGTGGTGAATGAAGTACAAGGAAGTGAAGGAGCCATCATTTTATTCATTGATGAAATTCATACACTCGTCGGTGCAGGCGGCGGAGAAGGTGCCATGGACGCAGCGAATATATTAAAGCCCGCACTCGCGCGCGGAGAGCTGCGTGCCATCGGAGCGACTACATTGAATGAATATCAAAAGTATTTTGAAAAAGACAAAGCACTCGAGCGTCGCTTCCAAAAGGTGATGATCGAAGAACCAGATCGCGATGCTGCGATTAGTATCCTTCGTGGATTAAAAGAGCGATACGAAAGTCACCACAAAGTACAAATCAAAGACGATGCGATCATTGCGGCGGTAGAGCTTTCACAGCGTTATATCACCGATAGATTTCTACCTGATAAGGCTATTGATTTGATTGATGAGGCGGCGTCAAAGTTGAGAATGGAAATCAATTCGAAGCCTCAAGAACTGGATGAAATTGAAAGAAAAATCATGCAGTTTGAAATCGAAAGAGAAGCAATTAAGCGTGAGAATAACACAGCGAAACTTGAAGATTTGAATCGTGAAATAGCTGATTTAAACGAACAGCGAAATAGTCTTGCTGCGAAATGGCAGGCAGAAAAAGATGTAGTGGACGCCATTCAGAATGCAAAGAAAAATGTAGAGAGTTTAAAATTTCAAGCAGAGCAAGCCGAACGCGAAGGAAATTATGGTCTTGTAGCGGAGATTCGTTACGGTCGATTGAAGGAGCAAGAAGGGATTATTGAATCTGAACAGCAAAAGTTGGCGCAGCTTCAAATAAATAGTAAAATGCTCAAAGAAGAGGTCGATCCCGAAGAGATCGCCGATGTGGTGAGCCGATGGACAGGTATCCCGGTGACAAGGTTGGTGGAAAGTGAAAAGGCAAAGCTCCTTCGATTGGAAGGGGAGTTGGGCAAACGTGTGGTTGGACAAATTGAAGCGATTACAGCCATTTCAGACGCTGTAAGACGCAGCAGGGCCGGGCTGGCTGATGAAAAAAAGCCCATTGGATCTTTCATTTTTCTGGGCACTACGGGAGTGGGAAAAACAGAACTAGCAAAAGCGCTCAGTGAGTTTTTATTTAATGATGAAAATGCAATGACACGCATTGATATGTCGGAGTATCAAGAGAGACATTCGGTGAGTCGTCTCGTGGGAGCACCTCCTGGCTATGTGGGTTATGAAGAAGGAGGTCAGTTGACAGAGGCCGTGCGCAGAAAACCCTATTCGGTGATTCTCCTCGATGAGATAGAAAAAGCACACCCTGACGTTTTTAATATCCTTCTGCAAGTTCTCGACGACGGTCGTCTCACTGACAGCAAAGGAAGAGTGGTCAATTTTAAAAATACCATTGTGATCATGACCTCCAATTTAGGTTCACAGATCATTCAAGACAATTATGATCGAGCAAAAGATCCGGACAGTGAGGAATTGTTTTATAAAACAAAAGATGAGGTTTTGACTCTTTTGAAACAGAGCCTTCGTCCTGAGTTTTTGAATCGGGTGGATGAGGTGATCATGTTTACTCCACTTGGACGCAGTCATGTGGAGAAGATAGTGAGATTGCAGTTGACGATGCTTTCGGAGCGGCTCGCCAAGTCGGAGATCAAGCTCTTAGTGACACCCGATGCATTGCAATATCTGGGTGAAAAAGGCTATGATCCGCAATTCGGTGCGCGTCCTGTGAAGCGTGTCATCCAAAAAGAAGTGATGAATGAACTTTCTAAATACATTCTTTCTGGTAATCTAGATAAGTCAGAGCCAGTGGTGATGGACGTATTTGACGGGCAAGTGGTCTTTAGAAAAAGAATTGATAATGAGGCGGTTATAGAAATATAATTTTTTTTTCGAAAAAAACGAAACCTATTAATGAAGGGTACCGTTAAAGATCATGTAGAATGTTTTTTTGGTTATTTGGTTTAGAAATAAATATTGAGTTAAGAATCCCGAGATTGCCCCCTCGGGATTTTTTTTTGAGAAAAATGAAACCAAAAGAAAACTGGTTCCGTAATAAGTCTCAGAATGACGCTAACGGTTAGGCGTCACTTCAAGCAAGTATAATAACACTTCTCTTCTAATTAAGAGTAGTTAAGGTTAATTAAGGTTAAGCAAATGAAAAACCCCGGAACGCCGGGGTTATTCATTTTATATATGTTCGTAAGGATTACTTGCCTTCACCGAATTTAGCCATTTCTTTTTCGAAAGTTTCTTTGAACTTCTCGTAGTTATAGTCGGCTTTGATCTTTTCGTTTTGTGAAAGTCCACTGTTGTAGGCATCAGCGATTTTAGAACCTGAAAGTTCGATTGCTACGTAGCTCACATACACACCATCAGGGCGTTGAGTGAGTTTTTCGCAAATCTCAATTACTCCGCGGAGCTCTTGATCTACAACTGTGCGAGCCATTTCTTGGAAAGTCTCGGTTACTTCTTCTTTGTTATTAAACTCAGTAGAATTTACATAGTTGTCACCTACAATTTTCATGGTCGCGCTAATGGTTTTTGCAAGTTCTGAGTTTGCGTTAGAGCGAGCTTTTTTCTTAGCTGTTTCTCTATCCATAGATTCGCCTGTTGCAGTGGCACGGAAAGCTTCTTTTGTGCTCATGTATTGATCACCAGAACAGTATTCGTTGATTAATACTTCACCGGCAGGCTTAGGAGCTTCAACGGTTTTGTTTTTCTTTTTACAACCTACAGCGGTAAATGAAGCTGCAGCAACAAAAAGGGCAATGGTAAAAATTCGAGTATTCATAATGTTGGTTTTTTTCGTTGTTATAAAAATTTCTTGTGATTGGGCATTTTCTACAATCGTGCCAAATCTAAAAAATAGTATCCAATATTGAAGGAATGATTTGCTGTTCGAGTCTCTCGCGACCTTTTTTATATGCCTCAATGCTTGCTGCATCGCGGTTTAGCTGAAGACCTTTAATATTATTTAATGATTCCTTGTAAATTATTTCACCCTGATTCGACTCCACAATCACCGTCAGTTCGAGCAAAGCGACTACAAAACCTTGCGAAGACCCACCGTCAGTGCTATTTGAGTTGATCTTAATTCGGTAGTCGGGGTTGTTGCTTATCTGCCTGAGCCCTTTTTTAATAAGTTCGGCAGTGGTAGCAGATGCCAGAGAGGTTGTAGTTCCTGTGGCGCCATAAACATTTTCTGTGGAGCTTACGCTGAAACTAGGGGCAATAAACTCAATAGGGAATTTTTTACTATCTGTTCTCAAGTTTTTGAGAATAGGACCTGTGATACGTCTATCGAGATCATTTGGCTGCAGTGGCATCAAGTCTATTTCGACATTCAAGGAAAGATCTTTGTCTTGAGGATTGACGTTGTCTATGATCACCCCAAATCTCCCTGTTTCATCAGTCACCTCGACCCGCGATTTCATAAATCGTGTTTTCGGATAAGCATGTGTAGTGGTGATTCCTCTCACCGGCTGTCCGTTGTAGGTGACCATGAGAGATGAATTGACGGTATAACTATTTTCCGCTGCCAGCGTGAATCTTGGCTGCGAAGAAACAATCGTTAATCCAGAGGCCAATCGCTGCAAAGAAGAATAGATTTCATTATCCAAAAAGATCTTGCCTTGTTCAGCATTGTACTCATTTATTTCACCCCAATAATCCTGGATAGCAAACAATCCTCTTAAGTAATTATCAATTGCCGCGGGCACGGCATTCGTTCTTTCGGCCTCTTTTCCTTTAGAATAAAAATCAAAAGCGCTGGACATCGCTTGATTTTTCTTCATCATTTTTTTTTGCTGATAGGCCGCTTTGTTGAGTCTATAGTAGATGTGGTAGTCATTTTGGTCTTCCCAAATGCCCGCCACTTCATAGTCTTCGATCTTTTCATCAGTAGTAGTAGTGATGTTGCTGATGAATTCTTCACTGAATGTTTTGTTGACTTCTAAAGCATTCAGAAATGTACTACCCTGCACGCGCACACTGATTTCGGAGGCCAGATCATTCAGCGCATTTTTTTTTGCGATCGTTTGATAGTCCAGCGGTTGAGTGCGCTTGGAACAGCTTCCAACACCGATGTAAAAGGCACTATTTACCGGTCTTTGTTCAACCCAGGCTGGCTTGGGCTCTTGAGTAATCACCGGTTTGGTGGTGCTGCTAGTACCGCTTGTGTTGCCACACGCATTCAACAAGGCAGCCAATGCGAAGCCAAGAAAAATGGATGTGTATTTAAAAAGAGATGACATTATTGGACAATGTTTTTTACTGTAGCACCTATTTGATCAGACATCTGTCTGCTAATCGTATTGAAGAGCTCGTTGGATAATTCGCCTGTGGGTCGAAGTTCTTGGCGACCATTGAGCAGATTCATTAAAGAACGACGATCATTTTGATTGAAGTTGACTTTGTTGCCATTGGCAGGGTAGAGCTCTGATGTTTTTCCGTCATACTTTGCCCAGGCCACTTCATCAATAGCTGTTCTTTCAATGATTTCGGTTTTAATGAGCTCACCAGTTTTTAAGTTGATGAGTTTATATTGAAAGCTCACACTGCAGCTATTCGAGTTGCTAAACTCAGTGTAGGTAACGGGCTTATACCTCGTCTCGAGATAATCTTTGCCATCTTCGGGGTTGTTTATTTTTACCTTATAAGCCTCATATCCTTCTCGACTTCTTGATCTCACTTGGCCATTTTTTACTGAATAATTCAATACAGTTCCTGTGAGTATGGCTTGCGCTCCTACGAGTTTGCCGACACTGACAGCAGTTTGCTCGTCTACCACTCCGGAAAGTTGTAATTTTTGTTCTTGTAATATCGCTTGCATATGTTCACGATCTACAACTTTTAAAAATGGATCATTAATAGAAGTCAGAGCCTCTAGGGTATAGGCTGATACTTTGGCGTCTAGACCAGGAGTTCCGCTGGCGTTCTCAAAAGAGAGGAGTGCAATGGTATAAGTTCCTTTTTCAAGGGCCTCATTTTTTAATGCTTTTGCATTCTTATAGTCCACACGTCGCTTCATCACCTGGTCGAAATAATCATAGGCTTCGCGATAATGTTGCACATCCATGGCCTTAATTCCTTTTGAATATAGAGGTTCCATGAAGGCAATGTCAGCGAGGTCTTTGGAGTCTTTGAAGTTGGGGTCAAAGGTTTTTATCTCCTTGAATTTTGCCTCCGCATCTTGATACTTTTCTTGTTCAAGCAAAGTCGTACCTTCTTCATACAATTCGATGAGATAGTCGTCTTTCGCTCGATTATAGTCTTGTACGTAAAAATCTGCGATATCAAGACTCACACCTACGCCCTGAACGCGCTTGCGATAGTCGTCAGCCTTCTGATAGGCATATACGGCGTTCTTATTTGAACCAAAGTTCTTTTCTCTTGCGAATTCACCGAGCATTTGATTGAGAACCAACTGACCGGTTTTTTTCATACCTATCTGAGCATCGATGTTATTTCTTTTCTTCATCAATGCGGTGTAATAACTATTAGCCGCTTCAGTGTTGAGGCCTGCAGCTTCTTGCTTTACAGCTATTTTAGTATAATACTTCGTTCCATGGCAAGAAACCAATAGAAGACTAAGTATGAATATGGCATAAACGTGTTTCATAATGCAAGGACAATAATTGAAGAACTGTCTGGGTGTTGTCGGCGTTAGCAGTCTGCAAATGCCGATCTGCTTTTCACCTATTATTTTGATTCGATGAACTCATTGAGTTCATCAGTGCTGCTTGAGAAACTGAAAGCATCACCTACCATGTAGTAGTTGTTCTTATCAGTACAGAATTCATAAGCATATTTCGCAAAGTCGAGTTTGGTTTCTTCAAATCCGAAGAGGCTCATGACTTCTTTGATTTGGGCTACGCTCATACAATTAGCTTTTACAGCTTGCTTTGCGGTAGAAAGTTTTGTTTCATCAAAACCTTTTGAAGAAATGCTTCCTTTGGCGGTGCCAAATGAGCCCGCATCCATAGGTCTTGAGCAGCCTACCGGTGTTCTTTCTGCTACCACTACTTCTTGACGAGTTGTTGTCTTCGGAGCAGGTGCGCTTGTAGTTGTAGTGGTATTACTCGAAGTTGTTTTTACTGTTGTGGTCGTAGTTTCTTCCACTTCCATTTCACTATCCATTCCTTCAATGTTCATGTTGATGCCCATGTTTACACCGCCAACATTCATGTTTACATTTACTTTTTCACCGTTGGTTGGCTTGACTGTAGTGGTAGTCGTGGTTGTAGTCGTAGAGCCAGATACTGCGGGTTTAGTGGTGGATGTTGTGGTTGATGTTTTTGAAGGAGCTATTACTTCTTCTTCCTCTTCCTCTGTGTGAGCGTAGTCTACGATTTTAATTTCGTCAGATTTCACCGCAGCGCCCGTTGAGATCTCCGACTCACCTTGAAAGCGCAATACGTATTCACCTTTTTTATTGGTTTTAATGACATAGGTGACCTCATAGCCTTTGTGAACAGCAAAATTTTTCTCCGTAAAATCGGGCAGAGTGGCATCTTCAAAATCGATGCGTGCCATATAAAAGTCATTGGTGAGATTGCTGAGCTTTACATTGGTTTGTGGAGCTGCGTTTTGTTTTTCACCATTTATGACTAAGGTGAATTTATCTCCATTCTCAGAGAATACAACAGCGTTGGCATTCTGTGCGAATGATGAAAGGGCAGATACAGTGATAAGAACGAAAGTAAAAATCTGTTTCATGGTTATGATTTTAGCGGTTAAAATTAATCTTTACGCCTCAATAGGCGAAGGTTGTGCCAAAAAAATTTAAACGGGCAAAGGTTACCTTATTTTTGGCCAGTTTATTAGAAAAGTTTGAAGAATATACACAATGAAGCGAATATTAATATTGGGCGCGGGCCGCAGTAGTTCAAATTTGATAAAATATCTTCTAGAAGCTGCGCCAAACGAGGGCTGGCATGTTAGGGTTGGTGATTTGGATGAGCAGATGGCTGCATCGAAAGTTTTTGGTGAAAACGGATCGAGCTTTAAGATTTTTCAGGGAGATAACAATCAGATATTCAGCGAAATTGGTCAAAGTGATGTCGTAGTCTCTATGCTTCCTGCCATGATGCATCCTCAAATAGCTCGATGGTGTATTGAGGCGGGCAAGGACTTGGTCACTCCGAGTTATATTTCGGAAGAAATGGCTGGATTGGATGAAGGTGCCAAAAAAGCTGGTGTTTTGATTTTGAACGAAATGGGCGTTGATCCAGGCATTGATCATATGTCTGCTATGGAGATTATCCATCAATTACAGAATGAAGGAGCTGAATTACAAAGCTTTGAGTCTTTCACAGGTGGGCTCATTGCTCCTGAGTCTGACGATAATCCTTGGAACTACAAGATTACATGGAATCCGAGAAACGTGGTGCTTGCTGGCTATGGCGGCACTGCCCGCTACTTAGAAGGCAACAAATTGAAATTGATCCCTTATCACCGCCTTTTTTCGGAGTTAACCCCTGTACACTTAGAGGGGTACGGAGATTTTGAGGGATATGCCAACCGCGATTCTGTGAAGTATCGGGAAATTTATGGATTAAATGACCTGCCAACGCTTTATCGAGGCACTTTGCGTCGCAAAGGCTATTCAGAAGCTTGGAACGTGCTTATCCAAATGGGGCTCACCGATGATAGTTTTGAAATTGAAGGGTTGAGTGGCATGACATGGAGAGCTTTGACGTCTTCTTTTTTAACCGAAATAGAAAATAAAGACATGGAAGCCGCTGTGCTGCGCAAGTATTGTGCGAGCAACGAAGTGCTTGAAAAGTTGAAGTGGTTGGGAATATTTTCTGACGACCCCGTGGGAATTGAAAAGGGTTCTCCAGCCGTTGCTTTGCAACATTTGATTGAACGCAAATGGAAGTTGGCACCAACTGATAAAGACATGATTGTAATGTGGCATCGCTTCATCTATAAAATAGAAGGTAAACGTTACGAAAAAGAGAGCTCGATGGTATGTATTGGCGATGATCCTGTGTACACTGCTATGTCGAAAACAGTCGGATTACCTATCGGTATAGCTGTGAAATTAATTTTGAAAAGCAAGTGGGATAAAAAAGGTGTTCATTTGCCAATAACTCCCGACTTTTACGTTCCGGTGCTTCAAGAATTGGAAACATTGGGAATTCATTTTAAAGAGGTCCAAAAAGAAATTCATGTTTAATAAGTTCATTCTGGTTTTAATGCTGATGTTGGCCGCGACTTCGTCGAGGGCCCAAGAAGGGCGTAAGCCAGAAATATCGGATACTGTTCAATGGCGAACAGTTTCGGAATATGAGCGAGATAGAGAGCTTATCATCAAATGCTTACGCTGGCTCTGCACGGCGCCGATGGGGCAGGATGTGATATATCGAAGTGAGGCAAATGCCTTTGTATTGCGCTGGCTTGCAGGTTCACCTAGTGTGATTATTGATATAGATGAAACCATTTTTGATTTTACAGAAGAAAATGATGAAATGCTATTTTCTGTGATCCATGCCATGGCGCTTACTACGATGACCAAAAAGCGGGAACTCGATAAAGAAAAACTGGCAGTTGAAACTTTGAAAATAGTTTGTGAATTGGTGGAATCGAGTGAAAAATACAGTGCAGATAAGAAGTTGAAAACGGCTTTAAAAGCTTACCGGAGAGACAAGCTCGAAGATTATGTGAAAGAACGAACAACGGGCTCCACTAAATAGGCAGAACAAAATCATCAAAACAATGCTTTTACAGCTATGAAAAAATTCGTCATTCCTGAAAAATATCGCTCAAGTATCATTGGAAGCGTGAAGGAATGGAGGAAATCTAAAGATCCAAGAAAACAGGATTTCACTCCGACATATTTAGACTTAGGCCCTTTGGAAATTGTATTACCGAGACATTTTGGATTTTGTTATGGAGTAGAAAATGCAATTGAGATTTCCTATAAAGCAATTGAGGAAAACCCCGGAAGGAGGATTTTTCTATTGAGCCAAATGATTCACAATCCCGCTGTAAATGATGACTTAGAATCAAGAGGGATTCAGTTTATCATGGACACTGAGGGTCATCAATTCATTCCTTGGGAAGAGGTCACTCCAGAGGATGTCGTGATCATACCAGCTTTTGGAACCACGCTCGAAATCGAGCAGATTTTGAAGGAAAAAGGAGTAGAAACGAAGAAGTACAATACGACCTGTCCTTTTGTAGAGAAAGTGTGGAAGCGATCATCAGAGATAGGAGGGAAGGGATATACCAATATCATTCATGGCAAGCACAAACATGAAGAAACGAGGGCTACGTTTAGTCATTCTGCCGCTCATGCAGCGAGTGTGATCGTGCGTGATATTCAAGAAGCTGAGCGTTTGGCCGAATACGTCAAGGGAAATAAGAGTAAAGAAGAGTTTGAAAAGGAGTTTGCCGGGAAGTACTCTGCTGGTTTTGATCCCGGTCGTGATTTGAAAAAAGTAGGAGTAGTAAATCAGACAACGATGCTCGCTACAGAAACACAAGAGATTGCCGATTATTTTAAAAAATTGGTGGTTTCACTGTACGGTGAAGATGCGTTTGCGGATACGAGAGATACCTTGTGTTATGCTACCAACGACAATCAAGACGCTACAATGGGCGCCTTGCAATCGGGAGCGGATCTCGCATTGGTGATAGGTGGTTACAACAGCAGCAACACCTCTCAGTTGGTGACGATATTAAGTGAAAAAATGCCCGTCTATTTCATCAAGGACGCGGATGAAATTATATCTGAAAATCATATATTTCATTTTGTTTATGCGCAGCAAAAGCGCATAGAAGCGCACCAATGGCTACCTAAAAAGGACAAGGTTAAAATTGTTATAACCAGCGGTGCGTCTTGCCCCGACCCTGTAGTCGAAGCGGTGTTAAGAAAGGTTCAAAGCTTTTTTCCGAATGCGAATAAAATAGAAAATGTATTGGAGGACTTGGTAGGAATGGAATAGTAAGTTTGAAGATGCTTACCTTTGAACTTAAATTATGTCTGATATCATTCAACTTTTACCGGAATCAGTTTCCAATCAAATAGCAGCTGGCGAAGTCGTTCAGCGGCCTGCATCAGCTGTAAAAGAATTAATTGAAAATAGTATTGATGCAGAATCCACTTCGGTTCACGTTATAGTGAAAGATGCTGGAAAAACTTTGATTCAAGTGATTGATAACGGAAAAGGCATGTCGGCGCAAGATGCACGGATGTGTTTTGAACGTCACGCCACTTCCAAGGTGCGCAAGTCAGAAGATTTGTTCAATATTGTAACTAAAGGTTTTCGTGGGGAGGCTTTGGCAAGTATTGCCGCCATTGCGCAAGTAGAATTACGCACAAGATTGCGAGGAGATGTTTTAGGAACGAAAATCGAAATCGAGGGGACGAAGGTGAAAAGTGCAGGTCCTGATCAGTGTCCTGAAGGCACTAATTTCATGATAAAAAATCTATTTTACAATGTGCCTGCCCGTCGTTATTTTTTAAAAAGCGATGCAATAGAATTAAAGCATATTATTGAAGAAATACAACGTGTAGCGTTGACGCATCCCGAGGTAGAATTCAAATTGACGCACAATGGGAGTGAGGTTTTTTCATATCCCAAAACCAATATTCGTCAGCGAGTGGTAAATGTATTGGGAAATAAGTACAATGAGAAGTTGGTGCCTGTGGATGAGCAAACAGACATTGTGAGTATTCAGGGGTTTGTGGGGAAGCCAGATGTGTCGAAGAAAACGAGGGGAGAGCAATACTTTTTCGTAAACCAGCGATTCATCAAGAATAGTTATCTGAATCATGCTGTTGCCGGTGCATTCGATCAGTTGCTCGGAGAGGGACATTTTCCACTTTATCTTTTGTATTTAGAAATTGATCCATCACAAATTGATATCAATATTCACCCAACCAAAACAGAGATTAAGTTTCAGGATGAGCGAGCGATTTATGCGATTTTACATGCTGCTGTGAAGCGTGCTTTAGGTAGGCATAACATTACACCGACATTGGATTTTAATCAAGAGACCGCGATTGCGGTAGAGCCAATGCGCATGGATACTGAGGTGAAAATGCCGGAGATAAAAATCAATCCAGATTATAATCCATTTCCTACTACGGAGAAGCGCGAAAGTCTTGCACAAGGCTGGTTTGACAGAAGCAATGGAGGAAGTAGAAAAGGTTGGGAAGAATTGTTGGAGATTTCAAAAATGGTTTCGCCAGAATTACATTCAGAGCCTGTTTTGACTGCTGCACGGTTGTTTGAGCCAGATGAAGAGCATAGGCCTTTTCAATTGCATCGCAAGTTCATCGTGAGCGCCACTACCGATGGTATGATTTTCATTGATCAACAGCGAGCGCATCGTCGTATTTTATTCGAGCGTTATTCGCAGCTTATAGAACGACGTTCGGGTAGTGTACAACAGTTGCTCTTTCCGGAGATTGTGACCTTTTCTCAAGGTGATGCTGCGATCATCCAAACGATGTTAGACGATATTCGCAGTATGGGCTTTGAGCTTGAGCATTTTGGTGGTACCGACTTTCAAGTGACAGGAGTTCCTTCCGATACAGGCGCTTCTAATCTTCAAAGTTTGATGGATGGATTTTTAGAACAGATCAAGCATGAACAGCCGAATGCTGACTTGAATTCATTTGAGAAAATAGCTTGGGCGATGGCCATGAGCACATCCATTCGATACGGACAGATGTTGACATTGCCGGAGATGAAAGAGATTATTGAGCGATTGCTGTCTTGTCATCAACCCAATTTTGAAAAGAGAAATAGACCTACATTTATTAAATTTACCATTGACCAACTTGGTCAGCAATTTAGATAAAGATGTTCAATCAACTTACACCAGCGGTAAAGAATATCATCATCATCAATGTATTGATGTATCTGGCATGTGCTGTCGTACCTGGTCTGCACGAGTTAAGTGCTGGCTATTATTGGCAAAGTGAAAACTTCAGGCCTTGGCAATTGATCACACACATGTTTACTCACGCGCCGCTTCGCTCAGGCAATATCATGCACATATTTTTTAATATGTATGCACTGTTTATTTTCGGATCGGCCATCGAAAAGCAATGGGGAGCAAAGCGCTTTCTAATCTATTATTTCATATGTGGTTTGGGTGCATTCTTCCTTCATGAGTTTATTAATTTTATGGAGATTCAGCGACTGACAGAAGGCTTGTCAGCTGAAACAGTTCGTATGGTCTACCAAGAAGGTGCAGAGGCTTTGAGGGAAGGTAAGAATTTTGTAGATCCAACTGCGGCACAACTAAACTTTGCATTGAATGTTCCAGTTGTAGGCGCTTCAGGTTGTGTATTTGGGGTGTTGTTGGCTTTTGGAATGTTGTTCCCAAATACAGAACTCATGTTGCTATTTCCTCCAATAGCCTTAAAGGCCAAGTGGCTCGTTCTTATTTATGGTGCGATTGAATTGTTTTTGGCATTGCAAAATAATCCAAGCGACAATGTTGCGCACTACGCGCATATCGGGGGTATGATCTTCGGATACATTCTATTGAAAATTTGGCAAAAGCGCGATGGGAGCTACTTTGGCAACCGATTTAGATATTGATTATGTGGAATGAATTTGTGCGTTGGATCACCAAGCGTGACGGCCTTAACAGACTGCTAGCGATCAATATCGTACTTTTCACATTAGTACAAGTAGTTCTAATATTTCAAAGGCTGAGCGAGTCATCTGTTGTACCATCAGATTTGTATTTAGCTGCTGGTGCGGGCTTGGATGGTTTTCTATCACGTCCGTGGAGTTGGCTCACTCACATGTTTGTGCATGTAGACGTGGGACATTTTATTTTTAATGTATTTTGTCTTTACACAGCAGGCAAGCTCTTTCGCCATTTTTTGGGAGATAGCAAATTGGTAGTTAATTATATGCTTGGAGGAATTTTTGGCTACTTTGTATATCTGACAATGGCGGTGCTTTTTCCGAAATTGACTGATGCGACTTATATTTTAGGTGCAAGTGCCAGCATAATGTCCATTATATTTACCATTGGTATTTTACAACCAAATTATCAGATAAAATTATTTGGTGTTTTTGACATGAAGTTGATTTGGTTGTGTGGAATTATTATTTTGGTAGACCTCATCAGTTTGCGAAAGGGGTTTGATAGTGGTGGACATGTGGCGCATGTTGGCGGGGCTCTATTTGGTGTAATCTATGCATATCAATATAAACGTGGAGTAGTTATGGGTTCTTGGTTAGAAAATTTTTTTAATCGAATAGGCTCGCTGTTCTCTGGAAATAAAAAGAGCTACAACGAGCATCATCGTAGGCCAAAATCAGACGAGCAGTTCAATGCGGAAAAGAAGAAGCGCCAGCAGCGTGTAGATCAGATACTAGATAAGATTAGCAAATCTGGATATGATAGCCTTTCAAAAGAGGAGAAAGACTTTTTGTTTAAATATAGTCAGAAGTAAGAATGGAAGAAGGGCCCAAAAAGAAACGAAGACTCACGCTCAATAAAGTGTTGTTGTGGCTTAATATCTTTTTGGTGTTGGTCACCTTTTTAAGCTATGCTGGAGTTAGTTTTTCCCCAACCAAAATGGGTTATCTCACACTAGTTGGTCTTTCCTATCCATTGATTTTAGCAGCGAATATCCTATTTATAATCATATGGATGTTTCGCCGCAGACGCTTCATGGTTTTTTCGCTTTTCGCGATCTTAATAGGAACGAGTTTGTTATTGGATTTTATAAATTTTTCCTTTGGAGTCGATGCTGCCGCTGAGGATTGGCAAGGATTAGAAGTGATGACCTACAATGTGCACCTATTTGGTCTGTATGATAAGGAGGGGAGCGAAGAGAAGCGAGATGAGATATTTGATTTATTAAAGGGCGAATCGCCTGATGTACTTTGTTTTCAGGAGTTTTTTCATTCGGATCAAAAAGGATATTTTACCACAAAAGATTCACTACTTAAATTTTTACCCACCAAATATTTTCATGCACGATACACGCATGCGAAGAATGGTAGAAATTATTTTGGGGTAGCAATGTTTTCGAAGTATCCCATCATCAACAAAGGATTTATTCCTTTTGAATCGGATGTAAATAATTTTTGTATTTACGCTGATATCAAGTACCAAGGGGATACGATACGCGTCTATAATGCGCATTTACAATCTATTCGTTTCAAACCAGAAGACTATGCTTTTGTCGATGAAAATAAGAATAAGGAAAAGTTGGATGCAGGTGTAAAACGCATAGCATGGCGATTAAAGAAAGCATTTGAAAAGCGTGAAGAACAAGTGAAGAAAGTCGTAGAGAGTGTCGCTTCATGCAAACATCCTGTTTTGTTGTGTGGTGATTTCAATGATCCTCCCGTTTCTTTCACGTATGGTCTATTGTCGGAGCATTTGGAAGACAGCTTCAAGTCTTGTGGATCTGGCATCGGAAATACTTATAATGGTGTTTTCCCTTCTTTTAGAATTGATTATATTCTTCATGGCAAAGATTTTAGAGCAGATTATTATCGCAGCGTGAATAATAATTTGTCAGACCATTATCCTGTAGTTGCGGGGTTTACATTATTGAAGAACAGCTGATTTGAACAAAAAATGAAGGCAATCGTTATTCTATATCGTGAGTAAGAAAGCAGTCATACTGGGAGCAGGTATAGCGGGTTTGGCCGCAGCCGTAAGGCTGCGCAAAGCCGGTTTTGATGTCGACGTTTTTGAACAAGCCGACGGACCCGGTGGCAAGCTCAGAGAGAAGTGGATCGGGGCTTATCGTTTCGATCTCGGACCAAGCCTTTTTACCTTACCACGAAATGTCGAAGAACTTTTTGAGTTAAACGGATTGAATCCTTCGGATTATTTCAGGTACCAAAAACTGGAACACGTTTGTCATTATTTTTTTGAAGATGGCACACGCTTTCAAGTTCCCTCTAATACTACAGATTATATCAATCAACTCTGTGAAACCTTTGGTGAGGATAAAAGGACAGTAGAAAAATTTCTCCAAAACAGTGAAGAAGTATATAATATCACCACTCCCGTTTTTTTAAAGAGTGAGCTGTCTTTTAATGCGTTGCTAAAGAAGAAGGAAACGTTTCAAGCGATTATCCAGCTTTACAAGCTTCCGATTTCAGGGACTTTGTTTCAAAAACTTCAAAAGACATTTAAGAATCCGAAAACGGTGCAACTCTTTTCGCGGTATGCCACCTACAATGGTAGCAATCCATATAGCACTCCCGCTATGATGATGCTCATTCCTCATCTTGAAAATGGTATTGGGGCCTTTTTACCAGAAAAAGGAATGTTTGATATTTCACGAAGCATTCATCAATTAGGTGAGCGTCTAGGGGTTCGATATCATTTTAATCAAAAGGTAGAGAGCATTATTGTCGAGAAAAACACAGTAAAGGGTATCTCGTTGGGTGATAAAAAAATGGAGGCCCAAATCGTTCTGAGTAATATAGATATTACGCCAACCTATCGAAAATTATTGGGAGATAAATTCTCTCCAGAGAAAATATTAAATCAAGAAAAGTCATCTTCAGCGTTGATTTTTTATTGGGGTGTAAAAGGTGTTTTCCCTGAACTCGACGTACACAATATATTTTTCTCAGAGGATTATAAAAGTGAATTCGATTACATTTTCAATAAGAAAATGCTTCACGATGACCCAACGGTATATATAAATATCACCAGTAAGGTTTGCAAGAATGATGCACCAGAAAATTGTGAGAATTGGTTTGTGATGATTAATGTGCCGCATCTGAATGGTCAGGATTGGATGCAATTGAAGTATGCGGCAAAGCAGGCTATACTCGCTAAATTGCAACGCATCCTCGGAAAAGACATTTCTTCATTGATTGAACAAGAGGAAGTTTTGGATCCTCAATTGATTCAAGATCGCACTGGTAGCCATTTGGGCTCGCTGTATGGAAATGCAAGCAACTCCACTTTTTCGGCATTTATGCGTCATCAAAATCACTCAAATAAGCTAAAGGGTTTATATTTTTGTGGAGGTAGCGTGCATCCAGGGGGGGGAGTTCCGCTCTGCTTGTTTTCCGCTAGGTTAGCAGCGGAGCGTATAATCCAAGATTCACTATGATAGCTGAAAAGTGGCGTCCTTATTTATACGTTTATTTTTTTCTCGTCTATCTAGTAGGAGCGATTGGACTGGCATTTTATAGTGAGTTGTTTTATTCTTTGACGCCTTTCAATCTTATTTCAAGCGCAATTTTAGTTTTCCTGAGTCAAAAGGGGTTTGAAAAAAAGATGTGGCTTTACATATTGGCTGTAGGTGTGCTTGCATGGTTTATCGAAGGAGTAGGGGTGAGCACAGGATTAATATTCGGACATTACACCTACGGCTGCACGCTCGGTTTTAAAATTTGGAATGTTCCAGTTCTCATTGGGCTCAATTGGGTAATGCTTGTATACAATGCGCAGCAATTCATTGTTTATTATGTCCAAGAAACAAAGCCTGTTATTGTCAATATTTTGGTAGCGACTAGTTTAGTAATGCTAGATATACTGATGGAGTTAGTGGCACCAGTTGTAGACTTTTGGAGCTTCACCGACGGCTATGCACCTCTTCAAAATTTTATAGGCTGGTGGGTAGTGGGATATATCCTGTCCGCGCTATCATTAAAAGCATTTACGAAACACGCGAATTTTATCTCGCCTTATTTCTTTTTTCTTCAGTGGTTGTTTTTCGCGGCGCTGACCGTATTGTCGAGACTAGACTAATTTCGTTTGTCTCTTTACTAGTTTTTCGTACACCGTAAGTGCCAAGAGTACCATTGCCATTCCATAAAAGAAGTCGTCAAGGGGCACTGACCAAATTCTTATTCCTAAGTTATGCTCGTTATTATACCAAACAATTTGATCCGAAATCTTTTCCGGGTGTAAATTGATAAAAGGATATTTGTAAAAATCGAGACCTGTGAGAACGCCATTAGCAATATAAAATGGGATGAGAAGAATCCACCAACTAAGGTGAAAATATCCCATAAAGTCTGATCTCTTGATGAATGAATGATACACCAAAAGAATGATGCTTACTATCGCCGCTGAATTGGTGTACCAATGTCCAAATTTTGTAGCGATAAATATTAAACAAAAAGCGATATAGATTCCAGAAATATAAACCGAAGAATTTTTTAGTGGCTGTCGCGGGAAGAAATACCGAATACATTCATAGGAAAAGATGCACGCGTATGGTATACAAATAAAGAACAACCACTCTTCAATGGGTAAATTTCCTAAGTGAGCACCAGTGATGTAGTTCGAGTTGAATCCCCAGATACCATTAGCTGTAAAGTATATATCCCAAGGAACATAAACAAGCATCATCGCTATTGTACCTGCGAAAAGCGCTTTCCAGTATTTAAAGAATGGCAGGCGTTTTTGAAAGCTCAATAAAAAAGGCCCGCTCAGGCAAAGTAAGTCAACGAGCAAATAGTAATAGTTCGTTGGAATCATGCCGATTTTAATTTGTTTTCTCGATAGCGTGCAGCTTCTTTGAAGTATTTAATTGGCACCAACAACATACCAAAGCATTCACCCTCTTCTTTTCCCAAGTGTTTGTGATGCACCTTGTGCGCCTTGCGGATAGCTCGGAAGTATAAATTGTCAGTTCTCTTAAACCAATCAAAGCGCTGGTGAATAAGGACATCATGTACTAAGAAATAGGCGATGCCGTAAAAAAGAATTCCCATACCAATGTAGAACCTAAAGTCCACTCCTCCCATAGCACCAAACATCATAAGCAACCAGCTCGGTATCGCATATATGAGAAAGAAGACGTCGTTGCGTTCGAAGAATTTTTTGTGCGGTACGTGATGGTCTTCATGGAAATACCACATGAAGCCATGCATCACAAATTTATGCGTGGCCCATGCCATAAACTCCATAATAAAAAATGTTGCGATTACAATCAGTGCATTCAACGCGATCATTTACTACTATTTTAAAAGGTTACTTTATTCTTTTGACGTTGTACCATTGGTAAGGCAATTTTAAACCATTCTGTGAAAAGTTCAGGAGTGTTTTGCATTTCTTTAGAAAGAGAATCCATGCTCACATACTTCCATTCACATACCTCTTCTCGATTTACTTCTGGACTAGCACTATATTGTCCAACAAAGACATGATCAAGCTCGTGCTCTTCCAATCCTTTATCCAACTGAGCGTGATATATAAAACTGAAAGAATGCTGAAGCTCACAATCAAAGCCCATTTCCTCCATTAATCTTCTGTGAGCTGCATTTTCTAGATTTTCTCCCGGACGTGGGTGGGAACAGCATGTGTTTGTCCAAAGACCGCCACTATGATACTTTTCTAACGCTCGGCGATGAATGAGTAGCTCATCATTACTGTTAAAAACGAAAACGGAAAAAGCCCTATGTAGGAGACCTTTTTCATGCGCTTCCATTTTTTCCATCGTGCCTAGTTCATTGTCATAGGCGTCAACGAGCACTACAGATTCCATCACGATTGATATTTTTTAAGTTCATTTTCCAATTCTGAAGAGAGCTCGTCGCTTTTTATCATAAAGAGAATTGCTTTTTTCCAGAATGAAGAAGACCGATCTACTTTATTTTGCTTCAAGGCATTTAAAATAATTTTCGCATCCTCCTCAAGATTTGAGGAATACCCTACCACCCATGGAACTTCTGATTGCACACTGTATCTCAAAAAGCGAATTTCTGGATTATAAAAATCTTTTTGAATGGCCTTTTCAATAAGTGCTTTTCCCTTATTGAAATAATCAAGCTTGGAAGAAACTTCTTTCGCTACTTCAGCATACATAGCGATTCCCACCCCTTTGTATGCCGTCACCAGAGCATTGGTTTCCTGAACAGATGATACAGTGTTGTAATAAGCCTTGATTCCTTCCTCTCCGCGCGCTGAGAAGTACAAGTCTCTATATTGCTCTACTTGTGTATGAGCTAAAAACGATAAAGCGGATAAAAAAGTAAAAAGAGTCAAACGCACAAAAATCATAGCATATTCAAATTGTGTTGCACATAGCTTTTTAACATCAATGCAAATTTTTTCTGGTTAGGAATGCGAATCCGCTCTTCCATTATTCTGTTACTGGGCAGTGCTTTAATTTTTTGAAATAGACGTACGTAGTATGTATACGCCATATACACGCCAAAGCGTGCGTCTTTGTCGAGCATCAAAATTCCTTTGTAGGCTTCTTGAAAATCTTCAGCGATTTCATCTTCGATTTTTCTCTTCGTTGCCTCATCAAAATTTCGCAAGTCGAGCTCTGGGAAGTATGCTCTGCCAAGCGTTTCGTAGTCGGCCTTTATATCTCGCAAGAAATTGATTTTCTGGAATGCTGCGCCAAGTCGCATGGCGTAGGGCTTCAGGCGCTCATACTCCACATGATCACCTGAGGTAAAAACCTTTAAGCACATCAATCCAACTACTTCGGCAGAACCGAGGATATATGTTTCGTATCCATAGCGGTCGTAGGCATTTTTATCCAAATCCATTTCCATTGATTTCAAAAAAGTATCTACCAACTCCCAATCGAAGTTGAATTGGTGATATGCTTTTTGAAAGCTATTAAGAATGGGATTTAAAGAAATTTTATCTTCAATGGCACGTACTGTGTCTTCACGAAAACGCGCCATGAGTGTGGCTTTATCGAAGTCATGAAAAGTGTCAACGATTTCATCTGCGAAACGCACAAAGCCGTAGACAGCGTATACAGGGTCGCGATATTGTTTTCCAAGAGTGCGAATACCAAGACTAAAGCTGGTGCTGTAGGCATGAGTAGTTTTCCTACTGCACGAAATTGAAACTTCGTCGAAAAGTGCTTTTTGATTCATTGGTTAAGCTGGTATTGAAGTTTTAGATAGGATGTACTTATTTACTTCTTCGGCCACAACTTGGCCGCTGATGAGGCTTGGTGGGACACCCGGCCCAGGAGTTGTGAGTTGACCTGTATAGTAGAGGTTATCAACTTTTTTACTCTTCAATTTAGGCTTTAGAAAAGCCGTCTGCAAAAGTGTATTAGCAAGGCCGTATGCATTGCCTTTGAAGGAATTGTAGTCGCTGATAAATTCTTCGTGAGCATAGCTCTTTTTATACACGATGCTATCAGATATATCAACGCCTGTATATTTTTTCAGACGCTCGATAATCATGTTTAAATATTTGTCTCTAAGTGTCTCATCACTGCTCATATCGGGCGCTACAGGAATGAGGGCAAAAAGATTCTCGCAACCTTCCGGAGCAACAGAGCTGTCTGTTTTAGAAGGTGCACAGATATAAAAAAGTGGTTTGGAAGGCCACTTTGGGTCATCATAGATTTCTACTGCATGACGGTCGAAATCTTCATCAAAAAATAAATTGTGGTGAAGCAGACCATCGACTTTTTTATTAATGCCTAAGTAGAAAAGAAGCGAGCTAGGAGACATTGTTCTTTTGTTCCAATAATCTTCGTTGTAGCTGCGATACGAGGGCTCTAGAAGTTTAGACTCGATGTGGTGATAGTCACCGCCCCCCACAATAACATCTGCCGATTGAAAATCTCCATTGACGATAAGACCAACGGCTTCGCCATTTTCAACTACTATTTTTTCTACGTTAGCTGAAGTATGTATTTCAACTCCCAACTCTTTGGCGAGTGCAGTCATTCCTTGTGCGATTTTCACCATCCCTCCTTGCGGATACCAAGTGCCTAAGGCGATATCAGCATAGTTCATCATGCTGTATAGCGCCGGAGTTTTCTCCGGCTTTGCACCCAAAAACAAAACCGGAAATTCCAACAGTTGGATAATCTCTGGATTTTTGAAAAACTTGCGAATATGAGTGCTCATTGAAGTGAAAAGCTGCAGACGAAAAGACTCTTTTAGAAGTCTCAACTCAGCGAACTCCATAAATGAAAGCGAGGGCTTCCATACAAACTCACCCATTCCTGTATCGTACTTCACCTTCGCTTCGGCGAGGAATTTATCCAATTGTATTCCAGCTCCCGGTTCTATAGCATCCAATAATTTTTTGAATTCTTGAATATCTGCTGGGATATCCATTCCGTTTTTGTCTTTGAAAAAAACACGGTAAGAAGGATCTAATCTGGTCAAGTCATAATAATCGCGGGTAGATTTTCCGAATTTGTTGAAGAATTCTTCAAAAACCTCTGGCATCCAATACCAACTGGGACCCATATCGAACATAAATCCGTTGGAGGAAAAGTGACGCGCGCGACCACCTGTAGTGGTATTCTTTTCAAATACGACCACTTGATGCCCTTGTTTTGCTAGGGAACAGGCTGCTGCAAGCCCAGCAAAGCCACTACCGATAACCGCTATTTTACTATTCATGAACAATTAGTAATGAACCTATCAAACAGAGGCTCGGTTAATTTTGTTCAAGGTAGTGATATAATATAATATTCAAGGTAATTATTTGAAAATGAATCAAAAATAAATTTTGATAATGGGAATCAAAACACAACTTGAGATAATTTTGAGGTAGATTTCCACCGAGGACGTTTACCCTCAGTATTTTAACTTTTGACCCTCGCGAATAACAGAGGTTTCGCGAATCTTGTTGAGCTTACACAACTTTTGAACAGTGGTGCCTCTTTTTCTGGCAATAGCACTTAAGGTCTCACCTCTTTTTACAGTGTGAACTTTGTTTGAACGTGCACGAGAAACTTTTTCACTATATTCTTTTGCAGCAGGACTAACATAATCGAAGTGTGCTCGGTGCAGGGTAAATTCCCAATCGCGTAATTGTTTTTGATTGGGATCTATTAACAAGTTAGGATCAATGGCATCACCTTTAAAGCGTACCTCAAAGTGAAGGTGAGATCCATAAGAACGTCCCGTATTTCCTCCGAGACCAATGGTGTCACCAGCCTGAATATATGCACCAGGCATTACCAGACGTTCAGATAAGTGGGCATAAAGCGTCTCGAGACCATTAGAGTGTCTTATCACCACAACATTTCCATAGGAGGGACTGTACTGAGAAATACGAACCATTCCTTCAAAGGCAGCTGATACAGGATCACCTGTTTCTAGATCAATATCAAGTCCGTAGTGCATTCGCCCCCAACGTGGACCGAAAGGAGAAGTAATGGCACCAGCGGCGGGGTAAACGAAGTCACACACTTCATGACACAATTTGAGGTCTAGAGGCTCTTCTAGAGTTTCTTTGCCAGTCTTTACGACAAAAAGATTTTTAGTGTCCCAATTGCAATACATGTCATAGGCAGGAATGCGGGCTATCGAATCAGACACTGTCCAGATTCCCATATCAAAAGACTCTTCAGAAAATATAGTATAATCATAAGTAGAAGCATCGAATGCTCCTCCCACGTGACTGTCCTCGAAATTTTCCCAAGAAGCGGTGTCCGACATTAATTCGAGGGCAGACTCCTCATAACCTTGCGCGTTGGCCAACTTTGCTCCAAAAAATAGAGCAAATAGCAAAGAAGACGAAAGAAAATTGCGCAGGTTGTTCATCGGGTGCAAAAATATTCTCATGAATGTGAGTATTTCATAAAATCTTGTCAACGAAACGTTAATAATGAACTTAACGAATTGAGGTTTTGCCGATGAATCGCGGGTTTTTGCCGACGAATATTTTTTTGAGTAAATCAGTTCACCTCTACAACCTATTTTTGCGATCTCAATTTAACAAAATGAAATTAGACATTCTTGCCATTGCCGCGCATCCCGATGACGTAGAAATCAGTGCAGGGGGAACAGTACTTCGTGCGATTGCTCAAGGTAAAAAAGTAGGCATTGTGGATTTGACTATGGGCGAGATGGGCAGCAGGGGCTCAGGTGAGCTGCGTTTGAAGGAAGCCGATGCTGCCAGCAAAGTAATGGGCATTTCTGTGAGAGAGAATTTGGCGATGGAAGATTGTTTTTTTCTACACAGCCCTGAGAATGTTAAATTGATAATTGAGGTGATTCGGAAATATCAACCAGAGATAGTGCTCACCAACGCGCCTTCTGATCGTCATCCAGATCATGGCAAGGCTTCGAAGTTGGTTCGTGATGCTTGCTTTTATAGCGGCCTGAGAAAAATTGAAACCGGACAGCAACATTGGAGACCAAAATCAGTGTATATGTTCAACCAAGACTATTACAACAAGCCTGATTTTGTAGTCGATGTCACAGAATTCTGGGACAAAAAGATTGAAGCCCTGCTTTGCTATGGATCTCAGTTTTTTAATCCAAATTCTACCGAACCTGCCACTCCGATAAGCGGCGCGGAGTTTTTCGATTTTTTAAAATCACGTTGCATGGATTTCGGACGACCCGCCGGCTATTTGCTGGCTGAAGGATTTATCACCGATAGAGTAGTAGGTGTGAAAGATCTATTCGACTTGGATTGATTACTTCAAAACGGAGATGTATACATCGCTAATTTGTTGACCGATTTGTTTCATTGAAAAAATCTCCTTTGAGTCTTCGCTCAATTTTTTTCTTTCAATCAAATGCGTCTTTTCAGGCATTTCTAAGATGGCGTTTAAGAGTGCACGTTCGTCTTTTTTTTCAATGAGTACGCCGTTTGAAGAGTTAATATATTCTGGTATTCCACCTACATTGGTGCTGATGACATAGTTGCCTGAGCTGAGTGACTCCACAATAACACAAGGTAGATTTTCATAGTTGCTAAATTGAATCAAGCAATGCGATTCGTTCATTAGTAATGCCACTTCATCCCATTTTTTTTCACCAAAAAAAGTAATGGAGTCATCTGCTATGCCTATATAACGGGCGTATTCGCGCCATTCATCTACAGGGCCGTCACCACCAATTTTTAAATGAATGTCTTGACGTTTTTCGTATGCCTTTTTCCAAGTTTTTAGAATTCCCGAAATGTTTTTGTGTTCGTCGTTTAGCGTGGAGATATGTAAGAACTGATAAGTCTTTTGATTTTTTTCTGTAAAATGAAAAATATCGGTATTCACCACGTTGGGAACTCCGACATAGTTGTTTTTAATACCGAATGCTTGCATTGCTGACGCAAGGTCTTTCGACACGGGCATAATAATGCCAGCCTTCTGGCCCATTCGAATTAAATATCTCTTTTGCCATCCTTTCAGTTTACCACGCTGAGTTTCATGATAGCCCGTCCAGTGTTCTGTGAGTACGAAAGGAATGTTTAGTTTGCGCGAAGCAACCGTAGCCATCCATCCATCTTTCCAAAGAACATTGGAATGAATAATATCGAAACTTAGTTTTTTTTCGCGAGTCAACTTTCGCAATCCTTTGTAAAACCCGAATACCTTTCCAAATAGTGGCCAAATGCTTTGGGGATAATAGACTACAAGGGTTTTGATATTCTCTGTATTCGATTCATCAAAGACGAAACTGCTTGAATTATCCGGCGATTTGCATACATAAAGCACATGTACATTGTGAAATTCATTCACGGCTTGAGCATGTCTTAGAATGAAATTACCCAATGTTGGTATTCCTTTATTTGGAAACCATGATGCTAGAAACAGCACATTCAAGCGGGTTTTGGGTTGTTGATTCATTCGGGGAGCAAGGTACAAAGGACTAAAAAGAAAAACATATTTGCATAAGTCGTGAAAAGGTATTTATTTTGCGCCCCTGTTATGGTGGTCGTAGCTCAGTTGGTAGAGCTCCAGATTGTGGTTCTGGCTGTCGTGGGTTCGATCCCCATCGATCACCCCAAAAGCCGATATCGAAAGATGTCGGCTTTTTTATTTTAAAATTCCAAGCACGTATTCCTCGATGACTTTATTTACAGCGGCATATTGTGAGCCACTGAAACCATTGATATCATTGTATTCTATAGTCTTTTGATATTCAGTGAGCATTGGTTCTGCGATGGGCAAATAGCTCCAATGCCATTTTTCTTCTTCATATCCCGTGCGACCACCAGACTTCGATGTGTAGGTCTGATAAAATCCAAAGCTTGCTGCGTTTGCAAGCATCCATTGGTATAATTTTTTTCCTTCGGTTTTTTCGAAATATGAGTTTTCCAAGCTGTTGATGTCAATGTCTGTACCCCAATGATGGCGGGAGGTTCCGGGCATCGAACTATATTTCATGATTTCTTTTACGCGCTGCTGTTCTGGGAATTTTACATAGTCGGAGCGAACCCATTTTTTTTCCCAAATAGCTTTTTGAGCTTCAAAGGTTCTTGTTGCAGAGATGATTTTAATTTGAATACCTTCTTTAGCCGCAGCCGCAGACATTTCTTCAAATGCTTTGTAAGCTTTTTTATTCAAATAAATATTTTTTTTATCTGTATGCTTCGCTGCTATCAAGGTGAAATTGGTATCCTTCGAAGGCGTTATTTTTCCAAGAAGTTGTTCTTTGGAGAAGGTCTGTGCCGCACACAATGTGGTGGCAATAAAAAAGGTCAGCACGAATGCTGACCTTTTAATATGTGGGTTGAATAATGTCATAAAAAATTAATGGATACCCTTTGATGCCAAATATCGTTCCGCATCTAATGCAGCCATACAGCCCGTTCCAGCGGCAGTCACTGCCTGACGGTATGTTTTATCAGCCGCGTCGCCCGCCACAAATACACCTTCCACATTGGTTTTTGACGTTCCTGGTACATTGAGAATATAACCAGTTTCATCCATGTCAATCCATGGTTTGAAAACATCTGTATTGGGTTTGTGACCGATGGCTACGAAGAAACCAGTGATATCGATTTTGCGTTCTTCGCCCGTTTTGTTGTTGACAAACAATGCGCCTTCTACGCCACTTTCACCTAGGATTTCTTTTGTTTCAGTATTCCATAATACTTCAATGTTGGCGGTTTGCTCCACACGGTGTTGCATCGCTTTTGAAGCGCGCATTTTATCACTGCGTACGATCATGTAAACTTTTTTGCAAAGCTTTGCGAGGTATGTCGCTTCTTCTGCGGCAGTATCACCCGCACCTACGATGGCCACGTCTTGTCCGCGATAGAAGAAACCATCACAAACAGCACAAGCGCTCACGCCACCACCTGCTTCACGAAGTCTGGTTTCGCTTGGAAGGCCGAGCCATTTGGCAGATGCGCCAGTAGAGATGATAATGCTGTCAGCAGAAATGCTGTGTTTGCCATTATCGATTTCCACATAGTGCTTTGGACCACTAAAATCTACCTTGGTCACAAATCCATTTCTTATATCCGTTTCGAATCTCTTGGCTTGATTCATCAAATCTTCCATCATTTTTGGTCCATGAACGCCGTCAGGATATCCTGGGAAATTGTCAACGTCGGTGGTCTCCATTAGTTGTCCTCCTGGTTGCATCCCTTGATACATAAGGGGTTTCATGTCTGCACGTGCAGCGTAGATGGCGGCAGTGTATCCCGCAGGACCGCTACCAATGATGAGGCATTTTACATGTTCTTTTGCTTCGCTCATGTCTAATTTTTTTTATTTGTGTCAAATATACATTAGCATGAAAATCACAAAGGGTGCTGAAAGTCACCTTGATTGATTTCCTAACATAATTTTAATTACAGGTCTAACGAAATTTTTAAAAATTCATCCCATAGGATGTCTTCGGGCGGTTGAGCCACAATGCATACGGGTGTTTTTTTCACGGGATGCATGAATTCTATTTTACGCGCATGCAAATGAATACTCGCGTTTTCATTGGTGCGACGACTGCCGTACTTGATATCTCCCTTAATTGGACATCCCAGACTGCTCAGTGTTGCTCTGATTTGGTGATGTCGGCCTGTTTTGGGATATACTTCCAAGAAAGTATAGTTATCGCCCTGACCAATCACTTTATAACTCAACTCAGATTCTTTTCTATTAGCAGCAGGTTCGTTGAATGCAAACGTTTTGTTTTGCTTTTCATCTTTCCACAAATAGTTGATCACTGTGCCTTCTTGTTGCGGTGGCATACCTTTCACCACTGCCCAATATGTTTTTTGAACCTCTCGGAACTTGAACATGTTCGTGAGGCGGTTGAGTGCCTTGGTAGTCCGAGCGTACAACACCACTCCGCTCACCGGACGGTCGAGGCGGTGTACGGTGCCAATAAAGGCAAGGCCTGGTTTGTTGTATTTGTATTTCACATAACCTTTTACCACTTCGCAAAGGGTGGTGTCACCTGAAATATCACTTTGGATAATATCAGAGTTGCGCTTGTTGATTGCGATGATGTGATTGTCTTCGTAGAGCACGCGAATGTTGTCAACATTGCTCATTACGATGGGTTCTTTGGGAACCGTGATCCAGTCGCGACGGGCGTTCTGGGATTCGTTATTTTCCATTACTTATTAAATAATATGCGGTCAATGACCGCTTCGTTAAACTTCCTAATATTGTTCCGACGTATTCGGAAAATCCTTACTTTTTACATCCTTCACATATTGTTCTACAGCGCCAATCATCAGTTCTCCAGCGTTGAGATATCGTCTCAAGAATCGAGGAGAAAATTCTTGGGTGATGCCGAGCATGTCGTGCAACACGAGCACTTGTCCATCTACGTCTGCACCGGCGCCTATACCAATCACGGGTACATTTACAGATGCAGCAACTTTTGCGGCGAGGGCTGCTGGAATCTTTTCAAGCACAATGGCAAAACAGCCGCACTCGTCTAATAGTTTAGCATCGCTCAAAAGTCGATCAGCTTCTTCTTGTTCTTTCGCTCGTACTTGATATGTCCCAAACTTATAGATACTTTGTGGTGTCAATCCAAGGTGACCCATCACAGGAATACCCGCGGTGAGGATGCGTTGGATGGAGTCTTTGATTTCTTCTCCGCCTTCCATTTTTACAGCGTGGCCGCCAGTTTCTTTCATGATTCGAATGGCCGAATTAAGGGCTTCCTTCGAGTTTCCTTGATAAGAACCAAAAGGCATATCTACAACTACCAAACTTCTTTTTGCCGCGCGCACCACACTTTGAGCGTGATAGATCATTTGATCAAGGGTAATGGGCAAGGTGGTTTCGTGACCTGCCATTACATTGGAGGCAGAGTCGCCTACGAGTATGACGTCAATTCCAGCCATATCCACAATCTTGGCCATGGAGAAGTCATAGGCTGTTAACATGGATATTTTTTCACCCCGATTCTTCATTTCCTGAAGAGTATTGGTGGTGATTCTTTTTACTTCTTTATGCGACGACATAGGGCAAATATAGACATTCGATCTTTTTGGCGGTTGATAACCTCTTTTTTCCATAACAATATCTTCATTCATAATTCGTTGCGAGAAAGCAGTTCAAGGAAAATCTTCTTATATTGCCACTATGAAACCTTCAATCAACTTACTGTACGCGGTACTGTTTCTCGTTGTCTTTTCATTTTCTTGTAAAAAAGAAAAAGAGGAGGTTGTCTTTACCGGAAACGATATTCCTGAATACAACGAAATCCCGCGACTGCTAATCGAAAATTATGTCAATCGTCTCTTCATTGATTTGATCGGACGCGAACCAACGGATGTGGAGATGATCGCGGAGGTGGATGTTTTGCGTTCCACAAATGCGTCAGTAGAGTCGCGTACAGCTTTAGTGAATAAAATAATGACCTCTATAAATCCCCTGCCTGGCGAGGGCTCGTATCGTGAGGCTTACATCCGAAAGTTTTATGAAGATCAAAAAGGCAGATTTCTGGAGGGCGCGTCAGACGGAACAATAACAGATGAGTATTATCTCTACAGAATTCTCGCCACTCAGGATAGCCTGAATGGAAACGTTCTGGCCTATCAAATTTTAACCTTGGAGGCAAACAAAATTCTAGCGGTAATGGACAGCAGAGAGGAGTTGATGAACGGAGAGATACTGCTAGAAGAAATGTGCAGTCGGATGATGTTTAATGCACTTTATGATGAAATCAACATGAATACATTCAATTTCATCAATGCATCTTTTGATGATTGTTTTGCGCGTTTCCCTACTCTTTCAGAATATGAGGGAGTGGAGGATGCTATCGAATTCAATGGATCGGGAGTATTGTTTGGAAATGCGGTAAACAGTAAGACAGAATACTTGAATGTATTGGTAAACTCAAACGAGTTTGATGAGGGCTATGTGCGTTGGGTATACTTTGCATTGCTAGCCCGGGAGGCCACTTCTACAGAAGTGGTGTCGCGTGTCCAGATTTATCGTCAAGGTTCAAATTATTCAGGAGTTCAAAAAGAAATTCTAATTTCCGATGAGTATGCAGGATTCTAATTATACAAAAATTGTGGAGGGCGATTCTAAGTTGGGTCGCCTCGCCTTGTTGGCCACGGCTACCGCCGCTGCACTGGCTTCTTGTAAAAAGGAACAGGAAGGTGTTTTTGAGTTGAATGAAGTTGAATTGTACGATAGCAGCGCCGACAAAGTGCGCATGAAATCGAACGAACAATTCGTCTCTATTCTTTTCACCAATCTTTTCCAAACTGGAATTTCTACAGATATCGTTTTCGAATTGAATCAATGCTTCATGAGTATTGGAGATCAAGAGTTGGCGAGAGAAGTACTCATTTCAAATTTGTTTAATACGAGTTCGGTGCAGTTGCCTAGTCAAGAGGAAATGATGGCTGATTTGGATGGATTCATCGAAGAAACCTACAAGCGTTTTTTCGTGCGCCTACCATCAGAAGGTGAGAAGACTTGGGTTAAAAATTTTATTTCAAATAACCCTTACATGTCACCAG
>JBILSZ010000174.1:0-4130 GCA_044371755.1 Flavobacteriales bacterium | reverse complement strand
ATTCCTTTTAGAAATAAAATCAGAGATCGCATCACTGACCTTATCAATTTTGAAAAAGTAGGTTCGCCAGTGAAAGTAGGAGATCGTTTTATGATCTATAAAAATTCTGGCCTCGAAGCGCAAGGAAAATACTTTGTGAGAAATGGATTGAATGGTACCGACGAGCTTTTCCTCGATGTGAATGCGCTGTCTGAAAATGGTACTACGTCCGCATCGTTGCTATCACCGAGCGACGACAACAAATATGTGGCATTCGCTATCAGCGAAGGTGGCAGCGACTGGTCGAAGATTGTGGTGTATGATATCGCCACTAAACAACCGACAGGCGATGAAATTAGATGGGTAAAATTCTCCGATTGTGCTTGGTATGGCAATGGCTTCTTCTATAGCAGATATCCAGAACCAAAGAAAGGCGAAGAACTCAGCGGCAACAACCTTTATCACATGGTGTACTACCACACGATGGGTACGCCGCAAGAAAAAGACGAACTTATCTATAGAGACGAAGCAAGACCGTTCATGTATAATGGCTGCTATTTGAGCGAAAATAAAAAAGTAATGTTCCTCATCAGTTCTCCAGGCACTGACGGTTCTGAAATATGGTATAAAGATCCAGCAGATAAAAAAGCACCATTCACTCCCCTATTCACCAATACAGCCGAACACAACTCTCCTGTGGATGTGATGGATGATGGAAGAATTTTAATTCTCACAGATGTTGATGCTCCCACCTATCGCCTCGTATCGGTAGATCCAAAAGCGCCGCAAAAAGAAAATTGGAAAGAAATCATTCCTGCCGGAGACAATCTTCTTCAAAGTGTTACCACTGGTGGTGGCAAACTCTTCGCCTTCTATCTCGATAAAGCAAACACTCGTGTTTTCTCCTTGAATAATGATGGAAGTGGTAAAACAGAAATCGCACTACCCGACAAAACTGGCTCTGCGGGCGGATTTGGTGGAAAGCGCGGAGATACCTATAGCTTCTACTCTTTCAGTTCATTCACCTATCCGGGTGTCATTTACAAATATGATTATGCCTCAGGTAAGAGTGAAGCATTTTATCAAGCGAAATTAAACTTCGCTCCTGCGGATTATGAAAGCAAACAAGTGATGTACAAAAGCAAAGACGGAACAGAAGTGCCGATGTTTATTGTGCATAAAAAAGGATTGAAACTCGATGGTAATAATCCAACCCTACTCTACGGATATGGTGGATTCAGCGTGCCGATTCAGCCTGGCTTCTCCGCGAGTCGCATTATGTTTTTGGAGAATGGTGGCGTCTATTGCATCGCCAATATCCGCGGAGGCAATGAACTTGGAGAGGCTTGGCACCAAGCAGGGATGAAGGGCAACAAACAAAATGTATTCGACGACTTCATCGCTGCCGCAGAATATTTGATTCAAGAAAAATATACCTCATCACAAAAACTCGCCATTCAAGGTGGTTCGAATGGAGGTTTGCTCGTGGGTGCATGTATGACGCAGCGTCCTGAATTATTCAAAGTGGCATTGCCCGCAGTGGGTGTGATGGACATGTTGCGCTTCCATTTATTTACAGTTGGTAAAGGCTGGATTCCAGAATATGGATGTGCTGATAATTCAAAAGAAGAATTTGATTTCTTGGTTAAATATTCTCCTTATCATAATCTAAAACCAGGCGTTTCATATCCGGCCACATTGATTACAACCGCAGACCACGACGACCGCGTAGTTCCAGCGCACAGTTTCAAATTTGCCGCTCGCTTGCAAGAATATCACAAAGGAGAAAATCCAGTGCTGATTCGCATTGAAACAAGCGCAGGCCACGGAGCCGGAAAGAGCACCCAGCAAGCAATAGAAGAGCTCGCCGACTTGTATTCCTTCCTATTTTATAACACCAAATCAGAAGTAAAATAATGATTGATATCGCATTGGCTACGATACAAAGCCTCTCTGTTCATCACGTCGGTAATAAAAATAATGGTGACCCGCTTCTCGTTTCACAAAATGAAATTACCATTGGTGATGCCTTATTTCAAGATAAACTCCTGAGTTTTTTTCTTGGATCACTGCCCACGCATGAACAGTTGCGTTTTACCAATGCACAAAATGATTTCACTGAAAATGCTCTTTACAATTGGTGTAAAGAGCTTTTCAGTGGAAAAAATAATTTCCACACCATCTCTGTACATATCGCCAAGCACTTGTACGATGTATCGATGCATCCCCAAATCAAATCAGGCGATCTGTTTGTGGTGCATTTGAAAAACATCTCTTACAATGGAGAAACAGTGCATGGACTTGGTATTTTTAAAAGTGAAAACAAACACAGCTTCATTCAAGTACATACTGAAGACAAGCAGGCAGCTGTTTATCTTCTTGAAGGAATTCATTTAGAGAAACTAGACAAGGGCGCGTTGATTCTCAATACTGAGGCTGGTGATGGTTACCGTGTTTGCATTCTCGATCGTTCGAATAAAAATACGGAAGCAGAATTTTGGAAGAATAATTTTCTTCAACTCGCTCCGTGCAATGATGAATTTCAGCAAACAAAGCAGATGCTTGAGATTGCGAAAACCTATGTAACTACTCAATTTACAGAAGATTTTGAAGTAGAAAAGCCCGAGCAAATCGAGATGATGCATCGCAGCATTGAATATTTCAAAACGCGTGAATCATTTGATAATAAAGAGTTCGAGCGCGAAGTGCTGGCTGCTCCGACGGTCATAGAATCCTTCCGCAATTTCAAGGATCATTTCGTACAGGATAATAATATTGAATTAGAAGATTCATTTGAAATCTCCGATACAGCTGTAAAGAAGCAACAGAAATTTTTCAAATCCGTCATCAAGCTCGACAAGAATTTCCACATCTACGTTCACGGCAACCGAGAGCTCCTCGAGCAAGGCACCGATGCGGACGGAAAGAAATATTATAAGATTTATTATAAGGAGGAGAGCTAGGATTAGATACTAACGACTAGTGACTAGTGACTAACGACTAACGACTAACGACTAACGACTAGTATCTAGTCACTAGTATCTAGTATCTAGTATCTATTTCTTGGGCTGCCTTCTCGGGGCCATTTGATTCTTGTTTGGGGCTTCGTCCTCGTCCTCGTATTCATGCTCACGCATGTTTTTCATGTCCACTTCCTTGCCTTCCTCTAATTTTTGAATCAACTCATCCAATTGTTCTGCGCTCAACTGCTTGGCGATAATCTTCATGTCTTTATCCATCAAAAATACTTTGGGAGTGCTGTTCACATCCCAAGTGGTGCGGTAGTTTAAGCTTTTTAATGTAGTGATACCGCTGTAAATCAATTTTGATGCGCTGTCTTGTTTCATGATTTCAGGTGTGTCACTTACGTTTATCCAATCCAATTTATTTTCATCGATAAACTTCACCCATTTGTCGTTTTCCAACTCATTGCCAATGGCATATACTACAAGGCCTTTGTCTTTATATTTTTTGTAAAGTTCATGAAGCTTTGGAACTTCTTTTTTACAATGCCCGCAAGAAGATTCCCAAATAACCAGCAATGTGTACTTACCTGCGCTCTTCTTCATACTCACCCAGTTCTTACCTGTTGCATCTGGCAAAATGATATCTTGAGCTATTTCACCACACATGCAATAGCGCTTCTCATCAGCACTTTCGATAATCTGCTTCATTTTTGCCGCATCCATCCAATCCACCATTCCTGTTTTGTAATAGTTGTCCACCATGTAAACAAACAAACGATCCATGCACATGATCTTAGAAGTCTCCGCAGTATAGGTGATGAAATTTACGAAATACTTAAAGAGATCTTTATTGCCTGAAACACGATCAATCAACTTCTTTGATTCCACGCACAAAGTGTCTGGAATCTGAGGAAGTGTTTGTGTAATGTATCTTTCGATCAATCGATGAATATTCTGATCACGAATCATTGCTGGTGAACTAAAGTCCACATTATCCCAATAATGTTCGCGGAACCAGTAGTATTGATAACGTGCTTTTTCATCGTCCGATAGCCCTACCGGAGCTTCAGGAGTTTCTACATCGATACTCATCTTAAGAAGTTTGGTAAAAAGTAGATTTGGATTCTTCGCAATCAAGTCTTTTTGATGAGCGATTACTTCTTTATTCAAAACTTCTAATTGTTC
>JBILSZ010000173.1:0-4205 GCA_044371755.1 Flavobacteriales bacterium | reverse complement strand
TACTCCTACTTCCTACTCCTATTCCTATTGCTTCACAAACTCCACCCTTCTATTATTCGCTTTCCCAGCTGGGGTGTCGTTTTTGTCGGAGGGTTGTGTTTGACCTTTGCCGTCCGTTTCCATACGCGAAGCATCTACGTTGAAGTCTTTGCTGAGTGTTTCTTTGACAGCTGCCGCGCGCTTTTTGGAGAGTTCTAGATTTTTTGCATCGTCACCATCACTGTCGGTGTGACCGATAATCATCACGCGCACATCCATGTTTTCATTTAATACTTGCGCAATGTCTTTCAATGTTCCATAGGATTCTGGTTTGATTTTGTCACTTCCCGAATCGAAGAGAATACCGCGTGTGGTGAGTTTGCCTTCAGTGATGAGTTTGCTGCGCGTATCGGGCGCTCCAACCGCGAAGCGAATGTTTCCAAGCAAATAACGATCTCCCTCAGAACCTGTGTTTCTGCTAAATGTGACACGATTGTATTTGACCGAAGAGGCAAATGCGCGAGGTAGGTCTAACATTTTTTCTTCATTGAGATAAACACGAATTCTATTTTTCTGACGCCAAACAGAAACATGCACTTTGTTTTTGTTGGCGGAAATGAACTGAGTAGTGGGGAGTTCATTTGAAATAATTTCGTTTCCCTCGCCATCGTAATTATTAAAACGGACCACTCCTTTCACATTGGTTTGTAGTGTGGGGTGTAGGCTAAAATGAACAGCGTTCGGCTTGGTGCCGTAGTCGCCGTAGACGGTGAATTCTTTGTCTGGATTGGTCATAGAGGCAAACCAAACACCAAATGCACTGCTATAGTAAGAAAACTCTTCGTTACAAATAAGATCGAATTCGAGTGTGAAATTTTCTGGTAAATCAGTGATGAATTCGGGCATGAATACTCCTGGATTATTCATTAGTAACCACTTTCCAGTTTCACCATCCACATTTACGATTTCAGCGCCAGAGTTGGTGTTCCAATCCACAGGGTAGTCGCCAATTGCTACTTGTTCAAAGCCTTCTTGAGCAATGATTTTTTCACCGGGCACAAAATCATACTTGCCATAAGTCTGTAGTGATTTTTTAGCGGGAGCACTTGTTGACGTCTTATTTGAGCTTCCTTCGTTATTACCTCCTGATTCTGTGTTGTTATTAGAATCGTTGGTTTCTGTATTTGCTTCGTTATCCTTTTCTTTTTTGTTTTTCTTTTCTCCTTTAGCGGCTTTTTTAGCGCCTTCTTCAGTTTTGTCCAAAGCTTTATCAATAGCCTGATCGGTGCGTTGCTCAGCACGCTGTTTTACTTTATCTTTTACTCTTTGTTCCAGATCGATTTGACCAGAACTGAAATTGACAATTCCAAGAATTGCAATGATGATTAATTGAAATGCTTTCATGAGGTTAAGTTTTAACGCGAAGGTAGGCGGTGCCTTTTGGAGATAATTAGTGGATTTCCCTAGCTTTCTTACATTTGCGCTATGAGCATTGTTACTTTAAGTGAGTTTATCATGGAGCGTCAAGGGGATTTTCCTTACGCTTCAGGGGATTTATCGCGTTTGTTGAGTGATATTGGTATTGCTGCCAAGATTATCAATCACAAGGTGAATAAAGCCGGACTTCAGGATATTTTGGGTGCCGTAGGTACCACGAATATTCAAGGGGAGACGCAAATGAAACTGGATGTATTTGCGGATAATGCTTTGCTCAATGCCGTGAAATGGGGCGGACAGGTATGTGGTGTGGGAAGTGAAGAGAATGAAAAGTACACCGCGTTCGATTCAGAAGTCAATCGCAAATCAAAATATGTGATGCTGTTTGATCCACTGGATGGTTCTTCAAATATCGATGTGAACGTAAGTATTGGCACCATCTTCAGTATTTTTAGAAGAAATAGCAGTGTAGGTGATTTGGCCAATATCAATGACTTTCTTCAGCCGGGTGATCAGCAAGTGGCTGCGGGTTATGTTATCTACGGCTCAAGCACCATGCTGGTTTATACCACAGGTCATGGAGTGAATGGATTCACGCTCGAGCCTAGCATCGGAGAATTTTGTCTATCGCATGAAAATATGAAGACGCCAGAAGAAGGGAAGATTTATTCCATCAATGAGGGAAATCTTCTAACATGTAGTGAGGGTGTTCAGAGCTATGTGAATTGGTGCAAGCAGACGGATAAAAAGTCTTCGCGACCTTATACAGGGCGCTATATTGGAAGTTTAGTGGCAGATTTTCACCGTAATCTAATTAAGGGTGGAATATATATGTACCCTGGTACAACAGGCGCTCCCAGTGGGAAGTTGCGTCTCATGTATGAAGCGAATCCACTGGCATTTATTGTGGAGCAGGCAGGGGGAAAAGCATCCACTGGCACTGGCAGAATCATGGAAGTGAAGCCAAAGGATTTGCATCAACGCGTGCCGCTATTTATTGGTTCAAAAAAAATGGTGGAACGCGTGGAAGCGCTTATCGCTGCTGAGAAAAATAACGCTTAACATCATTTGTTAAAAATCAAGAGCAAGCCGCTTATATTTGTGGCTTAATAACTCTTTTTTGTGAGCGACAGTCTCGTCATCATACCTACTTACAACGAAATCGAAAACATCGAGCCGATGATTCGTACTGTCTTCGGATTATCCAAGGCGTTTCATGTTTTAATAGTGGATGACGGCAGTCCTGATGGCACAGCTGATGCGGTAAAGCGCTTGCAACAGGAGTTTCCTGAGTCGTTGCACTTAATGCAACGAAAGGGTAAGTTGGGATTAGGAACAGCATATATAGCGGGATTCAAGTGGGCTTTAGAGCGTCATTACGAATATATTTTCGAAATGGATTGTGATTTTTCACATGATCCAAAGGATCTTATTCGTCTATACGAAGGCTGCACACAAAAAGGAGGAGACGTAGCTGTCGGTTCTCGATATACCAAAGGCGGTCAAGTAGAAAACTGGCCATGGCATAGACTCTTCATTAGCAAGGGTGCAGGAATTTATGTGAATATTGTTTTGGGCCTTGGCGTGCAAGATGCTACAGCCGGTTTTGTATGTTATCGCCGTGCCGTGCTTCAAAAGCTGAATTTGGATGTTATACGATTTATTGGATATGCCTTTCAAATTGAAATGAAATACAAGTCAAAGAAAGCAGGATTCAAAATTGTGGAAGTTCCCATTTTATTCAAAGACCGTCTCTATGGTGTGAGTAAAATGAGTATGAATATTTTCAAGGAGGCTTTTGTCGGAGTGCTTCAAATGAGATTCAGTTCAGAAAAGTAAACTATTATGAGCGGAAAAAACTGCCTCAATTGCGATTCAAAGTTCTCATATTGAAATCAATTACGGGATACAATAATTTCATGAAGACACTAATAAAAAACGTTTCTGTTATCAACGAGGGAAAGATCACATTGAGTGATGTCTTGATTGATGGGCAAATCATTTCGAAGATTGGAAATTTGTCGGATCAAGCAGACAGAATCATTGACGGAACAGGTAAGTATTTATTGCCAGGTTTGATAGACGATCAAGTACACTTTAGAGAGCCGGGTCTTACGCAAAAGGGCGATTTATATACTGAGCCGAAAGCCGCCGTAGCAGGGGGAGTTACATCATTTATGGAAATGCCTAACACAGTTCCTTCTGCTGTAACATTAGAATTATTAGAAGAAAAATATACGCGTGCTGCAGAAGTTTCTCTGGCAAATTATTCATTTTACATGGGTACTACCAATACCAACTTGAATGAGTTGTTGCGTGTAGATCCGAAGAACATTTGTGGTGTGAAAATATTTATGGGTTCTTCTACAGGTGATATGTTGGTAGACGATCCGCAAGCGTTGGATAATGTTTTTTCTCAAGTAAAAACCATTATTACTACGCATTGCGAAGATGATCCTATGATTAAAGGCAATGCTGCTGCCTACCGCGAAAAGTATGGCGAAGATGTGCCGATGGAATATCATCCATTGATTCGCAGTGAAGAGGCGTGCTACAGCTCTAGCAGTTTTGCAGTAGGTCTTGCAAAAAAGTACAAAACGCGTTTGCACATTCTGCATATCAGCACAGCAAAGGAATTGGAGCTTTTTAGAAATGATATTCCAATGAAAGAAAAGCATATCACTGCTGAGGCTTGTATTCATCACCTGTGGTTTTCGGATGAAGATTATAAAACGAAGGGTTCGCTTATCAAATGGAATCCTGCGGTGAAAACTGCTGCTGACAGGGAC
>JBILSZ010000074.1:0-14149 GCA_044371755.1 Flavobacteriales bacterium | reverse complement strand
GTCAATTGAGGCAAAACGAGCTGTGTGAAAAAAATCTTTTTTATCAACGCCTAATTGCATGGCTTGAAAATAAAGAAGTTTGAATTTTTGAGAGCTGATTTTCTTTACCCAACTCAAAAGAGACATGTCGCGTGTATCACGAAACCAAACTATATCTGTATCAAACCGCTGGATGAGTTTTGCAATTTTAAATGCATTGACAATATCAAAGTATTTTCTATTGCGAGCTACAAGCACGATACCAAGTGAAAGTGTTTTTGCCTTCTCATGAATAGGAGAATTGGCAACACAAAGAAGTTTGATTGGATAACCTTGCTCTTTCATCCATGCGGCGTAGCGCACGGTATTCATCTCAAGTCCACCCCAAGAGATAGAACTGCAATAAAAAATGATATTCTTCTTAGTCTTCGTAGACATCGAGCAGCATAAGGGCTTCGCTGAGTTCACCGAGTGTTTTCATATCGCTTTGACGCTTGGCTACTTCTTTGCCAGCGAGATATGTATCGATGGCTTCTTGATGCTTACCTTTTTCTTCTAGCAGCTTGCCCAGTTGATAATAACTCGCTAGATAGTTGGGATCATTTTTTATAATGCTCTTCAGGATTTTAATCGCCTGCATCGCGTCACCATTTTTATGATGCTCGAGTGCTGCGGCATAATGCAGGAAGCTATCCTTCGGATTTGTTTCCAACATTGTTTCGATCATTTTAAGTCTATCTTGCATCATCATAGTTTTGGGCGGTGTTAAATTCAGTTTCAAAGTTACCTTTTGAAAGGAGAAATTCAACCGTTACAAAAAATCAAAACTCAGACTTTTCAACATAGAGATGAACGCCTATGTGTTATTTCGGCTTGTAGTATTTCAAAGCCTCTGGCATGAATTCCTTCAAAGTTTGTATGCGCGTTTCGTCGCTTGGGTGTGTGCTCATAATTTCAGGAGGAGCAGCTCCACCATTAGCCGCAGACATTCTTTCCCAAAAACCGACACTCGCTTGTGGATCGTATCCAGCCATCGCCATGAAAATTAAGCCGAGTTTATCAGCTTCAATTTCGTGGTTGCGACTGTAGGCCAACATACCGAGAGTACTGCCGATTCCGTAAGATTGCAAAAAGATATCGCGGGCGAGTTCGGGTTTTTCACTCATCAGTACTCCTAAAGTAGCTCCTGCGGCATTGAGTACAAGACCTTGGCTCATGCGCTCATTGCCATGTCGAGCAATAGCGTGCGCCACCTCATGTCCCATGACCACAGCCAAGCTGTTTTCATCTTGTGTCACCGGAAGAATTCCTGTGTAGACAACGACTTTTCCACCGGGCATACACCAGGCATTTACGGTTGGATCTTCTACAACATTGAATTCCCATTGAAAACCATCAAAACGTTTTTCTTGACCAGTTTCGCGTAAGAATTGCTCACATGCACTTTTTATATTACTACCGATGCGCTGCACCATCTGGGTGCGGTTGTCGCTAGTCGGTAAGACATAGCTTTGACTTAAAAAATCAGAGTAAGCTGTTAGACTCATTGAGATCATTTCTGATTCAGGCACAAGATTCATTTGTCTTCTTCCAGTGATAGGCACGCGTGTGCAAGAGACAATGTAGGCAATACCTAAAAGTATCGCCATAGTGATGGTGATTTTACGCATAAAAATATTACTGGATTTCTGCCGTGAGACCTCTATCGAGAAGTGCGGTGCAGATAGGTTCGAGTTTAGTGTATTCTCCTTCTTTTACGTCGCATTTGCCTTTGTAATGAACTAGAAGGGTGCACTGCTCGGCTTGCATGGGCTCATGGCCACAAAGTTCAATCAATGATTGAATTACGAAATCGAAAGTATTAAATTCATCATTAAAAAGAACGATCTTTTTAGAGTCTACGGTAGCTACATTTTCAAGTAATACTTCTTCTAATTCGTAATTGGACATGCTAAACGTTTTTAAAACAATTACAAAAGTACAAAATTTTTCAATTCGTTGTGAGATTAAACATAGATTGAATAACAGTAGCTTAGGTGCATGAAATGCATGAATTGGGGTACAAATGGAAGAGAGAGTTTTTTATAGTTCAGGATGAGCTATTGTTTTTTAAGTAGCTGATATTCAAAATTCTGAATTGTAAATTTTGAATTAGAATATTGAATATCAATACTTCAGTGTGATTCGTTTTATTCCCTCAGAAATGCTGATCATACCCTTTTTTTTACCATTATCGCAAAAATTACCCCGTGCCAAAAAAAATGAGAGGTATGAAAAAGGCGGTATTTGACTTTTTTAGGGGTATGAGGCGAAAAAATTAGGTATGAGTGTTCTTGTTTCTCCTGAAACGACCAAGTTTATTTGTTTAAACATTTTTCGATTATTAAAACTATTTTGATTATGAGTGCTAAAATACTGATTGTAGAAGACGACATGGTGGTAAGAGCCAACTTGGAAGTAATCATCTCAGAGATGGGACATGAGATAGTTGGTTTCGCAGACAATGCTGTTGATGCTTTGGTACTTTTTACCGTAAAAAACCCGCATGTGGTAATTTGTGACATCAGCATTAATGGTACTACGAACGGAATCGAGCTTGCAAAGAAGATGCACGAAATCCGTAAAGCACCAGTATTATTCTTAACAGCCTACAGCAACGAAGAGTTCTTTAATGAAGCAAAATTGGCAACTCCACTCGCCTTCATTAGCAAACCGATTGAAAAGGTCAGTTTCAAACGTTCGGTTGCACTGGCAATAGAGCATAGCAAGAGCATTTCAGGTTTTACCACTGATAAAGCTCCAGTTGAAGAATGCTTGTACACTCGCGTGGGAAATAGATTAAAAAAGCTCTATATAAAAGATATCGAATTTGTTGAAGTAGATGGTAAGTACAGTGCGCTTAGCATCGGTCAACGGATGATCAACTGCAAAATATCGTTGAAGGATCTGATCGATAAGTTGCCCCGTGAAAAGTTTATTCAGGTCAACAGGAATTTTGTGATCAACATGGATATGATTGAGGACATAGATATGGCCAATTTCAATGTGAAGATGCCCACCAAGGATGTGCCGATCTCACGCACATTCAAAGATCAACTCATGGATCGCATCAAATTGATTTAAGAAGAAATAAGGTCTTTTGATTTATAAATAGTTATTCCGATTTTTTAAAGAAGCGAGTTTTTAGCTCAATTAGTGGCTGAGAATTCGCTTCTTTTGTATTAAATAATTAATGGCATGGATCAAATACCCTATTACTTCGATAGCGTGATGCGCTCGGCGGTGGTGGTGACACCCAAGGCACCTTTTTACGAATGGCTGATCTTATTGGAAGAGTCAAACAATGATATACCCAGAACGGAAGTAGATCTCTATCTCATACCAGATATGGAATTTCACGAAGATGCTTTGAATTGGCTGGAGGAAAATTACGATGGTCTATTCGAAGATCAATTGAACAATTGGTACACAGCAGAAGACGCCTGGCCTGCCGATCGCTCGTGGGCATTGTTTCAAGAGTGGTTTGATTTTAAAATCATCATCAGCGTCCACGACACCGAAGAGGGCGATATCGAGAAGATGTAATATTCTAAAAAAGCGACAAGCGACAAAGCGACCAGGTTTATTCCCATGTTCCCAATAACCCCATGTTCTTTTTTCCTTGTTCTTTGTTCTTTGTTCCCTCGCCCCTCCTGCATCGCTCTCGTCATCGAACACGCGTGCGACATCGCGGTGGTGCAGATGGAATTCAAAATCGTAAAATCAAGCTATAAAATCTAGTCTGTTAATCCTGACTAGAGCGGGCTCGCTGCATGGGATTTGGTTGCGACCAGTTTTGATTTTGCTTGAATAATTCGAAGCGGCTCGGAACACTCTTCGGAGGCCATGAATTATTATTGAGCTCCACGTCCGCTGTTTCAAGGTACGGATCCAAGGTGATAGACTTTACTTCTTTGTCTACAGAAAATAATTTCGTCACTTTGGGTTCACTCATTTTCCAAATCTCTGCTGGTATGCGAATTTCGCGTTTAGTACCATCTACAAATTCAAACTCAAAAATCAAAGGCATAATCAAGCCTCCTAGATTCGCAATGGTCACTTCATAATAGAATTGATTCTTATTGAGAATAGCTTTTTCTTCGTCACTCAATCCACTCAAATACTTTTCATAGTCCTTAATATCAAGGCTCGTTACTTTGTATGGATCGTAAGTAGTGTAGAAGTCCGCCAGCTTTGAATCTCGGTCTAATTGCGTTTCTAATTTTTCTTCTGCGTCGCGTTTCAAGGAAATATCTACAGGTTGTGCATCTTCTTTTGCTCTATCAATGGCCTTTTCTACATCAGGGTTTTTAGTATCAATTTGAAATACTTTTACTTGTTCCATAGCCATGTCACAGTGGTCGGTACCGTAAAACCAACCTCTCCAATACCAATCGAGATCTACACCACTGGCATCTTCCATTGTTCTGAAGAAATCATCGGGTGTTGGATGTTTGAAGGCCCAACGACGCGCGTATTCTTTGAATGCATAGTCAAACAACTCCCTACCCATCACCGTTTCACGAAGGATGTTGAGCGCAGTGCATGGTTTGCCATATGCATTATTTCCAAACTGATATATGCTCTCAGAGTTGGTCATGATGGGCGACATTTTGGATTTGTCGCCACGCATATAATCCACTATGTTTCGTGCAGGACCGCGGCGAGTAGGGTAGTTGCGATCAAATTCTTTTTCAGCCATGTACTGCATGAAGGTATTCAATCCTTCATCCATCCAAGTCCACTGACGTTCGTCCGAATTGATAATCATCGGGAAAAAGTTGTGACCCACTTCGTGAATTATCACACTGATCATTCCAATCTTGGTGTTTTCGCTATACGTTCCATCGGTTTCTGGTCGTCCTCCATTAAAACAAATCATTGGATATTCCATACCGATCCACTTGGCATGCACGCTTATGGCAACTGGATAAGGATAGTCGATGGTGTATTTTGAATATACACGCAAGGTATGCGCTACTGCTTTGGTGCTGTATTGTTCCCACAATGGATTTCCTTCCTTTGGATAAAATGACATCGCAAGTGGCTTCTTTCCATTGATGTCCACTTTCTGCGCATCCCAAATGAATTTGCGCGAAGAAGCAAAGGCAAAGTCACGCACATTTTCTGCTTTGAACACCCACGTTCTATTGGCTTTACTGCGGGCTTTTTCACGCTCAATCGCCTCTTCTTGCGTGCAGATAATCACAGGTTGGTCTGCATTTTTAGCTCGATCAAAACGCTTGAGTTGTTCCGCTGTGAGTACATCTTTTGGGTTTTGAATCACACCCGTAGATGCCACGATATGGTCTGAAGGTACAGTAAGTGACACTTCATAGTTTCCAAAATTGAGAGTGAATTCTCCTGCACCTAAAAATTGCTTGTGTTGCCAGCCCGCATAGTCTGTGTATACCACCATGCGTGGATAAAATTGTGCGATGGTGTAGAGGTAATTTTTATCTTCTTCGAAATATTCATAGCCGCTTCTTCCACCGAGGCGCATGCGGTCATTGATATTGTACCACCATTTTATTTTAAACACAAAGGTGCTTCCGGGCTTGAGTGGCGTCGCCAAATCGAGGCGCATCATCGTCTTATTGATGGTGTATTTGAGGTCTTTGCCGCTGGCGTCTTTTACTTCTTCGAGTTTGAATCCACCATCAAACCAAGGATTTATATCAACCAAGTCATTAAGCGACATTTTATCATTCATCTTACCTTGCTCGATGGCATAACTGTCGCTGTTTTTGGCCATGTTATTTTGATCAAGCTGCATCCAGAGATAGTACAATACGTCTGGAGAATTGTTGAAATAGGTGATGGTTTCTTCACCATATAATCTTTGATTTTCGTCGTCGAGACGAATATTCATTTTATAGTCTGCACGTTGTTGCCAATAGTCCTTGCCAGGGGCGCCGCTTGCTGTGCGCTGATCATTTGGTGTGGCCAATTCAGGACCGAGTTGTTTGAATTTATCTTCCCATTTCTTTTCATCTTGTGAAATGGCAATGTGTGTTGTAAGTATGGTGAACGCAAACAGGAATATCTTCTTCATATTTCAAATGTATGAAATCATTGAGTGAATAACAAAAGTGCTAATGCCAGAGCGCTAAGAGCGATGCCTATATAATTTTTTGTGCTTAGTTTTTCTTTAAAAATTAAAATAGAAGCGAATGCTCCGACGATTACTACGCTCAAATTGTTGAGTGGTAGCACCGTCGATTTGGGCCATATTCCAATGGTGTAAGATTTTACTAAAAAGTAAATAGATCCATAGTTTACCAATCCTAGAAATATTCCCGCAGCGATATCTCTAAAAGATATGCTGTAGTTTCCTTTGAAGTATTTGATGATGATGACCGTGATTCCAATTAAACCTGCTGTCATGAAGGGCAGACAGCTGTAAAGATTCATTTCGTTTTCATTGGTTGGGAAATTACTAAAATGAGCGATGGAAAAATCTATGACTGTACTTCCAAGTAAAATGAGTAGAGGATAAACAATCATTTTTACGTTGAATCCGCCGGGTGCATCTTTGAGCGAAGCGAACACAACACCGGCAATAGCGAGCAAAATAGCTATGGTTTTTATCGCGCCAATGGTCTCGTTGGGGTCGGTGAGAGCAAAAAGGATGACCGCCAAGGCAAGAGACATTTTGGAAGCAATGGTCGCAACGGATACTCCGACTTTTTGCGCAGTGATGGCCATGAAATAAAAGATAGCTATGAATATTCCTCCTAATGAGACACCTGCTACCGACCAAATGGGCCATTGCAAAGCAGTATTCACAGTGACACTGAGGTCATCTACCATGAATATTCCAATCGAAAATGCAGTGATATAATTCGCTACAATGGCCTCGAATATTTTTATTCCTTTTATATCAAAGTATTTGAATAGTAGATAAATGGCCGCATTGGTGAGAATGCTAAAGAGGAGAAATATCATAGAGAATTATAGTAGATGTCTAGTATGTCTTGGTTGATGGTTGTGGTAGATGATGGTGCGATCCCAAGGTCAGGTGAGGGCATGCCTGAAAGCAAATGTTTGGAGGCGGTGAATATGCGTACCTCATTCCAATATTCACTGATGATGAATTGCTGCAATGTAAAACGTCCACCTTCTACCAGCAGCGATCGGATATTTTGATGATGGAGATAATCGAGAATCGCACCAACAGAGTCGCGCGTCAAATCAAGAAATACTCGATGAGGATTCGGTTTTGAAGTTGTTTCATTCTTGATATCGCTGATGACAATCACTTTCGCATCATTTCGAAATACTTTAAACGAAGTGTCGAGTTCGCCTTTAGGATCGATGATGACGCGTACTGGATTTTTACCAGCATAAAATCGAGAAGTGAGTTCAGGGTCGTCGATGATGACGGTGTTGTGTCCTACTAGGATGGCGTCTTCTTCAGTGCGCCATTGGTGCACGAGGCGACGTGCGCTGGGTCCTGAAATGGCGAAAGATCCTTTTTCGTTATTAAGTCTTTGGATATCCATAAAGCCGTCTCTGCTGCGTGCCCACTTCAATGTCACGTAGGGTCTTTTGTTAGTAACGCTATGAAAGAATCGTCGGTTGAGTCGTTTTCCTTCTTCTTCCAAAATGCCAAGAGTTACTTCTATTCCGGCTTCACGTAGTTTTTGAATGCCTCTTCCAGCCACTGCCTCATATGGATCGCTATTACAAATGACGACCCTTGGGATTTTATATTCTATAATTAAATCGGTACATGGTGGGGTTTTACCAAAATGTGCACAGGGTTCAAGGTTTACATACAGTGTAGCGTTGCTTAGTACCGATTTGTCTTTTACTGCATTGATCGCGTTTACTTCTGCATGCGGCATTCCTGCGGTATGGTGAAACCCCTCGCCGATGATTGTATCATTTTGATTCACAATGACACATCCCACTAGCGGGTTTGGGCTAGCCGTGGGGGTGCCAAGCGCCGCAAGGGCGAGGCTTCTGCTCATATAGGCTTCATGCTTCGACATGGTCGCGAAAATAGGGTAGAAGCTATAAACTTCAATTTTAACAAAAATTTCAGTACTTTGTATTGTATAGTACCTAATAAAAGATATATCTTTGCAAAGTAATTAACAAGGTTAAGCCCTTAACCTTATTAAACCCGATACTATGGATATAGAAAATGCAAAAGCGCAAATGCGCAAAGGAGTGCTGGAGTTCTGTATTCTTTCGGTGTTGCAACGCGGGGAGGCATATCCTTCTGATATCATGGCTGAGCTGAAAAAAGCAAAGCTCATAGTAGTAGAAGGTACGTTGTATCCGCTCCTGACACGCCTCAAGAATGATGGACTGCTCACTTATCGCTGGGAGGAAAGCACCCAAGGGCCTCCTAGAAAATATTATAAACTCACAGATACGGGCGCCACATTTTTAGTGGAGCTCCGCAAAACCTGGGACGAATTGGCACATGCCGTTTCACAAACTACTAAATCTTAATTCCATGAATAAAACCATCTCCATAAACATAGGCGGTGCCGTCTTCAATATAGAAGAAGATGCATTTCAAGTATTAAAATCCTATCTCGATAGAATCAAGATCAACTTTGCTGGCGACGCTTCCGAGTCAGAAATCATGGCCGATATCGAAGGTCGTATTGCTGAATTGTTTTCTCAGAAAATGAATGACAGTAAAAATGTGGTAGTCTTGAAAGACGTCGAAGAAGTGATTGCAGTGATGGGACAACCTGAGGATTATGCCACGGAAACTTCCGATAATGGCAAAACATACTCTACCAATACACAACATGATCGACGTCGTGTATATCGCGATGAAGACGACGCCATGATTGGTGGTGTGGCTAGTGGCTTGAGCTATCTTTTGGGTTGGGATCCTATTATTCTTCGAGCCATTTTCGTGGGCCTCATCTTCACAGGCCCTGGAATTTTAGCTTATCTCATTTTATGGGCAGTCATTCCTTCTGCAAAAACGACAGCCGAAAAGTTAAAGATGAGAGGCGAGCCAGTTACCGTAGACAACATTAGCAAATTTGTAAGCCAAGAAGCAAAAGCTGCATCAGAACGAGTGAATAAATGGGGAGATAAGGTAAGTTCAAAGGCCAACTCTGTCAATATGCGTCGCGCGAGCAGCGGCTTTTCTATGGTATTGCGAAAAGTAATAGGTGTAGCCTTTATTCTCTTTTCAATTTTTTCTCTCATTGGTCTTATGACCGGAGCCTTTGTTGCCAATTTAGAACTTTTTGGCGCTAATGGAAACCTAGAATTTCTTGACCAATTGTTGGGACTTGAAAACGGAATGATGTGGATGGTCATCATTGGTGTTGGCCTAGCGATAGTTTCACCATTGCTTGGTATTTTGTATGCTGGTGTGCGTTTGCTGGTGGACAATAGTAAGCGCGTCAAAGGTCTTGGATTTACATTAGGGATATTGTTGGTCGGGGGTATCATCATGGCGATTTGGGGTGGCGGCAATATCGGAAGACAGTTTAGAAGACAAGGAGAAGTAACAAATACCATCGCTATAAACGTGCTACCATCGGATACGCTTGAAGTAAATGTGATGCCAGATACCATCTTCACAGGTCGTTCACAGAATGTGAATCACGACTTGATGGATTTAGTAAAAATGGAATCCGATCGTGTTATCTATGGCGCCAATGTTCGATTCAACATTTATGATACAGAAGACGGCGAACAAGCGCGATTCGAGTTGGAAAGACACGCTAGTGGCTCGTCGCTCATTGAGGCGGGAGAGCGCGCATCGCGTATAGAATATGAGTATGAGTGGACAGGTAAAGTGCTAACGCTTGAACCTTATTTCTCAACACCTGCTTCTGATCCATTTAGAGCGCAAGAAGTGGAAGTGCGACTTTATCTCCCCAAAGGAACGCAAGTGAAATTAAACGAAAATGTCGATCTCATCAGTTGGCTTCCAACTGGGGATTCGAATGTATATGTGGTTGAGTAAGTAGATTTTTTTTGATTAAAAAAGCCCGGTCTCACGATCGGGCTTTTTTTATTATTTCAAAAAAAATGATTAATTCATTTCTACTTGTCTTGCCACTTTCTGCAAGATTTCAAATACTGTCTCCGCCATTACATTTTCGCTATCCAAGGTAGGATTCACTTCCGTGAATTCTAGACAACAGATTTTTTCATTTTGCAAAAGTTCCAAAATCAAATCTGCGGCTTCGCGCTCATTGATGCCACCTTTTACTGGTGTACCTGTACCTCTTGAGATCGACGGATCCATGGAGTCAACATCGAAGCTGATGTAAATTTTATCACATGCAGTAAGATACTTGAGCAATTCGCGCGAAAGTTTGGTTACCCCTGTTTTACGAAGTTCATTTGTCGTAACGACTTTTACTTTATTCTTTTTGATAAGTGCTGCTTCCTGATCTTCGAAGTCGCGCAGGGTCACATAGATAAGATCGCGGTACTCCACTTTGGGAGCAGTGTCACCGATGGTTTTGAGCATTTCCCAGAGTTCAATTGTTTCATAATCGAGGTCGTTTACTTTTTCTTCGATATTATCCTCGTTTAAAGCAGTTGAAAGTGGCATACCGTGGATATTGCCGCTCGGACTGGTATACGGTGAGTGCAAATCGGCGTGTGCATCTATCCAAATCACTCCGAGCCTTGATTCTGGATAGGCCATTTTAATACCAGCAATAGTTCCACCAGCATTGCTGTGATCACCTGAGAGAATCAATGGGAAACGAGCATCGCGGAGGGTGTCGCGCACTGCAGCACCAATACGTTCATACATTTTCAGTACACTGCGAATATTCTTCGCATAGCGACTGCCTGGATTGTTGTACAATGCTTGGTTATCGTTAGGAATAACGATGCTTTTGTATTTTCTAAAAAACTGAGAGCGGAAATCCAGTGCCGCAATTTTGATAGCTTCTACACCCAAACTAGCTCCTCTTGTTCCAGCTCCTACTTCACTAGGCACTTCGATGAGTCGAATATTTTTTGTCTTTTTTGTTGTCATACATTTCCATTTTGGAGTAAAAAAAACATCATTTTTTGCTAAAAAAAGATGTTTTTCTCTCGCATATTGTGGTCAAATTTAGGCAAGATCGCCCATCTTATGGGTATTGCTTGTGGTATCTTTGCGCCTTTATGACCCAAGAGATGAATTCTTTTCCCCGGATAATATATGTTTATGATGCCCTTTGTGGCTGGTGTTTTGGTTTTAAGCAAAATATGCTGCGTCTGCACGAGGTGTATGCCTCGACCTATACTCTAGAAGTTCTTAGTGGTAATATGGTTCCCATCGAAAATAAGCAGCACATCGGGGTGATGGCTTCATATATAGTAGGGGCTTACAAGAGGGTCGAAGAAATAACGGGGTGTAAGTTTGGCGAAGGCTATCTGTATCATATTTTCAATCCTAGCGAGAGCGACCTCGAATTATCCTCCGAATTACCAGGTTTGGCGCTCACAGCACTCAAGCAAATTAAACCCGAAAGGGCGTTCGAATTTGCAGGAGCGCTTCAAAACAAGATGATGGCAGACGGCAAAGACCTTTCAAGTGATGCTGTGTATATGGAACTTGCCAAGGAGTTTGATCTCGACCCATTCACTTTTGTTGAATCCATCCATACAGAAAATATTCGTGATTTGGCTCATGCAGAATTTGCCATGGTGAAGCAACTGGGGATTACAGGATTTCCATGTGTACTCGTGCAAACGGATGAGCTTAAACTATATATGGTAGCTCGCGGATATACACATTACGATGACCTAAAGCTACGTGTAGACAAGGTTATCGAAGACTACCGCATTGCTAATAACTGATTATTGGGGCACAGTTTGTGACATGCAAACGCTTTATCTTGCTGGGTTGAAAGTATATGTTTAGAAGGTTCCTGAAAATAATTCGAAGCGTCGTCATAGCATTGTTGCTGTTGGGACTCATCGGTTATTTTGCGATTCAGCAGCCCGGCTTTCAAACATGGTTGACCCAACGTGTGGCCTCATATCTCAGCAAAGAACTTGGCACCAGGGTAACCCTTGGAAGAATAGAAGTGGATCTGTGGGCCCGCCTGCTGATAAAAGATCTTTACATCGAGGATCAGCATCAAGACACTCTAGCATTTATCCCAGAACTTAGACTTAGAACGTATCAGTTGGATAAACAGTCGGGAGTATTAAGTATTGGTTCAGCGGAGATGGATAGTCCGACTTTTAAAATCCTGAAGTACGCATCCGACAGCACATTCAACTATGGTTTTATTGTTGATTATATCGATGAGTTGAGCGGTCCCGCTGACACAAGTTCATCCACGATTATAAAGATTAGTGAACTAAAAATTTCCAACGCACGATTTATCTATGACAACGAACACCGCCCGCCTCGCGGGGTGTTTGGTTTAGACTGGAATCATATGTTGGTCAATCAAATGAATCTCGACATTCGACATTTTGTGTCAGATGAAAAAGGGATCAGTGCGTTAATTAAAGATATATCAGGCTCAGATGTCTCTGGACTCGAAGTCAAAAAGTTTGTAAGCGATCTTCGAATCGGTGAAGGAAAGGTAGAGATGAAGGGTTCCGATATCGCCTTTAACTCGTCCAATCTCAAGGGTGATTTGATTTTTAAGTTGAATGATATTGAGGATATGGACTATTTCGAAACGCGTGTAAAAATGGATCATGTTTTTGATAACACCGTTCTTCAAATCGGTGACCTCGCGTATTTTGTTAGTGATTTGGAAGGAATGGATAAAGAAATAATCCTCTCTGGAAATGTAAAAGGGACGGTAGATCAGCTAAAGGGTAAAAATTTACGGATTGATTTTGGGGATCAATCATTCTTCAAGGGTAATTTTAGCATGGATGGATTACCGAACATCGAACAGACTTATATTAACTTAGATGTAAAAGAAATAACTTCCAATAAGCGCGACCTAGAGCGCATTCAAATTCCGCCATTCAACAAAAAAACTTATCTCGCTACTCCATCTAATTTTGATATGTTGGGGCAAATGCGCTTCAGCGGCAATTTCACTGGTTTTATAAATGACTTTGTTGCCTTTGGCAGTCTGAATACCTCTATTGGCGGGGTTTCGGGCGATATATCTTTTAGAGAAGACGAAAGCATTAATGATTATGTTTACAAAGGAAGTGTGCAGACAAAGCAATTTGATCTAGGTAAATTTTATTCAGATAAAAATCTTGGACCGCTCACATGTGACGTGGCTGTTGATGGTTCTGGGCTATCTGTAGATAAACTCGATTTAAGTTTTGTAGGAGAAGTGAATAGCATATATGCGAATGGTTACAATTTTACCAATATCACCACTGACGGAACATTCAGAGAGCGCTATTTCGACGGAGAGGTTTTTATTCGAGATCCCAACGCCGAAGTCGACTTTTTAGGGCAAGTGGATTTTAGAAATAAAACAGCCATTTTAGATTTTGCAGCAGACATTCATCACGTCGATTTGAAAGCAGTCAATATTTTAACCCAATATAATTACTCGTCTATAAGCGGAGAAATAGACGTTCGAAGCGAAGGGCTGGATTTCGCGAATTTCGAAGGAACAATCGCTGCACGCGATATTACTTATTGCGCCAAGTCGAAAGATTATCATATTGATAGATTCAACATTATAGCCGAGAGAGGAGCTCAGGTGCGGTTTGTCTTGGATAGTGATATTGCAGTCGCAGTGCTAACCGGTAACTTTGACATTGAGGAGTTGGCGCCATCTTTCGAGGATATTCTCAGCGAAATTATTCCCAATTTTAAGCCTCCAATTCGCAAACACCGCGAGCAGAAGTTTGATTTGAATTTGCGAATTCTCAATTTTGATCAGGTAAGTGAGGTCTTTATTCCTGAACTAAAGATTGCCCCTGCAACACTAGTCGATATCAATGTAGATGAAACTAAGTCATTTTTTGAAGTAAGCATTACAAGTCCAAAAGTGTCCTACCAGAACAATGAAATTAAGGGTATGACAATCGACGCACGCAGGCCCGATCAATCCTTATATTTTAACATCAATAGTGATGGTCTTTTGATAGGAGAGGATTTGAAATTTGATGACTTCGCAATTGACGGAAGAACAGAGAAAGATACTATCTATACCGCGATGGCTTGGGGCAATTCTTCATCAAGACACAGCGGCGA
>JBILSZ010000013.1:0-43181 GCA_044371755.1 Flavobacteriales bacterium | reverse complement strand
TCATTTTCACTCGCATCGCTTTTTTTATTGAAAGATATCTACGCATCCATCACAGACAAAGTCTATAGCGATAGTCTCGTGGTGCCCGCGTTCTGCGTGATGACCGCATTGTGGATGATCGGCACGTGGATCTACGGCGGCTACGACAAGCCCTATTTTCCATTAAAAACCATCAAAGGAAATATTGTAGTGAGCATCATCATTCTCGCTGCCTATTCTCTTTTACCAGAAGACATGCGCTTTTCCCGCGCGATGATATTGGCAGCGACGGTGATGATGCCTATCATCTTTGTATTGACACGTGTGGTGCGCAACATCATCGCTGACGGCAAGGCGGGCTGGCGCGCGAAAGAGATGCGCAACTTCGCCATCATAGGTCATGAAGACGAAAGCAAGCGCGTGAAAGCCATTCTCGAACAGACCTATCCGAGCATTGGTGAAGTACACATCATGGCACCCGCCGCAGAGAATCTGTCCGATGTAATTCGGGTATTGAAAATTAACAGTGTTGTTTTTTGTTCTAAGGACATTAGTTCTGCCGCGATCATCAAGAGCATGAGTGAGATGAGTTCGCCCGATTTGGAGTTTAAAATTGCGCCACCGGAAGCCTTGTATATCATTGGTAGCAATAGCATCGACACCAGCGGAGACGTGTATATGCTCGACGTGAATAGCATTACGCGCACTGATAATGTCCGCATCAAACGTGCATTTGACGTGAGTTTCGGCTTGCTTTGTATTGTGGCATTGCCACTATTAATTTGGATACAGAAAAAACCGATTGGATTTTTTCAAAATATTATTGAAGTAATTATTGGTAAAAAAACGTGGGTTGGTTTTTATCCCGAAGCCAGTTCTAGTGATTTCAAATTACCTCGTTTGAAACCAGGAGTGCTGCATCCCTTGATGGCCCTACCCGCGGCATTGATCAACGCAGAGAACATTCGTAAGTTGAACATCGTCTATGCGAAGGATTATAAGTTGTCGGGGGATTTGGGGATTATAATTAAGAATATACGTAGACTGGGAGAGTAGAACGGGTTCTTTACTCTTACTCCCGCCTCGTTTCTCTATTCATTCTCATTCTCATTGTGATTCTCATTCTAAAAAAGAGTTTCCGGTAATGAGCGCGCTCAGAATCGATTCACTCTTGTGATTGAAATAATTGTTCTAATTCTAAAAGTATCAATTCACCGCAAAGGCGCGGAGGGCGCAAAGTTCCCCCAAAGGGGCGCGGCGCAAAGAAGGTTTGCTTAAAATTAATGAACAACTCCTATCCCCTATTTCCTATTCCTTCTCCTACCCCTACTCCCTACTCCTACTCCTACTCCTACTCACGCTCCCTTCGCCTTCACCAACGCCGCCTTTACAAACGAAACGAAAAGCGGATGCGGATTCATAACGGTACTCTTGTACTCTGGGTGAAACTGTGCGGCTACGAAGTATGGGTGATTGTCTAACTCTATGATCTCAACAAGATTGCTGTCTGGATTGATTCCTGTCGCTTTGAAGCCCGCCTTTTCATACATCTCTTTGTAGTCATTGTTGAACTCAAAACGATGGCGGTGGCGCTCTTCTATCATGTCTTTACCGTATGCTTTGTAAGCCTTCGAACCTTTTACGATTTTGCATGGATAACTTCCAAGACGCATCGTTCCGCCTTTGTTCACGATGGTCTTCTGTTCGGCCATCAAACAAATCACAGGATGCTGCGTGTATTCTTTCATTTCTGTAGAATGCGCATCTGCAAGGCCGAGCACATTGCGCGCAAATTCAATGGTAGCGATTTGCATTCCCAAACAAATTCCGAAAAAAGGAATATTATTTTCACGTGCGAATTTAATTGCCTCAATTTTCCCATCGATGCCACGGCTTCCAAAACCAGGCGCCACAAGGATTCCATCAACACCATCCAATTTCTCAGCTACATTTTTCGCATATATTTCTTCACTGTGTACCCACTTGATATCAACATGCGTTTCATTGGCAGCACCCGCATGATTGAAGGCTTCTGCTATCGACTTATACGCGTCTTTCAACTCCACATATTTTCCCACCAAAGCTATCGAAACGTGGCTCTTCGGGTTTTTGTGACGTTGAAGAAAATCTTCCCACTTTTTCAAGTCGGGCTTCTTCTTGGACTTTACACCTAGCTTTTCCAACACTACCTCATCCAATTTCTCTTCGAGCATGAGCACGGGCACATCATAGATAGTATCCGCATCGATACTCTCGATTACCGCATTGGACGTAACGTTGCAGAACTTTGCTATTTTATTTCGAATAGCAGCATTCAGTTTATGTTCCGTGCGACAAACGAGAATGTCTGGCTGCACACCATTTTCCAAAAGCATTTTCACGCTGTGTTGCGTTGGCTTCGTCTTCAATTCGCCAGCAGCGCTTAAGAATGGAATGAGTGTAAGGTGAATTACAATTACATCCTCATCTTTTTCCCATTTCATCTGACGCACCGCTTCGATGTAGGGCAACGATTCAATGTCACCAACAGTGCCACCAATCTCGGTGATTACAAATTCAAAATCATTCTTCGAACCAAGAATTTGAATGCAACGCTTGATTTCATCGGTGATGTGAGGAATGATCTGAACAGTTTTACCCAAATACTCTCCTCTTCTCTCCTTCTCGATCACACTTTGATAGATGCGACCAGTGGTGATATTATTCGCTTGTGACGTTGGCACATTGAGAAAACGCTCGTAGTGTCCGAGGTCGAGGTCCGTTTCCGCGCCGTCATCGGTTACAAAACATTCACCGTGCTCGTATGGGTTGAGTGTACCTGGATCCACGTTGATATACGGATCCAATTTTTGGATGGTCACTTTATAACCACGAGATTGAAGAAGTTTGGCTAACGAAGCGGAAATGATTCCTTTTCCGAGAGAAGATGTCACCCCACCGGTGACGAAGATGTATTTTGTAGTGTCTGGCATGCCCGTATTTGCTTAAAAAAGCTTAGTTACGGGACGCAAAAGTATTGCAAAAGGGGCTTTGCAAAAAATAAAACATATCATAAAGTTCAACATGTTGGAGGTCACTCCTTTGAATCCTCTTTCAGCTCGCGAGTGAGCGATTCTACCCATTTGAATTCACTCAGAAACTCGCGCGCCACGACGCGAAAAATGGTATAAACAGGCAACGCGAGAATCATTCCAGTGATACCTCCGAGGGTACCCGCGCCCAACACTACAATGAAAACCTCCAGCGGGTGTGCATTCACGCTATTGCCTAAGACAAGGGGCGTCACTATAAAGCCGTCAATTTGTTGTGCCACCACAAATACGGAAATCAACTTCAGGGAAAGCATCCATACATCCAAATTGGGATCTCCGTGCAGACCCGTGGTGATTGCTACAATCAATCCAAATGCGCCTCCCAGTATAGGCCCCACGTATGGAACAATGTTTATGAACCCAGCAAAGACACCAATAAGAAGTGCGTTTTCAACCCCCATAATCCAAAGTGAGAGGGTGACCAAAGTGAGCATTACCAAGCTTTGAATGCACAGGCCAATGAAGTATCTACTAAGCAGTCCGTGCGTATGTTCCATGATATTCTTTATCTTCTCGATGTGTAGGTCCGGTGTTAGCGTAAAAACGATTCTAGTGAACAGGTGACCGTCTTTTAAAAAGAAAAAAGACATGAAAACAACACTTGCAAAACCGATGACAAAATTGCTGACAGCCCCTACAATATTGCCAATCCATGAAAAACTCAAAATGCCCGACAAATAATCTTGCACACCTTTCCAAATCTCATCTGTATTGATATTCGCGTTAGAACTTTGTACCGTCTGACTAATCGCTGTCCACTCCATTTTGAGACGTTCTGTAAGCGCAGTAGTATCTATCGAAGAAACAATCTCAACTTCCTTGGAAATAATTGGAACGAATAGAAACCCGAAACCAATTATAATCACGAAAAACGAAACGAGTGTAATCGTTGCGCGCAACCACGCTGGCATAAAGCGCCCTTTTATTCGTACTTTCTTCAAAAGGCGCATAAGAGGATCGCCGAGGAGGGATACCACCACCGCGATCAGAACATACGTGATGATCACTCTAAAATACCAAAGGATATAGAGCAAAACAGCAACGGCGACCAATGAAAAAAGGATGCGCCAATTGTTATCTAATTTTAATGATTTCATTTCAACTACAATCATAGTGTATTTTCGTTACCGAAATGAAAAGAATCTACATCATTCGTCACGCGAAGTCTGACTGGGCTGAGTCGGGCTTGAAAGATATAGACAGACCGCTCAACGAACGCGGACAGCGCAATGCGCCAGAAATGGCATTGCGCCTTGCTTCCAGAGGAGCGAGGGCTGATTTTATTTTGTGCAGTCCAGCGCGCAGAACGCGCGACACCATGGCATTTTTTTTACAAGAATTTAATGTTCCCACCGAACGCATTCGTTTTGAACCACGCATCTACGAAGCCCCTTGGCGCAATCTCGTAGTAGCCCTTCAAGATTATCCCAATGATTCCAACGAAGCATTTTTCATTGGACATAACTATGGCGTGAGTCAATTGATAGAATATCTCACCGAAGAAAATTTGCCCATGCCCACGTGCGCCATCGCCACCATTGATTTGTATGTGGATGAATGGAGTCACATCACCGCGAATTGTGGCAAGCTTGTTTATTACGATTATCCGAAAAAAGAAATAGAATAATTCATCATCTTCGCCCTATGATAGAATCAGCACCTTTCTTTAGTCCTCTATTAGATTTTTTCAAAGGCCTCGATCCAGTGGTAGCAGCATTGATCGCCACCACCTTCACGTGGCTCGTGACAGCAGCTGGAGCGGGTTTGGTTTTTTTATTTAAAGATTTAAGTAGAAAAGCTCTCGATGGAATGTTGGGTTTCACGGGTGGTGTAATGATTGCCGCATCGTTTTGGTCGCTCCTGTCGCCTGCGATAGATATGAGCCCTGGCGAGGGCTTCATGAAGGCTGTACCCGCAGCCGTTGGTTTTGGTTTGGGTGCGCTGTTTTTATTTTTTCTTGATAAATTTCTTCCACACCTCCACCTCAATTTTCCATCAGAAAAAACAGAAGGAATACAAACCAATTGGCACCGCACCATTCTTTTGGTGTTGGCCATCACCCTTCACAATATTCCCGAAGGATTAGCAGTGGGTGTATTGTTTGGAGGTGTTGCAGCTGGCATTCCCGAAGCCAGCATTGGCGGCGCCGTAGCGCTTGCGATAGGAATTGGATTGCAAAATTTTCCTGAGGGAACGGCAGTCGCGTTCCCATTACGCCGACATGGATTGAGTAGAAGAAAAAGTTTTTTCTACGGACAGTTGAGCGCCATCGTCGAACCCGTGGCAGGAGTTATCGGCGCGTTAGCGGTGATGCAAATGCAGCCCATCCTCCCCTACGCGCTCGCCTTCGCCGCCGGCGCTATGATCTACGTAGTGATCGAAGAAGTAATACCCGAAACCCAACAAGACAAATACACTGACATTGCCACCCTCGGCTTCATCGGTGGTTTTTTGGTGATGATGTTCCTCGATGTTGGCTTAGGGTAGTATGATGGTATGATAGTACGATAGTACGATAGTACGATAGTATGATAGTATGATAGTATGATAGTATGATAGTACGATAGTACGATAGTACGATAGTATGATAGTATGATAGTATGATAGTATGATAGTATGATAGTATGATAGTATGTGAGTGTGGTGGAATTTTTTATTGAATATTATACTGGATATTATATGCCAAAGCTTTAGAAAATACTGAAGGCACTGTTGACTAATTCGCTGCATGATTTAGCCATATTCTTTGAATAATTTATGCTTTTGAACTATGGTTACGACGATACTTCTTTGTGTTCAAATACAAAAGCATGAAGAGCATACTACTCGAAAAGAGCCTAAGCCTCGCGGTAATAACGATGAAATGGACCAGTGAAATTCACTTTGGTGATTCCGTTTTCATTAAAAATCAGATACAAAGAAGTTGTACATCAATCGGAGCCAACATTCGAGAAGCCAGTGGCAGCAAGAGCCAAAAGGACTTCATTAATAAATTGAAAACTGCGTATCAGGAACTGGAGGAGACCGAGTATTGGCTTAGAATCATTAGTGATTTTCTAAACACAAAAGCACCCGACGAAATTCATCAATTATGCTTAGAATGCAGAAAAATGATGAGCTCCAGCATCAGCACCGCCATAAAAAATCTAAAGAACAAACAACACTAATCCCCTCACACTACCACACTATCATACTATCATACTCGCATACTCGCATACTACCATACTATCTTACTAACCTCCTCTCCATCAAACGTCCCACTCGTCATCATGAGTAAATTTGCGGAATGCCACGTTTTGCTTCGGAGTTCGGCGAAGAGGGCTTTGGAGTCTGTGAAGACGAGGATGTTGTCGCCGCCGAAAGCTTCGCGCACTTGTTCGGGGGTGATGGGTTTTAATTTCTTATGCGCTATTGTATGCGGGTTGAAATAAACAAACGCTTCATCCGCGGCGGCCATAGCGCCGTGATATTCTGCTAAGAAATTTTCATTCAAACTAGAAAATGTATGCAGCTCCATGCAGGCCACCAATTTGCGATCGGGATATTGTTCTTTCAAGGCATTTGTGGTCGCTTTCAACTTGGATGGTGAATGCGCAAAGTCTTTATAAACGGCGCATGTATCATTTTTCATCACCAACTCTAATCGCTTCGATGCTCCTTTGAAGGTGGCAATAGATGAATAAAACTTGGATGGTTCCACTCCCAATTTTTGACACACCAACATCGCAGCGCTCAAATTTTGTAGGTTGTGTTTGCCGAAAATTTGAATTTCTTGTTCACCTTCTTCGGTGATCAAGTACGTAACGCCATTGCGCACTTCATGATCAAAAGTGGTGTAGGCGATTTTTTGAATATCAGCACGCGCAGCTTCGGCTACAGCCTTTACCTCCGCGTCGTCGACAGAATAAATCAACGTGCCGTGATCGGAAATTTTATCTGTGAAAATTTTAAATTGTTCTACATAATTTTCAAACGTCGGAAACACGTTGATGTGGTCCCAAGCTATACCAGTAATTACCGCGATATCCGGACCGTAGAGGTGAAATTTGGGTCTGCGATCGATGGGCGACGAAAGGTATTCATCACCTTCCAAAATCGCGATGGGTGCAGATTCTGAAAGTTTTACCATGCAGTCAAAACCTGCGAGTTGTGCGCCTACCATGTAATCGCAGTCGATACCCAACGACTGAAGAACGTGTAAAATCATCGCTGTGGTGCTCGTCTTGCCATGACTGCCACCAATTACGACGCGAATCTTATCTTTAGTTTGATTAAAAATATATTCAGGATAAGAATAAATTTTAAGCCCCAATTCCTGAGCTCGCAACAACTCCGGATTGTCTTGACGTGCGTGCATGCCAAGAATCACCGCGTCTAAATCAGCGGTGATTTTTTCTGGAAACCAACCTATCTCTGCTGGCAAAATACTTCGAGCTGCGAGGCGCGATTTGCTGGGTTCGAATATCTCATCATCACTACCCGTCACCACGAACCCCTTGTCGTGCAAAGCGATGGCGAGGTTGTGCATAGCACTGCCGCCGATGGCTATCAAATGTACTTTCACTTGTTTTTGATTTTATTCAAATGTATGTGCATGAATCAAACAACAAAATGATGAAAAAACAAACATTTCAGCAATGCATTGTGGGATATTTAAAGTAATATTGAATATGGATTCGTCACATCACAAACAGCGAGCGGCCAAGGTCAACATGGGACCTGGTTCGCTAGTGCATATCGGGAAAAGAAAAGAAGGCGCCGTCAATATTCGTGTGATGGACTACTCCCTCGAACATCTAGAAGAATTCGTTTTAAAAGACATTCAGCAATGTTCTAAGTTTAAAAATAAAGAATCCGTCACTTGGTTTGACATTGATGGCATACATGACACCAAGATTATCGAACATATTGGACAGACATTCAATGTACACGTGCTCGCTCTGGAAGATGTGATGAACTCAACTGGTCGTCCGAAGGTGGAAAGTTTTGACGACTACACTCTAGTGAGCTTGAAAATGCTCGAGTATCAGAGCGATAATAAATCTGTACATGTCGAACATTTTAGCATCCTATACGGTCATGGCTTTCTTTTTTCTTTTCAGGAATTTCCTGAAGATAATTTCGAGCCCATTCGCGAACGAATTCGCTCAAGCCTCGGTCGCGTGCGGGGAAAAGATTCTGAATACCTCGCCTACCTCTTGCTCGATACTATTGTGGACAACTACATTCTGGTAAGTCAGCAATTTGCGGAGCGCATAGAGGAACTAGAAGAGCAGATTGTGCGCAATGTGCGTGAAAGTACCTTGAGTCAAATTCTCAATTTGAGAAAAGAACTATTGAACTTTAAACAAAGCATCGATCCTTTGCGCGAGGCCATCAACACACTATACAGACAATCGTCTGCTGACAATCAGAAGTATTTTCGTGATGTGTATGACCACATTGTCTTTGAGTCGGAGAACATCAGTATGTATCGCGAACTCATTGTGAACTTGCTCGAGCTGCACCAAAACATGCTCTCTGTCAAGACCAACGCAGTGATGAAAGTCTTGACCATCATCACCACCATCTTCGTTCCGCTCACCTTCATTGTGGGAGTTTACGGGATGAATTTTGACAACATGCCCGAACTGCGTTGGCAAAATGGCTACTACTATGTGCTCGGACTTATGGGGCTCTGCGTGGTGGGCATGCTCATATTCTTCAAGCGTCAGCGCTGGATTTGAAGCCCAAAAAGCCTTTATTCTTCAATTCAGTGAACTGAATGAATTTCAGATAGTTTGTCATGCTATATTTGCAAAAAAAAATTTAGGTAAAAGAAAGAGATGAAAACAAAATACATCGACCTCATCGAGCAGACTTTTGACTGGCCACAAGAGGAGTTTACAATGGATGGGGATCAATTGTTGTTTCACGGCATTCCGCTGATGGATTTAATCAAGAAGTACGGAACACCACTCAAATTCACCTATTTACCTAAAATCTCAAAGAATATCCAACGCGCCAAAGCTTGGTTTGCCACAGCAAAGGCAGAGATTGGCTATGAAGGAGATTATCACTATTGCTATTGCACCAAGAGCTCACATTTCCGCCATGTGTTGGAAACAGTTCTTCAAAACGACGTACACATCGAGACCAGCAGCGCGTATGACATCGACTTGATTCGTCGTCTGGCGGTGATGAAAAAGATTGACAAGACGCAGCGTGTGATTTGTAATGGCTTCAAAAAAGAAGAATACGTTACTAAAATTCTCGATTTGAAGAATGATGGCTTTGAAGATATCATTCCCATTATCGACAATGAATATGAATTGAATGCTTTTAAAGAAAAGACCACAGGTCCGCTCAATATTGGTATTCGTATCGCCAGTGAAGAAGAACCGAAGTTTGAATTCTACACCTCACGCCTCGGAATTGGATACCGAATGATCGCTCGGTTTTACAAAAAGCAAATTCACGACGATCCAAATTTGAAGTTGAAAATGCTTCACTTTTTCATCAATTCGGGCATTAAAGACACTGCGTATTATTGGAATGAATTGGTGAAGTGTCTCAAGGTGTATTGCGAGTTGCGGGAGCTTTGTCCAACTTTAGACAGTCTCAACATCGGCGGTGGATTCCCCATTAAAAACTCCTTGGTATTCAACTTCGACTACCAATACATGGTGACAGAAATTTTGCGTCAGGTAAAAGCTGCTTGCGACGACGCAGGCGTTCCTGTGCCGCATGTCTATACTGAGTTCGGTTCTTTTACCGTCGGCGAAAGTGGCGGAGCTGTATTTAAAATCTTATATCAAAAAGAACAGAATGATCGTGAGAAGTGGAATATGATTGACTCATCATTCATGACTACTTTGCCAGATACATGGGCGATTAACAAGCGTTTCATCATGCTTCCAATCAACAATTGGAAGGAAAATTATGAGCGCGTATTTTTGGGCGGCTTGACGTGTGACAGTGACGACTATTACAACTCGGAGCAACATACCAATGCTATTTATCTTCCCAAGTATTATCCAGACCAAGACCAATTCATCGGCTTTTTCAATACAGGCGCGTATCAAGAGACATTGGGAGGTTTTGGAGGCATTCACCACTGCCTCGTGCCATCGCCTCGTCACATCTTGATAGACAAAGACGTGAAGGGCAAATTCAAGTATCGCGAATTTGCTCCAGAACAAAAACCGAAGGATGTATTGGAAATTTTAGGATATTACGAGAAATAATACCTTATGAATCAGAGCATACCCCGACTAGTAATATCCCTAGCGGCGTTGGCTGCTATCATTTTCTTTCAGGATCAGTACAATTACTTGACGAGCTACACGGATTTGCCTCCAGTGTTTGAGCACACTTTGTATCGAACCCTGATTGCGCTGTTGGTAGTAGAAAGTTCGAAACAAGTGATATTGCTCTTCTATCGCACGGGCCATCCAGAGCGCAAGCGCGACAATTTCGTGGCTGGAGTGAGTCATATCGTGACCGTTATCTATTTTTTGTTGTCCCTGGTGTTGATGTTGGCATTGTTCAATATTTCTGTTAAAGAAGCATTTACCACTTTATCACTCATTGCCGCAGCCGTGGTTTTGATGACGAAGGATTACATTTCCAATCTCATCAATGGGATGTATCTGACCTTCACCAAAGTGATCACCATTGGCGATCAAGTGTCTATTGATGGAAATAAGGGAAAAATACTTGACATTACCCTCACCAACGTGCATTTGCTCAATGATGACGACGACCTCGTCTATATTCCGAATAATAAAGTTTTTTCGGGAGAAATCATCAACTACACTCGTAGAGAGCTTAAGAAGACTACTATCGAGTTTGAGATTGATCCATTTGTGATATCTGATATTGATGCACTCGAGCAGAGACTCATTCGCGAAATGGAGCCACACATGAGCTCTATACAACCAGGCACCTGTAATCTAAAGACTGTGTCAGTTAAAAAAGACGTGGTAGGGCTAAAGTTTCAATACATCCTCACCGACCCTTTGAACAAGGAGTTGGACAAGAAAGTAAGGCGATTTTTCGTTCGCCGATTGGTGCGCTTGCTCCATGACAAGACTGCATTGTAAAATATTTTCATTAAAATTTTTTTTAATGCGTCGAGTTCACATTTGATTTTTTAATATTTGCCGCAAAATATGTAACACTCTAAAACCAAAATCGGTTTCAGAGATATCAAAGAAACAATGGGAAAGTATAATTCGATTAGAGAATTCATGTCTACCAACTACCTGCACTTCAATGCAGCGGCGATGGTGGATGCAGCAAAGGGCTATGAAGCGCATTTGGCTGAAGGTGGTAAAATGATGATCACCCTCGCTGGTGCTATGTCAACAGCAGAGCTTGGAATCTCTCTGGCCGAAATGATTCGTGCAGGCAAAGTGGACATTATATCTTGTACAGGTGCCAACCTAGAAGAAGATTTGATGAACCTCGTGGCGCACGACCATTACAAGCGCGTGCCCAACTACCGCGACCTCACACCTCAAGAAGAGTGGGACCTGTTGGAACAAGGCTGGAACCGTGTTACCGATACTTGTATTCCAGAAGAGGAGGCCTTTAGAAGATTGCAAAAGCACATCTATGCCTTGTGGAAAGATGCGGATAACAAAGGAGAGCGTTTCTTTCCGCATGAGTTTATGTATAAAATGATTCTCAGCGGTGTATTGGAGCAATATTATCAAATCGATCCAAAAAATTCTTGGATGATTGCTGCCGCTGAAAAGAATCTTCCGATAATTGTACCAGGCTGGGAAGACAGCACCATGGGAAATATTTTTGCGAGCTACTGCATCAAAGGAGACCTGCAAGCCACAACGATGAAGAGCGGCATTGAATACATGATGTGGTTGGCCGACTGGTACAAAGCCAACAGCGCCGGTAAAGGTGTTGGCTTCTTCCAAATTGGTGGAGGTATCGCCGGTGACTTCCCGATCTGTGTGGTGCCCATGCTCTATCAAGACATGGAGATGCACGACATTCCATTCTGGGGTTATTTCTGTCAGATTTCTGATAGTACCACCAGTTATGGCAGCTACAGCGGAGCGGTGCCCAATGAGAAAATCACTTGGGGTAAGCTGGACATCACCACTCCGAAATTTATTATTGAAAGTGATGCAACGATTGTTGCACCCCTCATATTTGCATGGTTGTTAAATCATTAATAATCGCCCCATGGCTATAAAGCGTATTATCAAAGATTACAAAACTCTCGGTCAGGAACACATTGATCTGATCAACGAACACTATCCAAACGGGTTCGAGAATGAAAACCTTATTTCCTTTGTGACTCCTAAAGGCCAATTCATCAAAGCCTTGGAGATACGAACGGAAGACACCATCTATCTTTTCAAGATTGACAAAAACATGGAAGTCGATCAAGAAGAAGGCAATGACAACGACGGGCTTGCGATTGGCGACTTTGACTCTTTCAAGGGCGAAGACAACAACGACAGCGATGACGACGAAGATGACAACACCGACAACGAGCGCACCGACGACGACGGCGGTAGCGACGAAGATGAAGATTGATAATTTTCTCTTATAGATATTAAAAGCACTCTTCCGGGGTGCTTTTTTTTTAGCGACAAGCGACGGAGCGACGGAGGGACTAGCTATTCCGAATTCAAAATTCCAAATTCCAAATTCCAAATTCAGAATTGCGAATTGCGAATTGTTATTTTTTTTCCATCTTTACGGCTATGACTACTAGACAACAATTTTTTTACGCCATCTCCATGTGGTCGAAATCATGGGGTTTTATTTTTAAAAATAAACTTGCCCATTATTTCATCTATCCCCTCGTCGTCGCTATCATCCTCAACTTCGTCGCGTTTCAATTCATTGACGATTTGGTGGACCTCGCCAAAGGTTTTATCCAAGGCTGGGTCGGCGTACCACAAGAAGGACATGCATTTGATTCGTTGTCTGAATTCTTCACACATCTGGCAGTAAGCGTTACCTCCGTACTTGCTTGGATTGCTGGAGTAGTTATTTTTTGGAAAGTATCGAAGTACATCACGCTAGCCATCATGTCACCTGTAATGTCGCTATTGGCCGTGCGCACCGAGGAAATAATAACAGGCGTCTCCTCCCCTTTCGAATTTGGACAACTATTCAAAGACATCATTCGCGGTGTGGCGCTCTCGTTGCGCAATTTGTTTATGGAATTAACGCTCAACGCCGGCTTATTCGTAGTCAATATCGTGGTGGCAATAGTATTCGCGCCACTCGATATCATTTTATCACCTTTGAGCTTTGTCATTTCCTTAGGTATCTCTGCCTATTACTCTGGTTTTTCCACCATCGACTATGCTTTGGAAAACAGAAGGTATTCTTTTAACCAAAGCATTGCTTTTATGAGAAAAAACAAGGGCTTAGCTATTGGAAATGGTTTGATGTATTCATTGCTCTATCGCATTCCCATTTTGGGTGTTGCAATATGTACGATCACCAGCACGGTATCGGGAACCATGATTGTGTGCGAAGAAAAATACAATAAGATTTAATGTCGAATCATCACACGAGAATGCGTGCGCTTTCCACCTGAAATCACCTGTACTTCGTAAATTCCATTGGGAAGTTCCGTCACATTGACTGTAGGCAGATTTGGACGTGCTTGATTCACAAGTCTTCCAGTGTTATCAAAGAATAATACTTGTTCGATTTCATCATCGCTTTGATTTTGGATATAAATGAAATCACTGGCTGGATTTGGGAAAACAAAAATTTCAACTTGCGCATCCTCATTCTTCTCCCTATCCACAAAAATGGGATAAAATCCATCCACCGAATTTTTTGATGAATTGACAGGATCCAAAAACTCACTAAATGTGGGGTAAGCTGTGTAGAGCAATCCATAATAATCAACTCCATCCTCACCGCAAGCGCTATTGCCGCCAATGAAACCACCCGCTATCATCCCCTCAGAATTGAAAATAGGACTTCCGATGCTCCCTTGGAATGTATTCCCTCTTGTCCAATTTGAAACCGGAGCTACTTCAAGCCCAAACCAATCAATGACATTGAGATCTTTGGCCACGGAGCTGAAGGTCTGATTAGTACCATAAGCATGCTGAATAGATACGTAGTGATCCAATGAAGGTTCAGAGTTGGTCCAGCCCGCATAATATACGCCCCAAGAGGTTCTTGGTCGTTCCGATAATTCGAGCATTGCCAAGCCCGTCTTTGGGTCTATCGCTAATACTCTTGCACCGCTCAATGCGCGGTCCCAACATTCGATATCTCCTGTTCCCGGGCAGTTTTGATTATTGAGTCCAAATACAATGACCCAATTTTCTGGATCACCAAAAAGTGAATTTGAACTAGTCAAAAGCAGCGGTGTTCCGTCGCTTGAAGTATTATTGAGCATAGCTCCCGTGGTGATGCGCTGTCCTCTATCCACCAATAGTAATACTGTAGAGGCACTCAAGTCATTCACAAATTTATCGCCTTGCGTATTGATGAGTCTTTCAGAACAGGGGGCAAACTCAGCAGCGGTTGAGTTAATATTTTTATAACCTTGAGAGACATAAGAAATAGAAACGTCCCCCTGACCTCTTCCTGCATAAGGTTCGTAATACTCTATGATTATGCGATTGCCTTGAAGGGGCAATACAGTGAACTCTTGGAAATTCGCTCTTTTTGCGGTGATTGGACCGATAAAATCAGTCTTATCCCCATTGTAGATATAAACCTTGCCACCAACGGGAATACTAAACTGATCGAAGGTCACATTCAAACTGGAGGCCTGACCTGATTCGAGCGCAAGAATCCAAATGCGGTCGCCATTGGGGTAGTTGGTCCAACGCCCCGAATTGGAGGTAGAATAATTCACAGGAGTAGCGTAAGCAAAGCGAAAAGGCATCACCTTGTTCGTTTGATCAATCTCGTCCTCCGCCATCAATTCAAGCACGTCAAAACTCGGTAAAGTGCGCCAGATATTGTTTGTAGTAGAGTTGGTGGTTTGATTCCAAGTGAGAGGAAAGCCCTGCTTGTCTATTTGCGCATTCAATTGTAATGCACAAAAAGAATAAATGAAAGATATGGCGCAGGCTATTCGCAACACTGTCCTAGCTGATTTATAACGCTAATATAATGATTTTCTAATAAAAAGACGCATTCAACCCATCAAAAGGTTGCCTAGTTTTTCTATTTTCAAGCAACCATTGGAATGCTAAATGCATCATTAATGAAAATAGCCCATCATGAAAACAATACTCACTACACTACTTATCTCCTTCGTTTTAACCTCATCAGCGCAAACTCCGAGCTGCAATTCTATCCCAGCTGGCACCGACTTTGGTGTATGTCAAATGGTCCTTGGCATTGCACACATTGAAAATCAAGGATGTGTTACGCTGTCAGGTTGCGGTTACACGGCGGCAGATGGTGTAGATTATTCGACTTACTTCTATTTCAGTCCTGAATTATGTGAAGCCGCTTGCATAGACGCATGTCCAGAAATTCCGCTTACTGCAGATTTTGGAGAATGTGACATGGCCCTTGGGGTTGCAAAACTAGAAAATGGACAATGTACCTTCTTGAGTGGTTGTGGCTACACTGCCAACGATGGAGTGGATTATTCTTCATACTTTTTTGATTCCATAGAAGAATGTGATGCCGCTTGTTTTGGTGCTGAAGAATGCATCGATCCAACGCTCATCAACCCAACTGCCATATGTCCCGTTATTTGGGCACCCGTATGTGGATGCAACAATGTCACTTATTCAAACGACTGTGAGGCTACCAATCTTGGCGGCGTTACCTCTTGGACACAAGGAGAATGCGCATTGAATGTAGACGAAATAGAAAAAGCGTTCATCGAAGTATTTCCTAATCCTACGATGGATGAGATTAAAATTACAGCAACGGCAAATGTCAAATTAACTCAATATCAAATCTACTCACAAGATGGCAGATTGGTAATGCAAGGCAGCTATGCTGGCTCAATTAACGTCACCTCGCTTGCCAAAGGAACTTACATCCTCAAAGCAGGGTCAGGTAAAAAAGTATTGCCTTACTCCACCATTTTCTTCAAGAATTAATTTATTTTTTTCTAAAGAAAAATAACAATACCAAAGGAGCGAAGAGCAGCTCTGTGATTACCCCGATGATTAAAGTAAGGGTGATCAGGAATCCGATATAATAAGTACCGAGAAAATTCGAAAGTACCAAGGTCATGAATCCACCGCACAAAATGAGTGTGGTGATAATCATGGCCTTTCCTGTGGTCAAAAACGTACGTTTAATTGCATAGGGCAATGATATGCCTTCACCAAGAAGAGTTCGCACGCGCGCGAGAAAATGAATGGTATCATCCACTGCAATTCCAAATGCTATATTGAAAATAATGCTCGTAGAAATCTTGATGGGGATGCCCACATAGCCCATCAAACCACCAACTAGCAACAGCGGGATGACATTCGGGATAATGGTTAAAAAAAGCATTTTCCAGCTTCGATAGATGACCGCCATAATGAGTCCAACGACCAATACACTTAGCAGTAAATCTGCGAGCATATTGTCTACCAGGCTTTGGTTGTTCAAATCAATCAAATGCGCGGTACCCGTGACCTTATAATCAAATCGGGTATCGAGTTTATTAGTTGAAATAAATTCTGCCAGTTGCCTATTTTTTTCTTCATAATAAAGACGTCCGATATCTCCTACTTTTCCTGTGACGCGAAGTACATTGATTGAATCACTGTAAAAAAGATTGAGGTATTCACGTGTAGATTTTCTTTTTAAAATTCGCTCTATTTGATTGATCTCAGCTTGTTCTGGAATAGAATAAAATTCCTTTTGTCCACCATTAGAAGCTTTATTGAATGTTTTAACCAATACAGAGAGGCTGCCCTGCGCACCCACGCCATAGTTATTTTCTAAAAAATAATTTAGGCTGTCCAAAGCCGTCAAAAACTCTTTTTGAAATGGATCTATTCCCTTCTTTGGGAAAATGGCCATTTCAAAAGGACGAACACCAGAATAATGTTCTTCCATGTAGCGAAACTCCTTCTTCAAGAGATGATCGTCACGTAAGTCTTCGAGCATCATGTTATCCACGACGAGCATCGAAATCCCATACAACCCCACGGCTATGATGGCCAAACCGGAAATAAAAATCACTTTTCTTCTGCGCAGTATCCACCGAAATACGAAGTGCATTTTTTTCAACCAAAAATCTTCACTTGTGCTGAAAGCATACAGCCGCTTGGGTTTTGCGAGAAGTAAAATTGCCGGCAACATCGTAAATGTAAGTCCATATGCGAGCATTACACCGATGGAGGTGTACAGTCCGAAGTCAGACACTGGTTTGATTTCGGAAAGCATGAGGGTTAAAAATCCTACCGAGGTGGTGAGCGCTGTCAAAAACGTAGCAAGGCGAATACTCTTAAAGGCATACTTGATTGCTTCTACTTTGTCTCTTCCATTTCTGAGCTCCTGAAGATATTTTGTGAGCACGTGCACACTATCAGACATACCCACCACAAAGATGATGGTGGGTAAAATCGTGATCATCAAATCAATGTCTTTACCCAATAGTTTCATGGCACCTAGCGTCCATAAAATGGATATTATCACGACTAAAGTTGGAATCACAATGCCCCAACCACTTCTAAATGCAATGAACAAGAAAAGAATCGTAAGTAAGAGGCTGATGGAAATAAACATAGCCAATTCTCGCACCATCATATCCACATAGATACGTTGACCGAGAGCACGACCGATGATATGTTTTCCATCGAAATGAAAACGCTCCACTTCCCGCTCCACATCTAAAGATAGTTGATCACAAGCCGCTTTGCTCATGCGTTGCTTGTGCTTCATATTGATGGCTACACTCTTTCGATCCTCACTAAAAAAAACATCCACCAACCCTGGTGTAGAGAAAACTTTAGTAGAGTCGATAGAATAATTTTCTTTCTCTTGCCAACGAATAATAGGCTGGGTAAATACTGTTCCTATGAAAGGATCTTTTACAAATTCTACGAGCGTTGTGGGTCCTTGAATCTCGTCTACATTCGGCAAGTCACCAAGAACTTTTGTGAGTGAATCTACTTTTTTGAGAAAATCAAAATCAAAAATCCCCTTTTGATTTTCGACCACTACTATAAAAAAGTCATTGTCAGTTTCAAAATCCTTCCTGAAGTTTAGGTAGAATTCTGTTTCAGGATCTTTATGAGGAAAAAAGGCTTCGAAATCATAATCAAATTTCATTTTTGAAATCATGATCATGCTTAGTACCGTTATGGCCGCTATGGCTATGAGAGTGGCCGAGGCCTGTTTTGGAGACATATAAAAAAGAAAAACCGCAACTCGTAACTACGAATTGCGGTCAATATTATAACGAAAAAAGCTTACTTCTTTAACAAGTCGCGAATTTCTGTAAGAAGAACTTCTTGTGCACTTGGTGCGGCTGGCGCCGACGGTGCTTCTTCTTTTGCTTTCATCGCAGCATTCATTCCTTTTACGATAAGGAACAATACGAATGCGATAACGATGAAAGAAATGAGAGCGGCAATGAATTTGCCCATCAAAACACCTCCTGGTGCCCATTCCTCAATCTTATTAACTCCAGCAGCTTCGAGGGCTGGCTTGAGTAAAAGAGGAGTGATGATGTCCCCTACAAGTGAGTTCACGATTGCGCCGAAAGCACCGCCGATGATTACCCCGATCGCGAGGTCGATGACGTTTCCGCGCATTACAAATGCCTTAAATTCTTTTAACATAAAACTTTGGTTTTGATGGTTTTGTGCCACAAAATTAACAAAGAACACCTTAACTCAAAAATTTAGAAAGTTCTACTTTCAATTTTTCGCGATCTATAGGCTTGGTAATATAGCCATTGGCTCCTGCGTCGAGGCATTTCTCTTCTTCCCCTGCTATGGCATTAGCGGTTAGAGCAATGATTGGCGTTTGAGCATATCTTGACTTTCGAATTTGTCTTGTGGCTTCATGTCCGTCCATTTCAGGCATTTGAATATCCATCAATATCAAGTTGAATGGCCGAGCTGCAGCCGCTTGCACCGCAATAAGCCCATTGACGGCTTCCACAATTTCTACATCGGGATAAAGTTGCGAAACAATGATTTTAGTCAAAAGTAAATTCACGTCATTGTCCTCCACAATTAAAAGGGCTTTTTTATTTGGATCCCCCATTTTATTAGAAAGCGCTGTCTTACTCGCCACGTCGGGTAACATCTCCTCTATTTTGTATTCGTACTGTTTTAAGTGAATTACAAGTTCTGATGGGAGCACAGGCTCCAATATAGGCACCACATTTTTCAACTTAGTGCATCGATCATAGATCGCCGCCGATTCTAATCGATGGAAGCAAACCACGGGAACATCCGTTATTTGCGGCAAAGCCGACTCTCTTAGCTTGGATATAAAATCAAGTCCAAGGTCACTTGTACCGTTATCACTTACCACAATAACTTCGGGCACCTCATTACGAATTACAGAAGCCACCAAAGACTCAAGCGAGGTGAATACCATCAATGGTATTTTTTTCTGCTCTAACACCTGCTTTACATCTTCGATAAATTGCTGGTTGTATGACACCACAGCGATATTCTTTTTCAACAACGGAATATCTTCCAAAATACGTTCGCCACTTTCCTCTTGCAAATCAATTTCAAAATTGAAGTTACTCCCCTTCCCTGGTGCACTTGACAATTTCAAACTACTATTCATCATTCCTAATAAATTATTAGAAATGACAAGTCCCAATCCCGTACCACCGTATTTTTTTGTTGTGCTTGTATCCGCCTGAACGAAGGCCTTGAATAAAAATTTCTGTTGCTCTTCACTGATTCCAATTCCAGAGTCCCTTACAGATACTTTCACTCTATTGACAAGTCCATTTCTGGAAATGAGCTCAGCATTTAAAAAGACCTCACCTTCACTCGTGAATTTTACGGCATTGCTGAGAATGTTGACAACTACCTGTCTCAGTCGCACTGCGTCTGTAATTACAAACCGAGGCAATTTTTCATCGATTTGAACGCGAAAGTTCAAGCCTTTCATACCTGTATAGTGACGTACCAAGGTACACGCATTTTCCAACACTTGACGCAAGTCGGTTTTATCTAAATCAAGTACCATTTTTCCCGCTTCAATTTTTGAAAAATCAAGAATTTGATTGATCAAATCCATCAGGGAAACAGCGCTCTCATGGAGGTTTTTAACGTATTGCAATTGCACCCTATCCAATGGTGTTCCCTTTAGAAGTTCTGCAAATCCTACCACCCCATTTAGTGGAGTTCGGATTTCATGGGACATATTGGCCAAAAATTCAGACTTCGCTTTGCTTGCAGCAGTCGCCAAATCTGTTTTAACCTTCAGCTCTTGGTTTTGAATATTTCTTTTAATTACCGAACCTAGATTGTCCGCAAGAATTCTCAGCAAATTTCGCGAGTCTTGGGTCCATTCTACTTTTTCAGAAACGGCGTCAAATCCTATAAATCCATAGAGATAGTTGCTCTCCATCACCGGCAAGCTTAACAAAGACTTAATGCCTTGCGGCTCGAGAATTTCTTTTTCAAATGCCCACTCTTCCGAAAGTTTACTGAGATCATCGATATAAACCTCCTTGCCTTCCAGCATTTCTCTTAACCAAGTAGGAACGGCGGCAGTCGGCACATCCTGTAGATTTTCCTTTTCAGGACTTACGCCTTCTTTGCACCACTCATGAGTATTTGAACATGTTTGCGCATCATAGTCGAATCGAAAAAAATAGCTGCGATCTACTTTAGAAAACAACCCAATTTTTGCAAGCACCTCGTTCATCTTATCATCGAACGAAGCCTCATCCGACTGAATGATAAGGGTGGTGCAGTCCACTAAGAGTTGTTCGAAATCCTTTCGAAACTCGACAGCCTTTTCAGCGTTCTTTTTGGCTGTAATATCAACTATCGATACGAAAAAGTCATTCTCAACATTTCCGATATTGCGGTAAAGAATACGCGCACGAAACTCTTTATCAAGAAATAACTCAGGAGCATTATATTGAATAATCTGAACCTCTCTTGTCTGTCTTGCCTTTTCAAATGCATCCAAAAAATGGTTGAGTAATTCGCCTTGAAAAAGTTCATTTACTGACTTTCCTAAAAAAAATTCTTTTGGGAAAAACAACAACGAGTCTGACGAAGAAGATACATTTTTAAATACCAGATTTTCGTCCAATTCGAACAAAGCATCTTCAAACATTTTCAATAGTGAGTTTACATTTTCCTCATTAAGCTTAGCATCCGTCGCATCCCAAAATTGCATAACAAAGCGATCCTTGGAGTTGGCTAAAATTTGAACGTTGAACCACCGTTTTATTTGAGGCGCATACTGTTGGAATGTTCTTGCATCATTGGATTCAATAGAGTGTTGAATTCTGGAGAGCCAATCTTTGGGAAAATCTGATTGTGAGGAAAATTCGCTGACTTTTTTTCCAATGAGATGGCCAACCTGGACGCCATAGCTTTGAGCATAGGCCTCATTTACGTATTCAATTCTATAGTCTATAAGTTGCTGGTGCTCGTCCCAAATAGTGGAAGCGCTAAGATATCCAATAGGAGACTTAGCGAAAAGTTCAGTGAAGTTTATTTCCTGCATTTTCGAAAGTAATCTAATGGTTCAAAGATAAAATAAAAAGGCTTGGCAATGCCAAGCCTTTTGTACCTCAAACTTGTATGAAGAGTTACTTTTTATCGTCTTTTACTTCTTCAAAATCTACATCGGTGACTTCAGCGTCTGCTGCGCCTCCATTGTTGGGTGCTTGTTCTCCGCCGGCGGCGTTGCCTGCATTGTACATGTCTTGAGAAGCGGCAGAAAACACTTGATTCAAATTATCCATAGAAGTACGGATGGCATTCAGATCTTTTTCCGCATGTGCTTTTTTCAAATCCGCCAAAGCGCTTTCTATTGGACCTTTCTTGTCCGCAGGAAGCTTTTCACCAAATTCTTTCAGATTCTTTTCAGTCTGGAAGATGAGCGTATCCGCTTGATTTACCAAATCAGCAGATTCCTTAGCAGCGCGATCGGCCTCTGCATTCGCTTCTGCTTCTCGCTTCATTTTTTCGATATCATCTTTTGACAAACCACTTGAAGCTTCGATACGAATCGACTGAATCTTATTGGTAGCCTTATCTTTTGCGCTTACATTGATGATACCATTGGCATCGATATCAAAAATCACTTCGATTTGGGGCACACCGCGTGGTGCTGGTGGAAGACCGTCCAAGTGGAATTTACCAATAGTACGGTTGTCTTTCGCCATCGCACGCTCGCCTTGCAATACGTGGATTTCAACGCTTGGTTGAGAATCCGAAGCCGTAGAAAATACCTCTGATTTTTGTGTTGGGATGGTAGTGTTCGCATCGATGAGTTTGGTGAATACACCGCCCATTGTTTCGATACCTAAAGAAAGTGGCGTTACGTCAAGGAGCAACACATCTTTTACCTCACCAGTCAACACACCACCTTGAATAGAAGCTCCAATGGCTACTACTTCATCAGGATTCACTCCCTTACTCGGCTCTTTTCCAAAATACTTCTTCACCGCTTCTTGAATCGCTGGGATTCGAGTAGAACCTCCCACGAGAATCACCTCTTGAATATCGCGTACTGTAAGCCCCGCCTTCTTGAGAGCTGTTTCACATGGCGCAATGGTTCTCTGAATTAATGAGTCAGCAAGTTGTTCAAACTTTGCTTTGGTGAAAGAACGCACCAAGTGTTTTGGAATGCCATCAACAGGCATGATATAAGGCAAGTTGATTTCAGTCGTAGACGAGCTTGAAAGTTCAATTTTCGCCTTCTCAGCAGCCTCTTTCAAGCGCTGCAATGCCATTGGATCTTTTGTAAGATCGATATTACCATTTTCATTTTTAAATTCTTGCACCAACCAGTCGATAATTACTTGGTCAAAGTCATCTCCACCAAGGTGTGTATCACCGTCAGTGGCCAATACTTCAAATACACCATCACCAAGTTCGAGCACAGAAACGTCGTGTGTACCACCACCGCAGTCGAAGACTACGATTTTCATGTCTTGTGCTTTTTTATCGAGACCATAAGCCAATGCTGCAGCTGTAGGCTCATTGATGATACGCTTTACTTTCAAACCTGCAATCTCGCCAGCTTCTTTTGTTGCTTGACGTTGAGCATCATTGAAATAAGCAGGTACGGTGATTACCGCCTCTGAAACCTCATGACCGAGGTAATCCTCAGCTGTCTTCTTCATTTTTTGAAGAACCATTGCAGAGATTTCTTGTGGAGTATAAAGACGATCGTCTATTTTCACTCTTGGAGTATTGTTGTCACCACGCACCACTTCGTAAGGTACGCGTGATACTTCTCTAGCGCATTCGTCATAGCTTGAACCCATGAAGCGCTTGATAGAATAAATAGTTTTTCTTGGATTGGTAATGGCCTGACGCTTCGCAGGATCACCTACTTTGCGTTCACCACCTTCTACAAATGCCACTACCGAAGGAGTGGTTCTTTTGCCTTCACTGTTGGAAATTACCACTGGCTCATTTCCTTCCATTACAGACACGCAGCTATTGGTAGTTCCGAGGTCAATTCCTATAATCTTGCTCATTTTGATGTATTTAATTCGAGATTTGATGCCCCGTCTTCAAGCATAGTGCCATTGGAATAAAGTCTGACACATCCGAAATTTTGTCAGTTTTTGATCCACTTCAAAGCAGATAGCGTGACATTTCATACAAAAAAAAGACCCTGACAGCATTCACTGTCAGGGTCATATGAGGTTAAAGTTCCTCTAATTATTTCTTTCCAGACTTGCCATCTGTTTTGGATGGGCTTGCTCCGGGTTTCTTGTCTTCGATCACTGGCTTGGCCGGTGCTGGTTTAGATGGAGGAGGAGTGGTTTCAGATGGCTTAGTCAATCCACCTTCATTAGGACGACCACCACGCTTCATAGACTTCTTTTCAAACACCATGTGCGTTTCGCCTTTGCCAGGGACTCCAGTAGTGTATGAAGTTACGAATTTGAAACCAATTTTACTGAGGTAAGCCATAGCATCAGGCACATTTGTGAACTTCTGTTCTCTTGCCTCGCTCATAGCTACTACTAATTCTTTATCCTCTACATTTTTCATAGACTCTTGACCAAAATCTAATTTGATCACTGTACCGCCAATTCCGTTATCTGCAAGTACCATCTCACAGAAATTAGATTCGCCTTCCATACGGCCAAGTGCTTCTTTCTGAGCTGCTCTTGCTTGTAGATCTTTCTCGCGTGCTTCGCGATCAGATGACTCTGGTTTTTGTGCCATTCCCAAAAGTGGGAGTCCTGCTAAAAGGATAAAAAGGATTTTCTTCATTTTGAATTCGATTAATTAATGTGGTCAAAAATAGCCAAACAACGTGCCATCCTGCAAAATGAAAAGTTAAGAGCCATATTTGCACCCTAATATGGATCCTTTTCACGAAGCATATCACTTTCTAAAACATTTGCTTTTAGCAAAAAAAAGGCACGGTGTGCATTCGCCACTCGTATACCTGCTTTCAGATCAGGTGTTGGATTCCTCTAGGCATTTCGGTGTTTTTGATGAACTTGAAAAAATAAGAGCATCCATGATTTGCGATGAAAGAGAAATTGAGGTTTTGGATTTGGGAGCCGGATCACGCACATCTAAAGGCAGCAACAGAAAAATATCAAATATTGCCAAGGTGGCCTTGGCACCTCGCCAGCAATCGCAGGCTTTATTTAAGCTTGCCGCACATTTCCAACCACACTCAATTTTGGAATTGGGTACAAGTTTAGGCCTTACAACCATGTATTTGGCGTCTGTCAATCGCAAGTCACGAGTCACCACCATTGAGGGAGCCCCTGAAGTAGCTAGAGTTGCACAAGAAAATTTTGACAAATATCAATTCCCCAACATTCGACTCATACAAAACTCCTTTGACGCTGCCCTCGAAAATCTAAGCCCAGGCTTTGACTGGATATACATCGATGGTAATCACCGACTAGAGCCTACACTGCGGTATTTCGAACGGTGCAAAGAATTATTAAGCCCACAAGGCATATTGATCTTGGATGATATCTATTGGTCAAAAGAGATGACCACAGCTTGGGAAAAAGCTTGTGCTGATGGGCGATTTAACCTCGCTCTCGACTTCTATCATTTCGGGGTATTGATTCGCGACAACAGAAAAGAAAAAGAATACTTCCGTCTTCGTTTTTAGTCCTTTTTCTCCAAATCTTCAATTCTTCGAATAAGATCTGGTAGTTTTCTAAAGCCAACATAACTCTTTTTGTAGTCCATAATCGCAAAGGCAGGCGAGCCTTGAATAATAGTATTAGGCTCTTTAATATCGCTTCCAACACCACTTTGTGCTGCAATCTTGGTTCCATCAGCGATGGTGATATGTCCTACAATACCCACTTGTCCGCCGATCATACAATTCTTTCCAATTTTGGTTGAGCCCGCAATACCCGTCTGCGCGGCGATAACGGTGTTTTCACCAATTTCCACATTGTGCGCTATCTGGATAAGATTATCGATTTTCACACCCTTTCTGATTATTGTAGATCCCAACGTTGCGCGGTCAATGGTAGAATTGGCGCCCACTTCAACATGATCTTCAATGATCACATTTCCAATTTGAGGAACTTTTGCGTAATTATTTTCAGAATTTGGAGCGAAGCCGAAGCCATCTCCACCAATCACCACACCCGCGTGCAAGGTGCAGTGACTTCGAATTTGGCAATCCGCATATACTTTGACACCAGCATTTAGTATAGAATTACTTCCTATTGATACTTTATCGCCAACGATAGTGCCTGCGTGCAGTTGAACACCGTCACTAATTTTTGAATATTCTCCTACATAAACGAAGGCTCCAATGTAAACATCATTACCAATAGTCGCCGTACTGCTGATCACAGCACTGGGATGCACCCCAGGTTTCGGCTTGGAAAGTTGATTATATGCTTCGAGTAGCTTGGCGAAGCTTGCATAAGCATCGTCAACACGAATAATGGTCAAGCTTGCAGGAAGTGCTTCTTCGGCCACAAAGTCTTTGGAAACAATTGCTATGCTCGCTTTCGTTTGGTAAATGAAGGAAGCATATTTGGGATTTGCGAGAAACGTGAGCGTTCCGGGAGTTCCTTCTTCAATTTTTGAGAGGCCAGAAACAGATACCTCTTGATCACCTTCCACAACACCATTCAACATGGTGGCAATTTGTAGTGCTGAAAATTTCATATGGCGAATATAATGAAGGGAGATGAATATCTACTTAGAGTAGACTTTACCCCCCAATGAGATAAGCGCATCAAAGAATGACGGGAATGATTTATTGACAGATTCCGCGCCTTGAATGGTAATTTTATCTCCACCTAAACCCAATATTGCAGCAGCCATTGCAATCCGGTGGTCGTTGTGAGAATTAAGCGTAGCTGGTCTTATGTATGAAGGATAAACCATTATTTCATCCTCTCTAACTACCACGCGTATGTTGGCTTTTGCAAATTCCTCTTGCAGTGCCTTTGCGCGGTTGCTCTCTTTGTTCAGCAATCTTTTTGCGCCTTTAATGGTGGTAACTCCATTGCCATAAGCAGCAAGCGCCACCAATGGAGGCACCAAATCCGGACAATTGGTGGCATCAAAATCAAAGGCATTGATTTCGCTCTGTTTGACTACCACGCGATCCGAGTACATTACATGGTCCACACCGCTGCTACGCAATACCTCGATAATGCGAGCATCAGCCTGAGTGAGTGCAGTGGACAAGTTAGTAATTTCCATACCCTCTTCGGCTGCGATGGCGGCTGCAACGATTAGAAATGCAGCACCACTCCAATCCCCGGGAACAGTAGTCTTGAGCGGGCGATACTGTTGTCTTCCTTTTATAACAAACCTTTCGAAGTCACTTGTTTTTATTTCCACTCCAGCCATAGCAGCCACTTCCATTGTCATTTGCACATAAGGAATACTCGTGAGTGACTTTACAATGAGCTCGCTATCTGACTGTGCTAATGGTAAAGCCAATAACAAGCCTGTAAGAAACTGAGAACTCACTGACCCGTCAAGTGTGGCGCTGCCGCCGAGGAGGGGGCCAGAAACAGTCACTGGCAAACGGCCATTGCTTGTGGCGCAAGAAGCACCCAGTGCGGGAAGCACATGATCAAACTCTGTAAAAGGTCGCGTGAGCAAACTGCCCTCACCTTTCACTTCAATAGACTCATTATATAAAGCGGCAATAGGAGTAAACATGCGCGAAGCCAAGCCCGACTCACCGCATTGTATTTGATTTTTCGGAACGCGAATGCCACTATCATCATTATTTGGAAACCCTCCTTTGATGCGTACATCTGATCCCGTTTTAAGAACAACAGCTCCTAAAGTTTGCACCACGTTAAGTGCCGCGATGCAATCTGCGCTCTCTGGATAGTCTTGGATTTCACTTTCTCCATTTGCAAGCAAAGACGCCGCAACAAAGCGCTGCGCGATACTTTTACTACCTGGAGCCTTGATGCTCCCTTTGAGAATACTAGGATATACTTCTTTCTTCATCGAGGTTTGCGTCCGAGATAAATGCTCGCTATACCACCTGATAAAGGTATCACTTTCGTATCGACATAACCCGTTTTCTTCATTATGTTTTCGAAATCAATTCCACTCGGGAATGCTTGGACACTTTCTGGCAAATATTCGTACGCTCGCTTATCCTTAGAAATCAATTTGCCAATGATTGGCATGATAAATTTGAAATAAAAATTGAATAATTGCTTCACAGGAAACTTCTTCGGCTTAGAAAACTCAAGTACAATACCCAAGGCTCCCGGCTTCAATACGCGATTCATTTCTGCTAAGCCCGTTTCTAAATTTTCAAAATTTCTCACTCCGAAGGCAACAGTGTATGCGTCAAACGAAGAGGTTTCGAATGGTAAATTTTCCGAATCTCCGCGTTTTAGTTGGACTTGTTCATTCCATCCTCTTTCAGCAATTTTCTTTCGCCCCACTTCCAACATTCCCTCGCTAATATCAACACCTATTATTTGGTCTGCATTCAAATCCATACGCACGGCTTCAAGCGCAAAATCCGCAGTGCCAGTGGCGACATCCAAAACAAGTTTTGGATTTTCTTTTTTCAAAATTCTTATTGCCCTTTTTCTCCAAAGAATGTCGATTCCAAAAGAGAAAGCGTGGTTGAGAAAGTCATAACTATGCGCGATGTTGTCGAACATCTGTTCCACCTCTTCTTTTTTTCCACCAGCATTATAAGGCTTTACCGTAGTACCCATTTATTAAATTTAATTAACCCACAATCGTATCTGCCTCTGGGTATTTGAATTTATGTTGAACGAATTTACCTGCGAGGGCAAATGCTATAGTGAAAGTACCTACTCTACCTACGAACATGGATGCGATAATGATATATCGCCCCGTTTCGGAAAGATATGCGGTAAGATTTCTGCTTAAACCAACAGTACTAAACGCAGACACCTGTTCAAAAACAAGGTCTGCAACACTAAACTGTGGTAATAGCAATAGTTGCCACTCAGAGATGCTCAACAATAGGACGCCAATGAAGTTCATCACGATATATATAATCGCAATGCTATATGCACTGCTTTTGAGGGCTGGCCCTATAGTTCGCTTAAACAATACCGCTCTGTCTTGCCCTGTCATTACGGCTTTGATGTCTGCCATGATTATAGCAAGACTGCTGGTCTTGATACCACCACCGGTGGAAGTACTGCCAGCTCCAATGTACATCAGGGCGATAATCAACATTAACGAAGGCACGCTCAACAATCCAAAATCAACCGTATTATAACCCGCAGTGCGCGGAGTAACGGATTGAAAAATAGCCCCCGTGATTTTACCAAATAACGAGTGTTCGCTCAGTGCTCTTTCACTCTCAAAGGCGTAGATTAAAATCGCACCAATAGCTACAAGACCGATCGAAAAATAAAGGGAGATTTTTGTAGAAAAATCAATTTGTTTCCATGGATTGCGAAGACGATCGCGCAAACGAGAGGGCTCGAATAAATCAAAAAGTGCCAGAATACCAAGCCCTCCCAGAAAGATTTGAATTATAATAACCCAATGAACCAAATAATTATTGACCACCATTTCATTGGTGAGACCATTTGTAAAGAGACTTATTCCGGCATTGTTGAAAGCACTAATACTATGGAAAATGGAGTAAAATAATTTTTCCCCATTATCATACCAAGTTATATCTGGATTCCAAAGTTGATAGAGCGCCACAGCTCCAAATGCTTCAATAGACAACGTCCATAAAATCACCTTCCCTAGCATGCCCGATGCTGAAAGAATATTGTTTCGAGCCACGAAGCCTTCTATTACTTGGTGATGCTTGATGCCCACACCCACTTTACTCATCAGCGACAAAAAACCTCCGAAAGCAATAATATTCAAACCTCCCAATTTGATCAATGCCAGGATAACAAACTGACCTTTGAAAGTAAAAGCGGTATGCGGATCAAGCGTCATCAAACCGGTAACACAAGTGGCACTGGTGGCTGTGAATAGCGCATCCACAAAGCTGATGCCTTTGGTGGTCATTTCAGGCAACATCAACAAAAATGTACCCCCAAAAATAATGAATACGAATGACAAGACGAAGATTATCGCTGGGTTCAGTCGGATGCGAGGAAGGAAATCGCTATTGCGCAAAAACTCAGTAATAACCACTACTAAAAAGTAGATTTGAATGATGACTGTGCTGATGTCCGCAAAGCCTTCGAATCCTAGGTTTTTGAATACTGTTTCGATGAGCAAGGTATCGAAGACCGAGTAGCTGAATCCTTCGATGATAAGCAATACCACCATGGTCGCTTCAAACCATGTTGATTTGATAAACTCTACAGGATGAAAATCATAGATGATTCGGGCGAGATAATGAATGATGTAAAAGCTAAATGAACCTTTGATAATGAGCAAAGCCAATTTGTTATCGTTTGGATTTAGCTTGAATCCATAAATCCAAATCATTGTGCCAATGGCCAGCAAAGTCACAACAATATTGAGCGCCTTAAAAGCACCGAGAACGCTTTCTTTATTTTTAAATAAAAAAAGGTTTGCTCGCTCTCTGAATTGTGACCAACTCATTTTAACTTAAGTATTTTATAGCTTCATCTAGAAGTCGATCTTTGTCAATAGGCACCACACCTACCTTCTCACATACCAATCCTCCTGCAAGGTTAGCCAATTTCATTGAATCTTCGGAATTGCAGCCCACAGCCATTGCCAGGGCAGCCACACTAATCACCGTATCTCCCGCTCCTGACACATCATTGATTTCTCTTTCATGCGCTTTTTCATGATAAAAAAGCCCTTCATGCAGACTCATTGCACCAAGTTCGGAAAGTGTTACAAGAATATTCTTTGATTGCAATCTGTTTTGAAGTTCAATCATATTTTTCTTCAAACTGTCTGAATCATGCTTATCGAACTCTACGCCAAGACCGTCTTTCAACTCTTTCAAGTTAGGCTTGAAAAGAGAACAACCTTTGTATGTGAAGAAGTGATCCTTTTTTGGATCCACCGCTGTAGGAATATTTTTAGCGGCTGCCCAAGCTAAAATAGTATTTATGACGCGCTCTGTTAGAACGCCTTTATTGTAATCTTCAAAAATAACTACGTCAACTTTTTGACGATTGAATATCTGTTCAATGCAATTCAGCAAATTTCTTTCATCGGTAGGAGAAAGAGGTTTGGTGATTTCATCATCAATACGAACAATATGATGAGCGCCCGACATTACACGCGTCTTGACCGTGGTCATGCGCTCAGTGCTATCAATGATACCTTCGGTTGAAAAACCACTTTCCTTGCACGTCTTACGAAAGACGTCACCTTTTGATCCATCACCAACTACAGAACACATGATGGCTTTTGCGCCAAGGCTTTTCACATTAAGAGCCACGTTGGCCGCACCTCCGAGACGATTCTCCTTACGTTGCACTTGCACCACTGGCACTGGAGCTTCAGGAGATATTCTATCTACTTTCCCCCAATAATAAGCGTCAATCATCACATCCCCAACGATCAAAACAGTGAGGTCATTGAATTTTTTGAAAAGCTCGTTCAGTTGTTCTGTATTCATTTTTTATCTGAAAAATTCTATTGTAAAGCGGCTAATGCATTTTTAATTCTCTTGATAGCTTCGATGAGCGTTTCTTCTGACGTTGCGTAGCTAATGCGTATGCAGTTTTCATCACCAAACGCTTCGCCTGTGACTACAGCTACCATTTCTTTACGCAACATGTACATGCTTAGGTCCGTTGCATTTTTTATCACCGTGTCACCATCTTTTTTACCAAAATAAGCGGATACATCTGGGAAGAAGTAAAACGCTCCCTCTGGTTGATTGATTCTGATATCAGGTATTTCAGAAAGCAATTGATATACAAGATCTCTTCTCTTTTTAAACACATCAATCATGAAGCTGACATTGTCAGGATCAGCATCTACCGCCGCCTTGGCAGCCATCTGCGCAATGGTATTCGGACCTGATGTAATTTGACCTTGCATTTTAGTACATGCGTCGGCGATCCACTTTGGCGCGCCAATGTATCCAATTCGCCAACCCGTCATGGCGAATGCTTTAGAAACGCCATTCACAGTGATGGTGCGTTCGATCATTTTGCCGATAGATGCAATGCTGTGCGTTTTTCCAGAGAAGTTTATCAATTCATAAATTTCATCAGAAATCACATATAATCCATCCCATTCTTCAATAATTGCTGCAAACGCTTCTAGCTCTGACTTGGAATAAACCGTTCCGGTCGGGTTGCAAGGGGAAGAATAAATAATGAGACGTGTCTTCTCGTTGATTGCACCGCGTAGTTGATCGGGCGTTATTTTAAAATCATTTTCCACTTTTGCCAGCAGCTCAATGGGAGTTCCTCCAGCAATCTTTACGATCTCGGCATAACTCACCCAAAATGGGCTTGGCATGATGACTTCATCGCCATCTTCAACCAATGCAAGGATAGCATTCGCAATGGACTGTTTGGCTCCAGTAGAAATGACAATTTGATCGGGCGAATATTCTAGTCCATTGTCCCGCTTGAATTTTCTGCAAATTGCTTCACGCACGTCGAGAAATCCATTCACTGGGGGATAATGTGTGATATTGTTGTCAATTGCTGCCTTCGCGGCATCTTTGATAAAATCAGGAGTATCAAAATCTGGTTCTCCTAAAGATAGGCCTACTACCTTGTGTCCTTGCTGCGCCATTTCCCGCGTCATTCGCGCCATAGCCAGGGTTGCGGACTCTGTGATCTGAGCGAGAAGTGAAGATACTTGCCCTGCTCGTGGGTTATTTTTATTCATTATTCGCATTTACCTTTCGGTCATTTCAAAAGGCACGGCAAACTTAGGAAAATCGAGCGGTTTACAGTTCAATTGAGTCGCAAATTATTGACTACACTGTCCACTCCTTTGCTGTGCGATAGACAGTACCTTTAAAATGCGCTACAGCGCGTCCCTCTTGGTTTATCACGGTGATATAGTACAAGCCAGTGCTTTTAGTCAAATTCATCTCCTTGACTTCTGTGGACAAAATGTCGCCCTCTCGTACCGGAGAAACGTGCGAAATCGAAGTTTCTATAGACACACTTTGAATGCCGTGTGCATTAGCAGCAAAGGCAAGAGCACTATCGGCCAAGGCATAAGCAATGCTGCCATGAGCTATACCAAAACCGTTGAGCATTTCAGCACGGACCTTCATTTTTAGAACCGATTTGCCCGGGGCATCTTCTACCCTCTCGATGCCCAACCATTGTGACATTGGATCATTTCCAAACATAGCATCTACTATGCGGCGGGCCTTTTCTTTTTCTTCCAAAACTGTTGATTTAGAATAACGAAGGTACTAACTGAATTCTTGATTTTGAAATTGAAGTTCAAAGAGTCGCTTGTATTGACCATCTTGTGCCAAGAGTTCCTCGTGACTCCCTTTCTCAACAATCTTTCCCTTATCGAGAACCACGATCAACTCAGCCTTGCGAATGGTAGAAAGGCGGTGCGCAATTACGATGCTCGTGCGCCCCATGGTAAGTTTTTCTGTGACTTTTTGAATCAACAGTTCCGACTCAATATCAACACTTGATGTCGCCTCATCGAGTACGAGTATTGCAGGTTTGTGAACGTACGCGCGTACAAATGAAATTAACTGGCGCTGTCCCACACTCAATTGGGAACCCCTTTCACCGACCTTGAAACTATATCCGCCAGGCAGGGAAGTTATAAAATCATGTGTACCGATAGCAATGGAAGCTTCTATAACTTCGGACTCAGTAATTTGCTCGTTGTGAAGGCGAATATTATTGAGAATAGAATCATTAAACAGGTAGACATCCTGCAGCACAAGGCCTATCTGTGTGCGCAGGCTTTCCAAAGAATAATCGTGTAAAGGGCGCTGATCGATGGTAATATTCCCTTTGTTGAAGTCGTAGAATCGATTGAGCAATCCCGCTAGACTTGACTTTCCTGCTCCAGTAGCGCCCACGAATGCCACCATTTGTCCCTCACGGATGCGTATCTCGATATCGCGCAACACCCAATCTTCATCCTTGTAGGCAAACCAAACATGATCAAAATGAATATCGCCTTTAATGTCATAATGTTTAGCGCCTTGATTGACGGGCGCTTCATCGGTATCAAATACTTTAAACACCCGTTCTGCATTCACTACACCCATTTGTAAGACATTGAAATTATCCGCCATCTGTCGAATGGGACGATACATCATACTGATGAAAGTAGAAAACTCTAAAAGCATTCCTGGGGTCATCACGCCTTCAAGCGAGCTGTGTAACCCCCACCAAATCATGAGCGATACGGATGCCGCAGAAAGCAATTCTACAACAGGAAAGAAAACACTGTAAGCCCAAATGCCCCGTATGTGAGCATTTCGGTGCTCCTTATTGATAACATCAAATTTCTCTTGCTCCTTTCTTTCTCGATTAAAAATCTGCACAATATTCATCCCTGTGACGTGCTCCTGAATAAACACATTGATGCGTGCTACTTCATTTCGCACATCATTAAAAGATTTTTTCACTGCTTGTTGGAAAATACGCGTTGCATAAATCAGCACAGGAATTGGCAACATCACAATCATTGTCATTTTCCAATCGAGGTAGAGCATAAAGCCTACAATCACTACCAGCTTAAGAATATCCCGCCCTATATCCAACAATCCAACAGAAAAAACTTCTGCTATACCATCGATATCACCAATCAATCGCGTCACAAATTGTCCTACCGGAGTGCGGTCAAAATAGCTCAGTTTAAATTTGATCACATGTTTGTACAACTCCGATCTCAAATCCATGGTAATACTCTGCGCCACGCGATTGGCGAGCATGGTCTGATAATACTGTAGAATAGATTCGAAAATAATGAAGCCAATGAAAAACAATGTGTAATTCAGCACGCCTCTATAATTTCCTTGCGGTACTTCCACGTCAATTATATGACGCATCTGTTCGGGTCTGACTGGGCTTAAAAAAGCAATTACCAAAACCAAGATGGCTGTGATGTAAAAAGAAATTCTATATGGTTTACTTCTACCATATAGTCTATTAAAAATTCCCCATTCAAATGCCTTTCCGCTTGCGCTCATTCTTTTTGTTGCTTCAAGTATGATGTATCATATACCCCATTGTCGATATATGGATAAATAATTTTTGATAAATGTAATCCTTCTGGTCGAGCGCTATCTCCAGCCTTATTGCGGTCTTCGCTCAATATAATTTCTTGAAACTGCTCTTTGGAAATCTTTCCTGTGCCAACATCCATCAAGGTACCGACAACTGCGCGAACCATGTTTCGTAAAAATCTATCTGCTGTAATGTGAAAAACCAAACGTTCACCGTTATCTTCCCAATAAGCACTTCGTACATCACAAATGTTCGTTTTCTGTCCACCTCCCGTTCTGCTGAAAGCACCAAAGTCACCTTTCTTTAATAGGTATCGCGCTGCTTCATTCATCTTTTCTACATCCAGCGGATATGCGCAATAGGTACTAAAGCTTTTTATAAAAGGATTGCGCACATAGTGCATGTGATATTCATAAGAACGCTCCGTTGCATCATAGCGCGCATGCGCTAGGTCGTGTACAGGAAACAGATCATAGATTGCTATTTCCTTTGGCAATACGTGCCCCAACTTGTAAGTCAGGTCTGGAATATCGAGGCTTTCTACTTCTGGATTAAAGTGAAGGTAAAAATCTTTTGCATGCACCCCACTATCGGTGCGCCCGCAACCGGTGGTGATGACACGAGGCAGGTGTAGGATTTTAGCGAGCCACTTTTCAATGATCTCTTGCACCGTCTCGGCGTTGGGCTGACGCTGCCAGCCATGAAACACCGAACCATCGTATGCGATTCGCATAAAATAACGTTGATACATGGGCGCAAAAATGAGGCGAAAGATTCAATCTATGGTATAAAAAAAGACAAAGCCCCTTTTCTTTATGAAAAGAGGCTTTGTCCATATTTTAAAATTTTACTTTTGAATCAACGCAGTATTGAGCACTTCGCCATTGATCATGGCGTGCAGAATATACTGGCCATTGGCAAGATCAGAAACGTCTGTACTGATCTTATGCTCCCCAGCTGGAAGGTTTTGATCAACAAGCGTTCTCACTGTTCTTCCCATCGTGTCATAAATTACTACTTGCACACGTCCCTCTTTTTTTGTAGAATAATCTACTCTCAACTCGTTCACTACAGGATTAGGATATACGTTTACATCTACGCGATTTGAAAGCTCATTCAAACCAACAGTATTAGCAGGGGTAACCACTTGTGAAGTATTGTAAATGTGGTCTCCTGATGCTGTGTTGTTGTTGTTAGCAGCATTTCCGGCTGTATAAAAAGTAATAGGCCCGATGTTCTCAGCTGGCGCCGTCCACGTGAAGGTGAACGTATGAGAATTTGATGTTAATCCTGCATCGGTGAGGTGTGTAATATTTACACGATTTACACCTTGAACAAGACGCGTGAGAATGTGTGTACCTGCTCCTGGTGTAAGCGTTCCTGCATTATCGTTAGAAGATGTAAGCGCTTCGAAACCGAGCCCAAACAAGCCTCTGCCTTGCTCGGCTACTGTTACACTAATGGTATAGGTTTGACCTGGCACATATTGCCAATCCGTCATTCCAGGAGCTGAGATTGTGATGCTCCCGCCTTGAGAATTGCTAGGAAAGGTGCTGTGACAGCCTGCTGTACTGCACGTTTGTTCGCCAGGCGAACCTGTATTGCCAGCCTTTCCAGCAGAATTATCATCTGATGATGTCATAAAGACCCAAACTGGAAGAGCAAAGAAAAGTAGAGAGTAGATTTTTTTCATAAAGATTTTATAATGGTTTGAAATTCTGTATAATAAACATCGAAAACTCCCTAAGGTTGCATTTTCGAATTGAACTTTTGAACATAATTCATGCAAAAAAAACTTCTCCGAAGAGAAGTTTTTGTGATATTCTATGTTCTGTAGCTTACGCCCAGCTAGCGATTTTTTCTGCTTTGTAAGCACCCGCTTCGAGCTTTTCACGCACCTTTTTGAAGCAATCAATGGTGTACTCTACATCTTTTATTGTGTGGATCACCGTTGGGATCAAGCGAAGCATAATCACATCTTTTGGGACCACTGGATATACCACAATAGAACAGAAGACGCCATAAGTTTCGCGGAGGTCCAGCGTCACGTTGGTGGCTTCACCAAGAGAGCCTTTCATGAAGACTGGAGTAACAACTGAATCTGTTTTTCCGATATCAAAACCAGCTTCAGTCAAACCTTTCTGAAGGGTGCGAGCCACGTGCCAGAGTTGTTGTTGTAGTTCCGGTTTTGTTCTCATCATTTCGAGGCGCTTCAAGGCACCTATTACGATAGGCATTGGAAGCGACTTTGCAAATGTTTGAGAGCGCATGTTGTAGCGCAAGTATTCGATGACGTGTTCTTCGCTTGCTACGAATGCACCGATGGTAGCCATAGCTTTGGCGAAGGTACCGAAGTAAACGTCTACCTTGTCAGCCACACCCTGATGATCTGGTGCACCGCGACCATCGCGGCCGATAGTACCAAATCCATGAGCGTCGTCTACAAAGAGACGGAACTGATACTGATCTTTGAATTTACAAATTTCAGCAAGCTTACCCATATCTCCGGCCATACCAAATACACCTTCGGTGAGCACAAGGATGCCACCACCCGTTTGTTCGGTAAGGCGCTTCGCGTGCTTGAGCTGTTTTTCAAAGCTCTCCATATCATTATGCTGAAATACAAAGCGCTTTCCTTGATGGAGGCGAATACCGTCGATCATACAAGCGTGGCATTCACTATCATAGACGATAACATCGTTGCGGCCTACGAGAGCTTCGATAGCCGATTGGCAGCCCTGATATCCGAAATTGAGCAAGAAAGCATCCTCTTTGCCCATGAAGGCAGCGAGTTCTGATTCCAACTGCTCATGATATTTTGTCTGACCACTCATCATGCGCGCGCCCATTGGATAAGCCATTCCCCACTCTTCGGCTGCTTTCGCATCCACCTCGCGAATCTCGGGGTTATTGGCCAAGCCAATATAATTGTTGAGACTCCAAACCAACACTGGCTTTCCACGGAATGTCATGTGCGCTCCGATCTCACCCTCTAGCTTTGGGAAGGTGAAATATCCATGTGATTCTTTAGAATGTTGTCCAAGCGGACCACGATTCTTTTGTATTCTTTCAAAAATATCCAAGACTCAAAAATTTAATGTTTCGGCAAAGATAAGAAGCCGTAACGAATTGATAGCTATGAAAAATTAACAGCAAAAGGTTAATGATTGTATGCGAAAAGGTCAGGAGAACGTCTAATGACAGAAAATGATTAAATTCGCCGCCAGAATGAATAAATTTTTTCTGTTTTCTTTTACATTTTTAGTTCTGCTCTTGTTCACTACTGGTTGTAGCGAGTATAACAAAGCCTTAAAGAGTGATGACTATAAAGTCAAGTACGAAGCGGCTGTGAAATACTACAACAATGACGAGTGTTTCAAGGCTTTGCCACTATTGGAAGAGTGCATCGGCCTTACGCGTGGAACTGCGATGGCTGAAGATGTTTATTATAACTACGCAAAGACCCATTATTGCGTAAAAGATTATTATTTAGCGAGTTACTACCTCAAAAATTTCTCAAAGACCTTTTCTAAAAGTCCAAGAGCCGAGGAGTGTTTCTTTCAAAGCGCTTATTGCAACTACCGATTATCACCAGAATTCACTCTGGATCAAACTGATACAAGAAGGGCCATCGATGAATTTCAATTGTTTCTTGATACATATCCGACCAGTGCACTAAGGGATTCGGCCAATAAAATGATTGGAGAATTGAATGCAAAGTTGGAATTAAAGGACTTTGAGAATGCAAAGTTGTACCACACCACTCAGAATTACAAAGGTGCTGTAAACTCACTCAAATCATTCATAACCAACTACCCTTCAAGCATATATAAAGAAAACGCATATGCCTTAATCGTGGAAAGCTATTATTTATATGCAGAAGGCAGCATCGAAGAGAAGAAACTTGAAAGATATCGTTTAGCAAGCGAATCTTATATTACCTTTGCAACCGCTTTTCCCCAAAGTAAATTACTCAAAGAGGCCGAAGTATTTTACGAGAAAAGCAGAAAACAGATAGAAAAATTATCGGCCTCGAATTGATCAACGCAATGAGCAATTATAAAAATTCAACAGCAGCGAAGACCACCATCACCAGAAATGCAAACGAATTGTATGACAAGGTGGATGGTAATCTATTTGAAACCATTGTGCTTATCTCAAAGAGAGCTAGCCAAATTTCAAAGGAAATGAAAGAAGAACTCAACCAGAAGTTGGAAGAGTTTGGTACATCACAAGACAATTTGGAAGAAGTGTTTGAAAACCGCGAGCAGATTGAAATTTCTCGTCATTATGAGCGTTTGCCAAAGCCTCATTCTATTGCGATTCAGGAATTGATTGAAGATAAAGTTTTCTATCGCTATCCTGATGAAGAGCAAGCTCGTTAATCATATAAAAATCCATAATCAAAAGATGGCCTAGGCCATCTTTTGTCATTTAATAGCCCCATGCTCGAAGGAAAGAAAATATTAGTAGGCATTAGCGGCAGCATAGCCGCATACAAATCTGCCTGGCTCATTCGACTTTTAATACAAGCGGGAGCAGAAGTGAAAGTGGTGTTGACTAAAAGTGCGCTAGACTTCGTAACCCCGCTGACCCTGTCCACACTATCCAAAAATCCAGTTTATTCCGATTTTACTGAAAATAAAGACACTGGGGAATGGACCAATCACGTAGGCCTTGCATTGTGGGCTGATATGATGATCATTGCCCCAGCCTCAGCCAATACATTGGCCAAGATGACACAGGGTCAAAGCGATAATTTTCTTATTACCACCTATATGAGCGCGCGATGCCAAATTCTTGTAGCGCCAGCCATGGATCACGATATGTATCAGCACGCTGGAACACAAGAAAATCTTAAAAAGCTCGAAGGTATGGGGCACCAAGTGTTACAGCCCCGCAACGGCGAACTTGCCAGCGGACTCATTGGCAATGGTCGAATGGCAGAACCAGAGGAAATATTGGATGCGGTTTTAAAATATTTTAGACCCGACCTCCCGTTCAAAAATAAAACGGTATTGGTGACGGCAGGTCCGACCTACGAAGCAATTGATCCGGTGCGCTTCATCGGCAATCGATCAAGTGGTAAAATGGGATTCGAAATTGCAAAAGTTCTTGCAGAGCAAGGTGCACAAGTAATATTGGTGAGCGGCCCAACGCACCTTACATTGCAACATCCCGCTGTAAAATTAATTCGAGTAGAATCGGCTGAAGAAATGTACGAAGTCTCTAGTGAGCACTTTGAATCCTGCCAAGCAGCAATTCTTTCGGCCGCCGTAGCAGACTATCGCCCCATGACCATCGCCACTGAAAAGATCAAAAAATCAGAGCACTCATTGAATATTCGATTGGAGCCAACCCCTGATATCGCCAAAAGCTTAGGTGCTATAAAAAAAGAAGGCCAAATACTCGTTGGCTTTGCTCTAGAAACAGAAAATGAAGAAGCAAACGCACAATCTAAAATGAAGCGCAAAAACTTTGATATGATTGTGTTGAATTCTTTAAAAAATGAAGGTGCCGGATTTGGTGGAGATACAAACAAAATCTCCTTATTTTGGCCTGACAATAAACAGAAGGAATTTGGGTTAAAGCGCAAGTCCGAAGTGGCGAGAGATATCGTCGCAGAATTGTTAGAACTTTTGAATTCATGAAAAAATATTTTTTCTCAATAACAGTGTTTGTCTTGTCTCTCATTCATGCTGAGGCGCAAGAGTTGAATTGCAATGTGACTATCATTCAGCCTCAAGTAATCATGGCTGATCCGCAGATATTCCAAACCATGGAATTAACGATAGAAGAATTCATTAACAACCGCAGATGGAGCAAAGATGACTGGCAACAAAGCGAGCGCATTGATTGCAATATGCAAATCACCGTGGAGTCACAACCAAGCCAGCGCCAATTCAAAGGCAGCATTCAAATAGGTAGTAGTAGACCAGTATACAACTCTGATTATAAAACACCAGTGGTCAATATCAACGATCGTGATTTTGAATTTACATTCAATGAAAACACCCAAATCGTTTGGAGCGTTGATCAGCACCGCGACAATCTAAGCAGTGTGCTGGCATTTTATGCCAATTTGATTTTAGCAAGCGACTATGATTCTTTCTCACCAGAGGGAGGCACAGAACATTATCTCATATGCCAAACCATTGTGGGTAACGCGCAGAATGCCGCTGAACCCGGGTGGAGAGCCAATGAAAAAGGACAACAAAATAGATATTGGCTAATCGAAAATATCGTAACGCAAACCTTCAAACCCCTACGCGACGCTCTCTATAGCTATCACAGAAAGGGCATGGATAAAATGTTTACTGAGCTCACCGCTGCGCGCAAAGTAATGTCGGATGCGATTTTAGCGCTCAACGACATTCACAAAATCAAGCCTAGCTCCTACAACATGCAGGTGTTCTTTTATGCGAAATCCGACGAGATCATCAACATTTTCAAACCCCTTCCAGTGGAGGAAAAGCAACCTGTCTATGAAATGTTGAAGAAACTCGATCCGGGTAATATCATGAAGTACGACCAAATGATGAAATGATATGCTGAAAAGTTTACAAGTGATCAATTACGGGTTGATAGATGAGGTGGCGTTGAAATTTGATCGTGGATTTACAGCCATCACAGGTGAAACGGGAAGTGGAAAGTCTATTTTACTTGGTGCTTTCGGCCTATTGCTCGGCGAACGTGCGGATAGCAAGTCTATTAAATACCAAGACAAGAAGTGCATTGTAGAAGCAGTGTTCGACATCGAAAAATTTTCATTGAAAAAATTTTTCGAAGAAAATGATTTGGACTACGAAAAGCAATCTACCATTCGCCGAGAAATTGCACCTGGCGGCAAGTCCAGAGCATTTATTAATGATACTCCAGTCTCGTTGCAAATACTGAAGTCGCTCGGTGAAAGATTGGTAGACATTCATAGCCAACACGAAAATTCAATACTTGGCGAACGCAGTTTTCAGTTTGGAATTCTTGACTCCTATGCTCAGAATGAGGAGGTATTAAGAGAATACAGAGATACCTATAAGCAATACAAAGTTTACACGCAGCAGCTTCATGATCTGAAGGAAAATGAGGCGCGGATGAAACAAGATCTAGATTACTTTACCTTTCAGCTTGAAGAACTCAAGAAAGCAAATCTTGAAAATATAGACCAAAGTTCATTGGAAGATGAACAAAGCACCTTGACCAATGCTGGCAGCATCAAGCAAGTAATTTCGGGTATCGTAGAGGCTATCGATGGAGACAACGGCGGTGTATTATCAGCGCTTTCCTCAAGTAAAGGTAGTCTTCAAAAAATAAGCTCGATCAACAAGCAGTTGGAAGAGTTTTTACAACGAATTGAATCCATCAGCATTGAACTGCGAGAAATTACGCGCGATTTGGAGCTCTATAGCGAAAGTGTATCGGTAGATCCAGAGCGCATGGAAGAAATCAACGACTTGTTGGGGCAGCTCTTTCACCTTCAACAAAAGCACCGCCTTTCGGCGGTTTCAGAGCTCATTGAACTTAGAGAACAGTTGGAAGAGAAGGTTGGTAAGTATGCTTCAGTTGACGATGAAATTGCGCGATTGGAAAATGAGATTTTGAAAACCGAACAAACGCTCGGTAGCCTTTCTGATCAGCTTTCGACCTCTCGACAAAAGGCATCGACAAAAGCGGGTAAAGACGTAGCCACATTTTTTGCCGACCTTAGTCTCACTCATGCTGAATTAATATTTGAGCTAAAGCCTTCAAAAGATTTTCATCACTATGGCAAAGAAGAAGTTCAAATATTATTTAGGGCAAACAAAGGCGGTCAGCTATTGCCAATCAAGCAGGTAGCCTCTGGAGGTGAAATATCTCGAGTAATGCTCGCCCTAAAGGCCAGTATTAGTAAATTGAATCAACTTCCTGTATTGATTCTGGATGAAATCGATCAAGGTGTGAGCGGTGAAGTGGGAAAGAAAATTGGAATGATATTAAAAAGAATGAGTGAGGAGATGCAACTCATCACCATTACTCACCTGCCGCAGATTGCCGGCCAAGCTCAGCATCACATGAAGGTCTTTAAAGAAACAGGTCTGGACACTACCACTACCAAAGTATCTCCGTTGACTTATGAAAAGCGACTGCACGAAATTGCAGAAATGCTTAGCGGCAAAAATATTACCAAGGCATCCCTTGAAAACGCAAAAGAGCTCATGCAATAACATGAGCTCTTTTTTTTTATCCTCGTTTTTTTTTAAAAAGAAAAGTCTATTCCGAAAGTTGGCAAGATCGGTAATTGATCTACGCGCTCTGCTGTGATGCGATCAATATAAAATACGTTTGCTCTGTTGTAGGCATTCGTAACACCTGCATTCAACTCCAATGCGCTATTTTTAAATTTGATATCCTTGCGCACATTGAAATCGAGACGATGGTAGTAT
>JBILSZ010000172.1:0-4317 GCA_044371755.1 Flavobacteriales bacterium | reverse complement strand
GAGTGCAATGCTTTTCATGGCGTTTGTTTTTTATGTTGGTTTTTTTAAATTCTGTTTGTTTGATAGTATGACGCCACGACTTCCATTTTGTTACACATTTTTTTTCGAAAAAATTTTATTTGCTTATTTCAGTGATGAATGGTAAGGGAGATGGATAAATGAAAAAGGCCGCTTCGTTATTCACGAAACGGCCTATTCATCTCGTTAAAAGACTATTTTGATCGTGGTTTAATTACCTAATCTAATGGTGGTGCGCTCACCGGTGTCTGTATTAATAATATCAATTAATGCATTCTGTGCATAGCGCGCATCTCCAAATTGAATGGTCTGGTTGGAGTATGTGCCTACTATAGGCTCAATCAATTGCTGGCCAAGTACGTTGTAGGCATTGATTTTAAAATTGTATTCTTCTGTATAGTTGAAGTTCAAGATTACTCCTCCTGTACTGAGATAGCCTGTGATACTTGCTTGTGCATCTTCTATTGTTACCTCTGTGTTACGCGTCTTTCTGATTTGGAAGCGCGCTTCATTGTTATCTGGAATCAAATCAACGTTAATTGATTGTGTTGAAGCCATATCCACTTTTTTATTTTCGAGCATGTCCTCAAAATAGAAGGTATATCCATCTTCCATTACATTGCCGCTCCAAGTAATTTGAGCCTTTCCTCCAAGATTGGATTCGATTTTTAAGGGGATAATAAATTCTTCTTTATCGCTCGGGAAGCCATTGATAGCAAGATCAAATCCATCGGTGCTTACAGAGCACAAATAGGGAGCGTTTTCGAGCGGGCTCTTGAGCTTTTGCGCATCTGTATCAAATTCGAAGCCTGTGCTAGCAATGTCGTCAAAGGCAATTACTGTTTCGTCTTTTTTTCCGACGTTGTTGATTGCCAACTTGATCATATTATTACTGCGCAGATTTTTGAATGCTCCATTAGTTGAAGTTTTTACGCTTTCAACGGCTGTGAGTGCAGGTGATGCGGCATTGGCTTGCACAAAGAAGCTCTGAGTGCTAGGAATGATGCCCGAACCACCATTGGTTCCTACGCCATTGATATAACTTGCAAATTGTCCAATAGAGGCGTCATATACATACACAGCGTTGGCCATATTAGTCTTCGTCCATCCACTCGCATCCCAATCAATAGATGATGGGTAGGGATTACCAACTAAGCACCATCCATCCGCTGCTGCATTACCAGTATTGGTAAATGTAACGGGCAACGATTGCGAATTTTTATAAATTGGTCCAGCCACATCCAAGTTTAGATTGCCAGCGTTCATGTATATAAAATATCCTCGTCCTGCTGCCAAGCCTTCGGAGATAGATGCCACACCAACGTATCCTTGATTGCGATTGCCTGTCAGTGTCTCATTGTAATACTGAATGTTGTTGAATGAATAATTGGGATAATCTGAACCCGTAAACCCGGTGGTGATCATATCATCATTCCAATCGCTTACAATTTCTCCAGAGACTGGAGCACAAATGTTGACCCACCCGTCGCTGAGTGCTGTGTGATTGCGAAGTATAGTCACATCGCCTACTACATCACCTCCTGAAAGTGGTCCAATGCTACCAGTGGTAGTACTGTAGGATGCAAGCGTTAGTTTGTTGTTGGTACTAAAGGTTCCGCTATTCACTTGTAATACTCCTTTAACAGTCATCCCCGTACCAGAGATCGAAACACCGGAAGCGTTATTACAATTTACATTATGAAATTCTGTAATTGTAGTTCCAGTAATGGCTTGTGAGGCAGTACCATTAAAGTTGACACTACCAGTGGTGATAGTGTGCGTACCGCTATTGAGGTAGGTGCCGTGCAATGTGATGGTAGTAGATCCTTGATCGAATGATGCCGTATTTTCAATTGTAAAATTGCGTGCAGTAATCAATGCGTTATTCGTAATACTATGTCCTGCTTGAATGATGATGCTGGTGCGAGTGCAAAAAGAAGTGATAGCCTGAGGCGAACCACTTGGCGTCTTTGACCAGATAGCATCTGTCGTGTTTCCTGAGCCGCGACTATACCAAGCCGTAGTACCTTCACCGAGAGTAAACTCAGCGCCATTGGTGATGCTAACACCAGTAAATGTCAGGTATGGTGCTGAATACGTGCCTTCGATAGGCGTCTCATCATCATATCCGTCACCATCTTGATCAATTAATAAGAGCATATCAGAAGGAGATGGTGTGAGTCCAGTCACGTCAAAACGAAAATTAAGCGTACCTACTTCTCCCGTTTCTTCTGCTTTCCAGCGGCGTCCCATGATGTTGGTGATGGCACAGCTACTTCCGCCGTAGGCAATGAAAGAGGTACTTCCATTATTATTACCACAGATGAGATAATCACCATCGCCAAGGCTTGATGGGTTTGAGATTTGAACCATCGCGTCGCTGTTTTCACTTTGTGAGCTGGTTTGATTCAGACCTTGAGCAGTGTTATTTCCAATTCCAAAAATGTCGTGTGAATAACTTGAATGACCATAATAATCATGATCAGCTACTGCTATGCTAAATCCATATTTAATGGATAGGTATGTGTAGATGTTTGCTTTTTCTGAGGGGGTGAGCTGTCTGTTGTATGCTATTACTTCGGTGATATAGCCATTGAGTCCTTGAGTACCAAAACCTCTTCCTATTACTCCGTTGCTCATACCAGGGCTTGAAGTAACATCGTTATCAGTAGTAGAGCTGGTGACAGCATTTTTGATTTCGGTAACTGTTCGAGAATTAACAGATGGATATTCTCCCATTACTACGCAAGGTGTTTCGGTAGAAGCGTCATAACCACTAACGGTTACATCGGCATTTGCCGCTGCCGCATTTTCTCCAAAGCGGAGATTGGTATTGGATGAATAGCCAAGGTGCATTCCTCTTGGGGTAGTGCTCTGCACGCCCACTACGTACCTCAATGTACTAGCATCAAATCGCTCTGCTACTGTAATGATGGTATAGTCAGAACCCAGTGATGTATAGTCGATATTGAAAAAACGACCCCCACCATTGAATTCAATGGCAGAATTTCCATTCATGGCATTGGTCACAAATCTCGGTCGAGGAGTTGATGATGGATCAGACTGTGTGGCATTAATTCCATTGCCAGATTGATCATTCCATGATGTGAGTAAGGCTCCATTGGTGGAGCTTGAAGTGCCGGCGTCGGCTTTCAACCAAATGGAGAGGCCAGAAGAAACTCCACCAGGGGCTTGAGAGAACAATTGCGACGATGCAATTATTGTTAGTACTAAAGCCAGTGTTTTGTAAATCTTTGTTTTCATCAAAATCGAGGTATGTGCCCTTATTACGTGCCCTCGACTCTTAATGTTTCACTAACAAAGCATTTCCAGGCTTGAATTTTACCTTTCATACCCCTTTAGCGCGTCCTGTACCAGAAAAAAAATAAGGCCACTGTATTTTGGACAGCGGCCTTCATTTTTTTTCGATATTTTTTCGAACTTATAATTCTAAAATTTGCTCAAACTCAGTTAGTGACACAAATTGCTCAATACGTGACGTGATTTCTTCTTTGGTGAGTTCCATCAATCGCTCTGGACCAAACTTCTCACAAGTGAAAGATGCCATAGCTGAACCTACAATTACAGCTCTCTTCATATTATCGAAACTGATATTTTGTGTTTGTGCGAGATATCCAATAAACCCGCCAGCAAAGGTGTCGCCAGCGCCGGTAGGATCTGCTACCTCTTCCAATGGAAGTGCTGGAGCGAAGAATACACTGTCTTTATCAAATAAAAGCGCGCCATGTTCGCCCTTTTTAATGATAAGATACTTTGGACCCATCGCCAATATTTTACGCGCTGCACGCACCAAAGAGTGTTCTTTTGACAATTGACGAGCTTCTTCGTCATTGATGGTCAATACGTCAATTTTGGCAATAACCTTCATTAAATCCTCCCACGCAATGTCCATCCAGAAGTTCATAGTATCAAGCACTACGAGTTTTGGACGGTTGGGAATTTGATCAATCACGCGCATTTGCACAGCAGGTGCGAGGTTGCCAAGCATTAAGAAATCACAGTTTTGGTATGCCTCAGGTACGATTGGGTCAAAATTGGCAAGTACATTGAGGTCTGTAATCAAAGTGTCTCGAGAATTGAGATCATAATGATACTTACCCGCCCAAAAAAAGGACTTTTCTCCTTGCTTGATTTGCAGACCAGCTTGATCAATGCCGCGACTTTTCATTTCTTCAAGCATCTCTGAAGGAAAGTCATCTCCTATTACAGAGATAAGTCCTGAGTTTTTTACGAAATGTGATGCGGCGAGGGTGATATATGTGGCAGCGCCACCGATCA
>JBILSZ010000171.1:0-4376 GCA_044371755.1 Flavobacteriales bacterium | reverse complement strand
AGCTTTTGGTCATGCCATTCCAAAAAATATCATCTTACAATTTTTCAATGCACTATTGATTTCACTAGTAGTACTTCTATCGCTTGAATTACCTGATGTCATATCCTTTCTGATATTGATTTTTCTTTGGCCCGTTTGCCTATTGTGGTTATCAGCAGCGTGGAACGAACAAAACTTTCTCTTTAGTTCAAAATATAATTTCGGATCCTTGGTCAGACACAATTTTGGTAAAACACTGGCCAATTTTTGGAATATCCAAGGCATACAGTGGATTACACTTTTGATTTTAAATGGTTCTATTCTAACTATTTTCGGAATTATATTTACAGGCCGCCCTGTCAATCTTCTTTGGGTATTTCTTGAATTTATTCAAATGAATATCCCACGCAACTGGAGTTTTTCAGCAGAAGTCCCCTATTTTACATATACGCTCATACTTATATTTGGATTGCTCTTCGTATTATCCTTCAGCATTATTTCCACTTATTTAATTTTCTTTAGTGCGAAAGAAATTTCATCTTCCGAATCTCTGCTACAATCCATTCAGAATATTGGCACAAAAAAACGCGCATACGGCATTGAAAAGGAAGCTTAAAATATTTTCTCTGCTTTTGATTGGAATGTGTTCATTCACGCTTTCCTTGCTATCTCAGTCGGATTCGACAGGGATTTGGACGAATGAGGCTTGGCGTGAAAGTAAAGAAGGCATAGCTTATTCGAAGATTGAAAAAAAAGAAGTTGAAGATTTAGATATCGATATCGATGAAGGTTGGTTTGACCTTGATTGGAATTTCGATTGGCTCAAAAGTCCTTATACTAAGTTTATAATAATTGCGGTAGTGATCATTCTACTCGCAGCAGCTTTGGTTTATTTCCTCAGCGCGAATGTCAAAGTAGATAAAAGTGTCAAAACAGATTTAGAATTTGATCTCTTTCAAATGGAAGAAGCCGTTCTTGAATCAGATTTTGATCGCTTTTTGAGACTTGCCTTAGAGGGCAATGACTATCGAGTAGCAGTGCGTATTCTCTTTCTTCGACTCTTGCAAAAACTCCACGAATCTGAATGGATTATTTGGAAAAAAAACAAGACCAACCAAGATTTTCTTAATGAGGTAAGAAATAGAGAAAATTACATTCAATTTAGGGACCTCACACTTGCTTTTGAAATTGTCTGGTATGGTGACCAAAAAATAACTAAAGAACAATTCGACCAGTTGGAATATTTATTCAATTCATTTCAAAATAATTTAAAATAATTGAAAGGAAATAGCAGCATAATAATTATCATCGTCGTCTTAGTATTATTACTAGGAGGACTATTACTGCTCTTCTCCACGCCTGAAACTGATTGGTCGACACATTATGAATATGATAAAAAAACACCGTATGGCACTCACATCATCAAGTCTCTATTAGAAAATAATGCCGCAGACGCATCATTTAATTTCATAAAAGATAGCACTTATAAAGAATTAAAATCAGAACCTACTGATAAAGTTGATAATTACTTTTTTATTGGGGAAAATTTACTCACCTCACAGCGCGACATCGATTCCATTTCTCAATTCGTGGCTAATGGTAATAAAGCTTTTATTATTTCATCTTATCTCGACGTAAGACTCTTGGTCAAAATCATCACTTACCATCAACAAGCTCAGCCCGCTGAAGCGAGCGAAGAACTCGAAGAAGCTTATTCGTATGATGAACCAGTGATTGAAGAAGAAAACTCCAATGATGAGGATGAGTTATACGAGCCATACGACGGGGAAAACAATGAAGAGACAGATGAGGATTTTACAGAACCAGCATATTCTGAAGAAGCTTATGAGGATTATGAATCTGAAGAATATGACCCCTGGCAGTACTTAAAGGAAACCACGTATGTCGATGACTTTACGTGGGATATTGTAAAATCAAAACTATCGGATGAAAAGGGAGTAATTAATCACTATTACCTCTACAATCTGGATACTACGGCTATTACTTGGTTCAGTTTTAATGAAAACTTGTTTGACTATCTCGGAGATAGTTTGATCGAAACAAAAGGAACCATACGAAGTGAAATCACGCGACCGGAATTCAGCAGACCCAATTTTGTTAAAATAAAATACGGCAAGGGATATTATTATTTGCACCTCAATCCAATGGTCTTTTCCAATTTGCACATGCTTCGTGAAGATGGAATGAACCATGCACGAAAAGTGTTAAAAGAGACTGGAAACGGTTCCATCTATTGGTCTGAGGACAATAGAAAATACGACTACTCAGAGTTTCAAGATGAAGCATCCCGTGATATCCCTGGTGAGGGACCAATGGAATTCATCCTCAGCGAACCATCGCTTCGTAAAGGTTGGTACGTAGTTATTTCCGGAGTATTGCTCTATTTTTTATTTGGCGCAAAAAGAAAACAGCGAACGATTCCTATTACTGAAAAGAAAGAGAATACAAGCATCGAATATGCCGAAGTAATCGCACAGCTCTTTTTATCTCAAACCGATCACCGAAAGTTGATTCATTTGAAAACAGAGCAATTCAAGTTTTACCTTCGCGACCGCTACAATATTAAGCTTTCCAAGGATTTGTATTGGGAAGACAAAGATTTAATTAAAATTATTTCCAATAAATCCAACACGAGACCGGAACTAATTACTTCCATTATTAAAGAGGAAAATTACCTCCGTTCGTACGGGATTGTTGATACCGAAATGATGCTTTCATTTCATTATAAATTAGAAGAATTTTATCATTTAAGTAAATAGCCATGAGTGAACAAAATCAAGAATTACGTCCAGAAGGCGCAGTAGTCTACACCAGCGAATGGGCGATGGGACTGATGACGGAACATCGCGTAGATGTTCGCCCCATCTTTGACTCGGTGGACCGTGTAAAAACCGAAATCGCCAAAGTGGTAGTAGGCCAAGAAAATACCGTCGATATGCTCATGGCGGCTATGCTCACTGGTGGCCACGTATTGCTAGAAGGACTGCCTGGTATTGCCAAAACGCTGACTGCAAAACTTCTTGCAAAAACCATCGATGCCGGTTTCAGTCGTATTCAATTCACCCCTGATTTGATGCCCACTGACGTCACAGGGACTTCCGTATTTAATGTCAAGGAATCATCTTTTTATTTTAGAAAAGGCCCTATTTTTTCCAATATTATATTGATTGATGAAATCAATCGTTCACCTGCAAAAACACAAGCTGCATTGATGGAGGTGATGGAGGAAAAGCAAATTACATATGATGGAGAAACCTACATCATGTCGCGACCGTTCTTTGTGATTGCCACGCAGAACCCAATCGAGCAGGAAGGTACATACAGCCTACCAGAAGCCGAGTTGGATCGTTTCGTCTTCAAGCTAAAGCTTTCCTACCCTTCTCTTGAGCAAGAGTTGGCGATCATCGAAAAATTCCATGCCGATTTTGATGCGCGTGAAACTACTCAAGTGAATAAAATCCTTTCTCCAGAAGCCGTAACATCTTTCTCAAATTTGATTGAAAAAATTTACGTGCGCACAGAGTTGCTTAAGTATATCGCAGCAGTGGTGGATAATACACGAAACAATGGTGATTTATTCATCGGTGCATCACCGCGTGCATCATTGGCAATCATCAAAACTGCGAAGGCCTTGGCTGCTATCAGAGGGCGTGAATTTGTGACACCCGATGACATAAAAAATGTAGCGGTGCCCGTATTAAATCACCGACTCATCCTCAGTCACGAGCGCGAAATGGAAGGATTTACAGTAGAAGATATCATCAAAGGAATCTTAGAAACCGTTGAAGTACCTCGATAATTGAGCGGCAAGAAAAACATATCAGCCTTTAGAGCCTTTCAGCTCACCAGACGTTTTTTCGCGATACTGGCCGCTGTTGTGGTCTTGTATTTTATCGGATTTTTCGTACCCATTTTTATGACTTTGGGCTCATTTGCGCTCGTATTACTAGTGACAATAATACTCGTCGAAACTTATTTCATCTATTCCAGCCGCCATATTCTACTGGCGCATCGCAGCGCTGGAAGAATGATGTCATTGGGAGATGAAAATCCTATTCGACTTACCATTCAAAGTCAAGCGCGCATTGCACTTAACATAGAGCTATTGGATGAAGTGCCTTATCAGTTTCAATACAGAGATCTTTCATTTCATCTCAAAATGACAGCAGGTGAGGAAAAGCAAATAGAATATAAATTGCGTCCTGTAGAGCGCGGAGAATATCATTTTGGATTTATAAATGCGCATGTAAAAGTGCTCTTCCAGCTTGTTTCTCGTCGCATGCTGCTCGGTTCACCCGAGATGACACCAGTGATGCCATCTGTCATTCAGATGCATAAATATGAGCTTATGGCTTTTGCTCGCATCACATCATTTG
>JBILSZ010000072.1:0-14902 GCA_044371755.1 Flavobacteriales bacterium | reverse complement strand
ATCAGGATACTTAGCAGAAGCCTTTTCAAAAGCAGCATCAGCTTTAGCATACTCTTTGGCGAAATATTGCGCCTGACCTAAGTAGTAGAAATCAAGTGCAGTTGCCTTTTCTCCGGCAGCGCTAATTTTTCTTTCGAAGAAATTAGCAGCGTCGGCATATCTTTTTGCTTTACTATATATACCAGCGATGTCCGAATACCCTTCGATATATTCTGGATCGAGTTCAATGGCGCGAAGGATAGTGGCTACGCCTAAAGAATCTTGACCAGACTTTGCCAAAAGTTTTCCTTTGTAAGCATAGTCACTTCCTAGGATTTTAGGGCTTCCTTTTGCGGTGGCCATGTCCATGAATTTGTTGATGTTTTCAAGGCCTTTTGCAAAGTCTCCAGTCTCATAATAACTATAGCCAAGCAGGCGATACATAAAAGGATTTTGATTGTTGCAAGGAAGTGCCTTTTCAAGTTCAACTACTGCCTTTTTGTAGTCTTTAGTTTCGAAAACAAAACTAGCATAGCGCTGTTGCACGCGGCATGAGTTGTTCAGCTCAAGATACTTAGCATAGTTTTCTACTGCTAAAGGAAAGCGACCTGCCTTGTATAGCAACTCAGCCTTTTCGCGGTATGCTGGAGCGTAATTAGGATCGATGGCGATGGCGTCGTTGAAGAATTTCAAAGCGTCTTCCCAGTTGCGCGCAGGAACGAGAAGTTTACCTTGAGCCAATAAAGCGCGGGTATATTTAGGATTGAGCTGGGCCGCCTTGGAATACTGAGACTGCGCAAGGCTGAGATTGAGCATGCCTGTTTTCCCATTTTTCTCAAGTTCTGATTGGAAATAATAGTCACCGAGCTGAACGTACATCTCTGGATCTTGATCGTTGAGTTTGAGGGCTGTATTGAGATATTCAAGGGCCTTATCAAATTTCTTTCTTTCAGCCTGCACATAGGTTTCAGCCATTTTCATATAAGTAATGAGCTGTATGTTTTTATCAATCTTGTTGCTCTTTGCAGACATAATTTCGAGAGCCTTTTGATACTGAGCGCTATTGAGCGCATCGTTGTTATTGACCCAACCCACACGGCCCAGACCAGCGAAGTTCATAGGATTCAGAGGAGCCACTTCGATTCCTTTTCTAAACATCATTTCTGCTGAATCCAATACTCCCCAATAGAAGTAATTATCGCCAGCATAAAAATAAGTTTCTCCGTTGGCGGGATTTTGAGCGATGAGTTTTCTGAAGTCAGCCGCTGCTGATTCATAGCGCTCATTGAGGGTCTTAGTGACTGCTTCTTCGCGAGTTTGAGCAAATGCAACTGCTGAAACGAGAGCAAAAGAAGCAAGGGCAATTAACTTTTTCATATTTGGTTTAAAAAAACTATTAATCTACTATTTTGACTTGTCTAACTGGTGATGTGGCGGCAACCATTCCCATTTTGTGGATGATGAGTTGTCCTTTTTCTCCGGCGAGGTGCGAGGCAAAGCCTGTGCCAAGAGAGCCTTTGAGACCAGTTCGAATGTAATATACATCTCGGCGTAAAGGATAGCTTTTATCAAAAACATAAGCCTGATAAGGTCTTCGGGCTAAAGTTGGCCTATCTGTATTTGATGGATCCACAATCCCTATAGGCCTTACTTTGGAAAGAATCTCTTTACTCTTGGGGTCGTCACGATCGCTAAACCAACTCAAGCTAATCACACCAATAGCGCCTGGATTTTCACTCACATATTTGACGACTTCATCATTGCTATTTACAGCAAAACAATTAGGAGCAAAGGACTTTTCTTTTAAAAAGAACTCCTTGATTGTTCTGCCGTTACAGCTCTTATTGTTGTCAAATACAATATTGATTTTTCCAAGTGTTGAAGCAGCATTGATTTGCTTCCAGGTCGTATCTTGTCCTTGAAACAAGCGCAGCAATTGCTCCATGGTCACCACAGAATCAGGATTACTCAGGTTGGTTACAAGCGCAACGCCATCTGTAGCAATTTTTAAAGATTCTGGGAAACGCTGTTTTGATTTAAAGAAATTGAGTTCTTCTTCTGTAAGCGGTCTGCTGATAACAGCGGCTTGAATGGAGTCTTTGAGCAACGCATCAATCACATCTCCTTCGGGCATGTACGAAGCGGTGATATCTGCGTATTTATAGTTCTGTTCATAAACGAATACTTGTGAGTCCATCATCAACGAATAAGAATCATCGACGCCGATTTTTAGGGTACCTGATGAAATGCCTTCCGTTCTTGGATCATAGTTTCCGCATGCAGCGAAGAAAACCGATAACGTTATTATAGCGAGGGTTATGTTTTTCATCTTTCTTGTCTTTTTAAATCAATTAACTGTTTTTTGATACGCACAGCCCGAATGATTGCATACAGAAGGAGGACGGTACCTAGGAGGTATTTTTTCGGTCCATCGGCATATTGTTGGAATACCTCTGTAAAGAAGCAAAGTGCTGCGAGCAGAAATAAGACTGCCACCATTACAAAGCTCAGGTATAAAGACAAACGATTCATGGGAGTGCGAAATTAAGAACTTAATGTTATAGCACTATTATTTATTCGGTGAACTATCGTGTTTTGAATCTGATTGGTACTCTCATTCGCACCGAAACGTGTTTAGTGCCGTTTCTACCGGGCTTCCAAAGAGGCATATTTTCAAAAGCTTTGATAATGGATTTATCCAATCCTGTTTCATTGGGGATGCCGCGAATTATTTCGACCATGGTCACCTTGCCTTCGTATGTAACGACGAAAGAAACGTAGACTGTGGCCTCACCATTTATCTCGCGAAGCCTTTCAGGAAAAGGGACATTTTCGGAAATAAATCGATATAGCTTTGGTTCACCTCCGGGAAATTCGGGCATAATCTGACTAAAATCTGGAATGACTGGGGTAGTTTCTGCTGCGGGTTGTGCTCCGCCACTGCCGTTTCCAGCAGGTTCGTATGGCGGCTGAAAGCCTTCGTCTGGCTCGCCATTTGGACTGCCGCCTGTGGTGAACAAGTGACCGCTGGGTTGTGGAGGGGTTTCTGTTACTACAACAGGTGTCGACAGTCCTGCAATAGGTTTACGAGTAGGAAGCGTTGAGCGTGGCTTCACTCCTTGGTCTTGTTCGGGTTTTGTTTCTTTGGGAATGGGCGGAAGGATGTCGCTTATGTCGACAGGAACGGTAGGAAATTCGAATGATTTAGAAACGGGTCTCACAAAATGTAAGTACGAAAATCCAAATGCAGCGAGAAGGCCAGAGCTTAGCAAGAATGCGATGAATAAGTTTCGAGGTTGTTCTTGTCTTTGCAGATACGCTCCGTATTCTTTGTTTCGCGATTCGAATACGAGGTCATTTCTTTTTTGACTCAGAACATTGCTCCAAGAAACGTCAGCAGAGAACAATACAATTGCGAGTGCAGCGCAAATGATAATGGTAAGTAACATCATGACTTTTTTGTTTTAGTGCAAGATGAACGACCGCAGACCTTAGGAGATTGTTGATTGGCGCGGCTTTCGCGCACAACAGATTTGCTTTTATTTACAAGTCAAAAGAAATTTTTACATAAAAAAAAAGACCCTCTAACGAGAGGGTCTTTTTTAAAGATATAATTGAATTTTATCTCAAGATAAATTTGATTGGAACGCGATAGCGATAACGTACCGACTTACCATTCATTTTTGCAGGAGTGAAGGGCTTGAGTTTTCTCACGGCCTTTTCAGCTTCCTTGCTAAGGTTGGGTCCACCGTTTACACCACGGTCGATTTTAATATCGGTAATGCTACCAGTTTTCTCAACCACAAACGACACGTAAACAGTACCTTGAATATTGTTTTCCTTTTCCATTTCTGGGTAGGTAATATTCTTGTAGATGTCTTCGTAGAGTTTTTCGATACCACCTGGGTATTCAGGCTCAGCCTGCACGAACGCTACAATTTCTTCTTCCTCTTCTTGAATTACGGTCGAAACGACTGGTTCTGTAGGAGCCTGAATTGTTTCTTCACCCTCTTGAGTTTGAGTACTGATGTTCTCATTCTTGAGGTCGTCTTCTGATGGAGGAGGAGTTTCAATTTCCTCTTCTGTCACCTCGATTGTGGTAAATTGAATTTGCTTAATTGTGGGTGGGGGTGGTGGCGGTGGTGGTGGTGGTGGCGGTGGTGGTGGTTCGTTGGGATCGGTTGGAGGTGGCGCAAGCATTTCCACGTTTACTTCAGCGATCTCTTCTGAGTTATCTTCTTCCTTGTCCGAAAGGAGGACGGGGGCGAGAGTAACAGCAGTAGCGAGACTCACTACAGCAACGAGTGAAATGGCCAATACTCTACCATATCCTTTGCGAAGTTGGTAAGCGCCGTAGTCTTTGTATTTGTCTTCAAATACAAGGCTATTACGATTACCACTGAGCACATTGTTCCAGCCGCCTTCAAAGCCGACCAGAGCCACAACGGCTGCGATGATAATGATGATAATGAGGCCTGTCATAATTTTCTTTATTAAAGATTTTGATGTGTGTACATTTCAAAAATGACTTCGTTCAAAATACTTGTTACTTTTTTAAACCGAGTTCAACGATTCTTTGGCGCATTGCAATGTTTTCGCTGTCTCCCATGTCAATGATAGCTCTTTTCTTGATGTTGGTGATGTTTAATTCATCCATCACGTTCACCACGTTTCTGAACTTCGACGTAGGGATAGTTTTTACGATAACAAATGGAGCTAAAGAATCACCGACGATTTTAGAGTAGGCTACTTGGTAGGTAGTATCGTTGATCACATTGTTGGTGAGCTGCTCTTTTAGGGCGGTCACTTGATCATTGATACGCTTGTTTCTATCGAGCAATACCTTTCTGATACCTTCTTTTGAATAGTCGGTGTGAATAAGCACGGTGGAGTCTGGTTTGAATACGCCAGTGTAATAAAACACATGTTCATCTTCTTCGCCTACCAAAACAGTTGTTGCCAAGGCATCGTCTACTTTGGTTGTTTCTTTTTCATCTTTTACCTCTTTTGGGTAAATGATTTCCATTGTTTTTGGCTTGCTGAGTGAAGTAGCAAGAATGAAGAAAGTAAGGAGAAGGAACGCAAGGTCAACCATGGGCGTCATGTCCAGATGTACGCTTCCTTTCTTGGCTTTTTTCTTCTGGTGTTTACCACCACCACCGCCGCCGCCGTCAATTATTTCTGCCATAATTTGTTTTCTTTATTGGGGTTGTGGATTATTACTCTTCAACTGCAGCGGGAGCTTCGTCGATACCTTCGAGGCTCGTCACCATGTTGAACTGGAATATATTTTTATCTCTAAAAATGTCAATTACTTTCTCGACTTTTTCATAATCGGTGTTGCCGTCGGCTTTGATAGCATAGCGCAGACCTTCTTTGTCTTTGAGCTGTGATATTGTATAGCCTTTGGCTTGAGCATCGGTCATGAATGCCTCGTATCCTTCTTGGATCCAGTCGCCTAATTGATTGTTGAGTGAGTCAAGAGGTATACCAGCGTCTTTGCGATCGTCCATAGACTTGCGCACTTTTTCATCGCCTTTGATATACTGCTCCATTCTTTCTATGGGTTGTCCGAAGGTGCCGAGTACAGCGAAACGCTGTGCTACATCTTCAGAAACTTTTACTTGCGGATATCTTTCGAGCATGCCTTGAAGCATGGCGCGCTTGATATCCTTACCGCTAAGATCGAAGAAAACACGTCCGTCTTTGTCAATGGTCACGAGCATCACCTTTTCTGGAAGGGCGATAGCAGATGTTGACTTTGGAGTGTCCACTACAACAGGTTCATTAGGCCTAAACTTCGCCGTGAGGATGAAGAAAGTAACCAACAAGAAACCCAAGTCAACCATGGGCGTCATGTCCAGGCTGGGGGCGCTTTTTGGCATTTTTACTTTAGGCATAATTCACTTTTTTAATTTGGTTTAAAAGAAATGAATTAGTGCTTAGCAGCAAAAGTTTGAGCTACTGAGAAACCTGCCTCGTCGATACCATAAGTAAGGCCATCGATACGAGTGCTATAGAAGTTGAAGAAAATGATCGCCAACGCAGAAGCCAAGATACCGAGGAAGGTATTGATCAAGGCCTCAGAGATACCGAGTGAAAGTGCTGTTGCGTCTGGAGCACCGGCAGTTGCCATTGCTTCGAACGACGAAATCATACCGCGTACAGTACCCAAGAGACCAACAAGTACTCCGAGTGATGCGCAAGAAGAAAGAATTACTAGGTTCTTAGAAAGCATTGGAAGTTCTAGTGAAGTAGCTTCTTCAAGCTCCTGCTTGATAGCTGTTACTTTTGCTTCCTTATCGAGGCCATTTTCTGATTGAACAGACTTGTACTTTGTAAGACCAGCGCGCAATACAGCAGCAACTGAACCTCTTTGTCTGTCACAAGCAGCAATAGCGCCGTCTATTTCGTTATTGTTGAGTTTTGCGCGGATTTCGCGGATGAACTTCTCTACGCTACCTTTTCCTCTTGCCTTTTGAAGGCTGATGAAGCGCTCTACAGCAAAAATCAATACCACCAAGTTTACGGTGATAAGGGCTGATACGATGATACCACCTTTGTGAACCGTTCCAAGAACGTTGAGTGGATGTCCTTTGATTGGGTCACCACCTTCGAAGTTAGAAGGGTTACCTAATACAAAAACGTAAAGCGCGACACCGATGACGAGGGCCAATGGAATCGCGAAGTAGGGGAAGATTGAGCTTAAATCACTTCCTGACTGCTGTTGCTTTTTGCTCATAACACGTTTTAATTTAAATGGTTGTTACAGAATTATAGATTGATTTGATTTGTGCAAAAATGTGGTATTAATGCGTTGTTTGGTTATAAAAAACTCCTTAAAAGATTCAACGGGCGCCAAACATAATAAATCTTCCATTACAGAATGTCAAACAAATGTTGTTGTTCTGATAAAAATTTGGCTTCCGAACTCGAATATCGGATTCTTAAGGATTTGAGGGAATGAAAAGATGGAGAAATGCCTCGAATTTAGAGTCAACGGGCAGAAATCTTGAATGAACGGTTTTAATAGAGATCCGATTGGGCCACTTTTACAAATCTCCTGACGGCATATGCGGTGGCAAGTAATGACACTAGAGCGCCCGCCGCGAAAATACCAGCAATCAACCATGCGAATCGTAGCTGATCGGTAAGAATGCTGATCACGTCCGCAAGTTCGGCCTTGAAATAGAATAATATAGCTGAGATAACGACGAGCGCAAGTAAAGCCGATACTAAGCCATAACGCAGTGCTTTTTTCATAAACGGCTTTTGAATAAACCAATGCGTGGCGCCCACTAGCTGCATGGATTTAATGATAAATCGTTGAGAGAAAATAGCTAGTTCTATAGTATTGACGATAAGGACCACGGCTATTATTAGAAAAAGGATTCCTAAGACCAATAAACCAAGCCCCCATTTTCCAATATTTTCATTGATATTTTGAAGCAAATCTTTTTGATATTCAACACTATCTATCATTGGCATTTGAGCCAAATCATCAAACTTTATCTGAAGGGAGTCGATTGAATTATACGATGGGTCTATCTTGATATCTAAGGAAGGCAGGAGCGGATTGTAACCAAGAAAATCTACGAATTCTTCGCCAATCTCTTCTTGCATAATTTGTGCGGCTTGGTCGGCAGATATGTATTGAATTTCTCCGGTAAAATCCTCAATTTCTAATTGCTTTTTAAATAAAAGAATTTCTTCTTCAGGCGTTCCTTCTTTGATGAACACTTGCACGGTGAGCTGTTCGTTGAAGTGGGCCGTAACCGCGTTGGCCACGAGGAGGAAGATGAAAAGAGCTCCTACCATGGTGAGCACGAGGGTGATTCCTACTACAGTAGAGAAGGATGAAATGGTGCTTCCGCCGGTTTTAAAAAGACTCTTTCGCACGATATAGTGATTTGATTACAAAAAAAGAAAAGGGCTCTCAAAGTTGAGAGCCCTTTTGCAATGCTTTTTCAACAAAAGGTATTGAGTACTCATTGTACTGACACCACCTCTCCTTCGAAGTACAAGTCTTCGCCAGCGAGTGGGTGATTGAAGTCTATGATAATGGAGTTGAGTTTTACTTCAGCAACAACGCCCTGCACGGTGTGACCGTCGGGAGTTTGCATTGGTACAACTTCGCCTTCAGCAAAGATTTCTTCATCAAATTCACCGCTATCGTCGATGAACTCGCTTTTGGGAAATTCCATAAAGAATTCTTCGTCTTCTTGGCCGTATGCATCAGCGCAGGCGATGGCTATTGTGAATTTGTCGCCAGCAGAGAGGCCTTCGAGTGCTTCTTCAAACTTTTGCAACATTTGATCTTCGCGAAAAACGAATCCGAGGGGCTCACCACCGAATGTTTGTTCTACGATTTCTCCTTCTGGACCCTGGATATGTAGGGTGTAGTGGACCTCAACGGTTTTTCCCGCTTCGATTTTCATTAATTTATTTGTTTGATTTTTATTTTCTGTCCTACCGCGAGCTTATTTTCTTTCAAGCCTTTGTTGAGCGTTTTGATTTGGTCCATCGAAACACCATCATGTTTGTTTGCAATTTTCCAGAGGGTATCACCAGGCTGCACGGTGTAGTACTTGTACTTTGGCGCGCTAGCTTTTGGTGTTGCGGGCTTTTCATTTTTTTCTTGTTCTGCGGCTGCGATTGCTTCTGGAGATCTTTCTTCTTCTTGTTGTGCTGTCACCTCTCCACTTTCGTTCTTGGTTTGAGCCACATTTTCATCAGTGTTTTCAACCAAGATGGTCTTTTTCACGCGAGTTTGAACTTTAAGTTTCTGGCCAGGAACCACCTTAGATCCTTTGATTTTATTCCACTTTTTGAGTTCAGCGAGAGACACATCGTATTTATCCGCGATTTTTCCTAGTGATTCTCCGCGTCTAACACTGTGTGTTTTCCATTGATTTTCCCAAATAGTTTTTTTGACGGCGTTATCATTTGCTGAGGCGTTAGAAGCAGCGGCAGGTGTATTGGCGGCGAGCACTATTTCAGGCTGCGCGACGCGCACCCGGCTTTGCTCATAGACCAAATCTTCGTTGGCGATAAACAATCCACTTTTTTCTACAGGAAGGTAGACGTAGTGTTTTCTACCATTATCAGGAATTTCTTTGAGTTTGTAGGTTGGATTGAGAAAAGCGATTTCTTCTACACTCATGCCAATTACACGTGAAAGAGCGTTGAAGTCGATGCGTTCGTTTACAACGAGTGTATCAACCTCGAAATAAGTGGCGATAGGCTGCTTAGCATATAAATTGTGCTCTGCAGAATAATTCATCACATAATTTACTGCAATGAATGCGGGCACATATCCTTGTGTTTCTTTTGGAAGGAAGTTTTTAATTTCCCAAAAATCTCTTTTACCACCTGCTCTGCGAATGGCTTTGTTTACGTTGCCAGGTCCGCTATTGTATGCCGCTAGGGCCAATTGCCAATCGCCGAAAGTGTTGTAGAGGAATTTTAAATATTTACAAGCCGCCTCTGTAGATTTAATTGGGTCAAAGCGGTCGTCTTGGTAGCTGTTTACTTCGAGACCGTACATTTTGCCAGTAGCCACCATGAATTGCCACAAACCTCCAGCACCAGCGGGAGATATGGCAGATGGGTTGAGGGCAGACTCAATGACCGCGAGGTACTTCATTTCCTGAGGGATGCCGTGTTTTGCAAGGGCTTCTTCAAACATGGGGAAGTAGAGCTGCGACATGCCCAATACTTTGGTAGTAATATCGCGTCTGCGGACAGCATAAAGATCGATGAATCCTTGTACTGTGCCATTATAAACGAGGTCGAAGGGGGTTTCTTTATCAATGATTTTCAAACGCTCTGAGGTAATTTCCGGTGAGAAAGTTGGGACTTGCTCGGCAGAATATCCATAGGCATTGAGCACTTTTGAATCTGCGGAGAAGCAAAAATGGTTGAGATAATTGGCTGTTAGGACGCGATCAATTGCAAGAATTGCAGGATCGTCTGCGGCGATTTTTAAGTCCTGAGCCCCAGGCGTAAGCGTGTCGTTTTGAAGGGTGGTGGTTGCTGAAGCGACCAATGCGGCGGCAAAAGCGAATAGTGATGATACAATCCTCTTCATGATTTTCCTGATTTCCTTGCTGGTTTATAAACTACGGTGCGATGATACCACTTTTCTCATCTAAAAAGAGTGAGCAAAATGTTAACAAATAATACGTCACTAAATTGCTTTAGTTTCAAATTACTTTGAATGCCGAATTCTTTTAGTTTTAAACAAGAGCACTATAATAACTCCGACTAGGTCTTAAGCTCTACGTAATTCCACTTACCGCCCATTTTTTCAGTGATGAATAGGCGTGAAATTTCATAAACATCTTTTTGAGAAGTGAACCACAAAGTTTTATACATGTCCGTTTCTATCGTCAAATCGGAAAGGATTACGATTTCGATACCGTGAATTGGTTTTTTTTCTTTTTCCAATTGGATTAAAAAATCCAGGGCCTCTTGTTTGTCACGATAAATAACGCCGTCGCGGTGAATGGTTTTTTTTCTGGATCTCAAGAATGAAGCGGTTTTGACATTTTCTAACTTATTGAATTTTTTGGTAATTAGAACTTAATTGCAAATATCTGCGTAATGATGCCATGATAGAAAAGTAATAATGAAGGTTAATTTTTTAATCCTCGCACAACTTGTGGTAGGGATTATGAGTTAACGATTTTATAACCCCTAAGCATGAAGACCCTATTTAACATAGCAGAGAAGGTACGCACGGTTGAGGAGCGTTTTAACCAATGGTTCGGTTGGTTTTTCACGAATGGATATAAGTCTAGCGATGAGCTTTAGAGCTCTATGCAGACGTTTTGTGCTTCTGTAAAAAACTTTAAAGCTTCAAACCCTCCTTCTCTACCAACTCCTGAGTTTTTGACGCCACCAAACGGTGTTCTCAAGTCCCTCAGAAGCCATGTATTTATCCAAACAATTCCGGTGTCTAATTGAGCTGCCACTTGATGGGCTATATTGAGATTTGATGTCCAAATGGTGGCAGCAAGGCCGTATTCCGTGCAATTCGCAACGCGCACGGCGTCGTCCACGTTTTCGAAGGGTGCAATGGTCACTACCGGGCCGAATATTTCTTCTTTATTAGTACGACAGTTTTCATCTAAACCTTCTATAACAGTGGGCTCGATAAAATATCCGTCTCTATTTTCTCCTTCTAAAATAACCCGTTTCCCTCCAGTTAAGACAGTTCCCCCCTCTTGTTTAGCAAGTTCGATATAAGATAAAATTTTATTCATGTGAGATTCGCTAACCACGGCTCCCATTTTGGTATCGGGCAGTGCCGGGTTGGCAACAGACATTTTGCTCACTTTTTCAATAAAAGCGGCTTTGAATTTTTCGTAAATGGATTTTTCTATTAAAACTCTTGACCCACATAGGCAGATTTGGCCTTGATTGCTGAAGGAAGAGCGCACGGTAGTGGTGATCATTTTATCGAAATCGCAGTCTGCGAAGATGATATTTGGGTTTTTGCCTCCGAGTTCGAGGGATAGTTTTTTGAACATGGGTGCAGCAATGGAAGCGATGTGTGCACCGGTAGTTGTGCCACCAGTGAAAGATATCGCCTTGATTTTTTTGTGGCTCACCATTGCATTGCCCGCTTTTGCGCCCAATCCATGCACGATATTGAGCACTCCTGCTGGAAGCCCAGCGTCAATGCAGATTTTTGAAAATAGGAATGCTGTATAAGGAGTGATTTCTGAAGGCTTTGCAATCACGCAGTTGCCAGCAGCAATGGCGGGAGCAATTTTCCAAGTAAATAAATAAAGGGGAAGGTTCCAAGGCGAAATGCAGCCTACCACGCCAATTGGTTTTCGATTGGTATAGTTGATGGCTTTGTTTTCCATGATGTGCGCTTCGGAGGCGAAGTGCATGATGGCGGTGGCAAAAAATCGAATGTTTGACTCTGCGCGAGGAATATCAACGGCTTTGGCAAGGGAAATAGGCTTTCCGTTGTCTTTTGACTCTGCTTCTGCTAGGCTGTCGAGATTGGCGGCGATGATGTCGGCTATCTTTATCATGATGGCTGATCGCTCGCTTGCGGGGGTGTTTGACCATGAAAAAAATGCGTTTTTGGCGGCCTCGACGGCAAGTTCCACATCTTTTTCATCAGAATCTGGGATCAAGGAGTAAACGGCTCCGGTGGCGGGCTGATAGTTGTCAATGTATTGATTTGACAGGGGTTCTACGAGTTTTCCTCCGATATAATTGAGAATCTTTTCCATGAAAATACAGATCGAAAATTGAGAAAGCTAATGTATGATAGAGAAAAGTTTTGCATACTTGAAAAGAATGCATTTATTTTGCACCCGCTTTTGCCCGATCGTCTAATGGCAGGACAACTGATTTTGGTTCAGTTTGTGTTGGTTCGAATCCAGCTCGGGCAACGAAAGAAAAGCCTCCGATTTAGGAGGCTTTTTTTATTTGAGAATAAGTTTTGTTCCTGCTTTGGGTTCTTGGTTTTCTTCGAGCCCATTTCGCTGTCTGATTTTCTTGATTTTCACACCATACTTTTGTGAAATGTCGCGAAGGGATTCGCCGGACTGCACGACATGAGCGGCCTCAAGGGCTCTATTTCTTTTGGGTTGTAAATAGACCACCTCACCGTCGCGGAATGTTTGATTGGCAGAAAGGTCGTTGTATTTTTTTATTTGCCAAGCAGCCATATCGAGTTCGTTGGCTATCGACTCTGGTGTATCGTTGCTTTTGGCGATGATATATTTTATTCTGTTTGATGAAAGGTTTACTGCCCTATTATTTCCAATAGAAATTTCTGTTCTACCCTCGCTACTGTTTCGGTTTTTCGGTTTTTTCTCGGTGTTAGCGAACACAGGTTTGTGCTTTTGGCCGTGTGGTCTTTCGGGAATGGTGTTTTTGCGGATATGTTGAAGACCTAGTTCATCATATTGATGCAGCTCGTATTGTTCAATTAGGTTGATGAGGAGCTGGGCATATTTTGGATTGGTGGCATAACCGCATTCCTTTAATCCCTTCGCCCAGCCTTTATAATCGTCCAGATCTAACGAAAAGAGCGGTTGGTAGCGTTTTTTTTGGAGGAATAGGGAGTGGTCTTCAAACGATTCGGAGGCGGATTTGTATTTGCGAAAGCACTCGTTGTTTGTTTCGTCATCTTCATGAATTTTGGCGCCCGTCCAATCTGAGTGGCATTTGATACCGAAGTGATTGTTTCCTTCCACAGCGAGTCGGCTATTGCCGTTGCCGCTTTCCAATAGGCCTTGAGCGAGGGTAATACTAGCAGGAACTTTATGAATTACCATTTGGTAAATGGCTTCGTCTTTCCACGTGGAAATATAATCCGTGGCACTAAGCTTTGGCTGAGTACCACTTCGAGCCGTGAAGCAAAGGTTCGATAGGAATAAAATTAAAATCGCTCTCCTCATGGCTGCAAATTAATTTTGAAATGCATGTCCGGAGAAGGCTTGACAGAATTGATGCCAACAAGTGATTGTTAGAGTCCTTGTATGTTTTGGTTAGCGGGGTCGTCGAAGTTTATTTCCCTTTGAATGGTGCCCTGATTATCAAAGAAGCGCCAGTTTCCGGACTTGACGCCCATTTTATATTGACCTTCGATTCGTAGTTTTCCGTTTTCATGCCATACTTTGTACGGACCGTCGAGCGTGTCGTTGGTATAGGTGTGCAAGCTCCAGGGGTTGCCGGTGGAGTCTCTAAATGCCGTGGAGGGCCCGTTTTTGTGTCCGTTTTTAAATAGGTTTTCGATGTAGACTTTTTGTGATTCATAGAAGTGGCGTTCCGCTACCTTTTCATTGGAGGTCGTGTCAATGTAGACTGCCTTCTTGACTTTTCGATCACCTGATTTGTCGGCGTCATAACGTTTCTCTACGTTTTCGATCACGTTTTCAGGGAGGTCGATACCAACCTCTGATTCTAGTTTCTTTTTTGTACAAGAAAGAACAATGAGAGTAAGGACGAAGAATAGAAAAGAGCGCATATTATTTTTCTCTATCAATGGTGTAATGAACCAGCTTCTCTAGTGAAAGACGAGCTTCATTAGGCGGGAAGGTATGAAGTATTTGCAGAGCTTTGTCGCGAAATTCTTCCATTTTTTTCACGGCATACTCAATTCCACCAGAGCTTACAACGGTATCAAGTAGTGATTTTACCTTACTTGGGTTCGTATTATGGTTTTTGACAATATTGAGCAGTTGGCGCTGCGTTGCTTTGTCGGAGTTTTTAAGGGTATAGATAAGAGGGAGTGTCATTTTTTTCTCCTGAATATCTATTCCTGTTGGCTTACCAATATTTTTTCCGAAACCGTAGTCGAATAGGTCGTCTTTAATTTGGAATGCCATACCGACATTGATTCCAAATTCATGCATTTTATCGATATCTTCTTTAGATGTTTTTGCAGCGATGGCGCCGGCAGCGCAGCAAGCAGCGATAAGAGATGCGGTTTTTTGTGTTATTATTTTATAGTAAACTTCTTCGGTTATATTGAGCAATCTAGATTTTTCTTGTTGGAGTAATTCTCCTTCACTCATTTCTTTTACTGCCGTGCTTACTACACGAAGTAGATCGAATTCTCCGTTGTCAACGCTGAGCAGGAGTCCTCTTGAAAGAAGGTAGTCTCCTACTAGTACCGCAATTTTATTTTTCCAAAGCGCATTTATTGAAAAGAATCCTCTTCTCGTTTGTGCATCGTCTACTACGTCATCGTGAACAAGCGTGGCAGTATGCAACAGCTCAATAAGTGAGGCTGCGTTGTAGGTAGATTGCGTGACGCCACCGCTGAGTTTGCTCGCTAGGAACACAAACATTGGCCGCATTTGCTTGCCCTTTCTTTTGATAATGTAATGCGAGATTTTATCAAGTAATCCATTATTACTCTTCATGGCTTTTCTGAAATATTCTTCAA
>JBILSZ010000012.1:0-45333 GCA_044371755.1 Flavobacteriales bacterium | reverse complement strand
GATGTCCGCCTGATTCAATAACGGTTCCAGCAGGAATAGTGTATGTATTCAACTCCTCTTCGTCACGAATTATATAACCTCCCAAATTGATATCCGAAGTGCTGGTATTTTTCAATTCCCACCAATCTCCTGCGTTTAGCGTAAGATTGGATCGATAATTTATTTCGTTGATCAATAAGGTTGAGTCGCAAACTTGATAGGATGTTCCTGGACTTCCCCATTCACATCCTGCAAACCAAGACGAGGGCGCATTCGGATCATTCACACCCACCTCTCTTTCTACCGAACGTCCATGACCATCCACACCGATCGGCCATGGCTGTTCATCACTGTAGGTAAAACTAAATCTCAACTGATTGTCCGTATCAAAAATATTAATCTGATCAGAATTATTACTCAACGCAAATCCCATCGAACCAATCACATTATTCACCCCTGGGTATGCGGCTTCAAAACGAGATCGATCTTCTGCAATTACAACACGACCTAATGGTGGAATGATTGTTTGAACGGGAATTACAAAACGATTGAAATGTTCATTATCCTGAATAGACCAACTGCTCACGTTTAATGAGAATTGATTAGAAGGATTCACCATTTCTATCCAATCTCCAGAATTGATGGATGCATCTGAATGATACATGAATTCTGCGACTTCAGGAACGACATTGCTTGGCGCACCCGTAAAGTGTGCTACAAAAGATTCGCTATTGAGCAAGCTCAATACAAAAGAACCAACTGTCATATTCTCATCGAAAACACCGTTCGCCTCGAAGTATTGGAAAGTATATCCCGGATTTGCAATCGCTGAAATACGAATAGGAATGCCGCGATAATACACACCCGCCCAAGGATATTCTGCTTCATCAGGCTCAATGGTACTAATGTGTATTCGACCGGCACCCGAGGGCTGCACATCAAGGGTGATATCAATTTGACCGTTAAGACCAAAGTGATTTTGAACCTGATTGCGAGCGCCTGCAATTCTCTGCTCATTCCAAGCGAGCATGGCTTCTAATCCATAATACCAAGAATCGTAATCGCCACCCCAACGCAAGTGATGTCTTTCAATAACATCGGCGATTTCATCACGCATATCATTTCCGATTTCCACCATGTTGGGCTGTTGCCATACAGTATTGATCAAATCGGCGTATCGATTGATAAAGTAATTTCTAAATTGTGTATTCTGAAGAAGACGGTTGCAAATACGATCCATCGCAAAGTCTTCGTCACGTGCGCGAATGATGAAATCTACATTGGGATCTTCACCATAGAGGCCCAATCCAAAATCAAGGTCCATGAGCATATATCTCCACTTTCCATTTTCACCTTGATAATGCCAAAACTTGGTGTTGTTTGTGTATCCACAACTCCAGTCACAATTGGCGTAATATGTTTCTGTAATAATGTAATCCGCGAAATTTTGCAAGTCTAAATTTTCATTTGCCAACTCATAAAACTCCGCAGATGTAGGATCGGCGTTTAGTATTTGATTATGCATTTCCCAGAAAGAAGCATCGCTGCCCTCCTTCACATCGAAGCCCATATAAGTATCCGTGGCAAGATCAATCATATCGGCATCCTTTCCTCTATTGGTTTCGCACCAATTTTCATCCATCACTTCTCTCAATTCATAATGTCCCCAGTACTCTCCATTCAGAAAGAGCACCACTGTTGATGCACCCATGTAGTCATTGTATGTATCCTTTACAACGCGTTGCATGTAGGCGTCGCGCATGCGACTGCCAAAAGCATCATTACCCGCATTTCTCAAATTGAAATTTTTAAATCTGGTAATCTCTGGCTTATTTGGAATCAATGGATAATTCGCCTCACTCAAACCATATTCATCTCTGAATCGAATTCTGAATGACTTTTGATCTTGAGCGCGCGACCAACCGCCATGAATGGCCAATCCCATTTCTCCTTCAAACTGCAATTCTTCTCCATCAAAAAATTCGATGTAGGATTTGCGCTCCCAATCTTCCCACCAATTAGAACCAAAGAAAGGATACCATGGCTCGTAATCAGGCAGACCTAACACATAGATACCAATATTCTCATCCCACAGATTTTCATCGTTTGTAGAAATGGAGATAAATTTCGTTCCGATCCCGGCTTCGTTGATCAGGTATGTATTTTTCTCAACTTGAGATGGTAAATTTCCAATCGTGCTAAATGCTCTTACACTGAGCACCGATGTGACATCGATTTGCAAAGGAGCCACATATACGGGACTGCTGGCATTCGGAATGCTTCCATCCAATGTGTATCGAATAATTGAAGTGTTCGATTGCGGTGTAACTGTTACGATGACAGTGTTCGCATAAACTCCGGCGCCTTGACTCACAAGCGGTTTGGGCTCGTAAGCTCCGGCACAACTTCCAGCATTGGCCGCTCCAGGAGTGGGAGTGGATGTAAAACACCATGTATCACCATTTCGCATGATGCTTTCATCAACGCCCGTTTGTGTAATCGGAAAACTATCGAATACTACTCCATCTTCGTTGTAGAAAAATAAAGTCTCTCCTGTCGAAAGTTTAAAATTGGTATGGTATTGATTATTGATTTGTAAACCGAATTCCTCCGGTGCTAAAGGAAATTCTACTTCCGAATCACTTTTACCGAAGATTAAAAGTGGGATGCAAGAAAGGTCACTGCTGCCTTCATTGGTGTTGTGAACCTGAATTGCCAACACATTTTCACCTTCCACCAATAAGTCTTGAATCTGGGGAGTATCTAGAAATGTCAATTCAAAATCACCACCCGCATAAACTTGTGCTTCTCTTTCACCATTAGCACCTTGATTCCATTCCACTTGACTCCCAGGTTCGCCGATATTTCCTCTTGCGATTTCGACTCCATTGAGATATGCCACGTAGGCATCATCATAATCCATTAGGAAAAAGGCATGCACTACGTTTTCCACCTCTTCCAATTCGAATGTGCGGCGCACATAAACAGAAATGGTTGGCTCTATTTCCGTTCCATCATCTCCGTCGCCGTAGCCAATACCTCCAGGTCCTGAGGGCCATGCATTATCATTAAACCCAGGAGACTTCCAAGCATCGCCAATATTTGAAGTAGGAGAAAAATAATTCCATTCATCCCACGGAAATGCAGGCACTTCGTAATGATCCAATGTTGCATTTCGATTTTTTCCCGACGCCCAAACAACTAAGTGTTCGCCAGGAGCAAGAGAACCTGCTGCAAATGTCCATTGTAAGGGTTCATCGGCATTATCAGAAAAGCCAAAGCCTTCGAGGTTGATCGGCTCCGACCCTGCATTAGTAATTTCAAACCAATCCTCATAGTCCCCGTCAGCATCGGTGATGAGATTGAGATTGCCGTGGCATATCTCATTCAATTGAAGCTGCGCCGCGACCTGTGAAGAAAGAGAGATACTAATTGTGAAAAATACAATAAGTCGGAGGAACTGACTCATAGAGCTTTGAGGGTTTGTCCAAATATATGTTACGCAGAGGTTAACGCCTTAGTTGCATTCAACTTTTTTTATCTGACTATTGTTAACCTATTTTTGGACCCTCAAAAATATTTCAATGAAAAATATTTCAGTCATTGGAGCAGGTACCATGGGAAATGGCATCGCCCACGTTTTCGCTCAATATGGTTTTAAAGTGCAACTTATTGACGTAAAACAAGAGTCGCTTGATAAAGCAATAGCGACCATCTCCAAAAATCTTGACCGTCAGGTTAGCAAAGGAACGCTTACTGAAGAAGGTAAAGCCGCTACCCTTGCCAACTTGAACCCGATAACAGATCTAGCCAGTGGAGTATCACAAGCGGACTTGGTGGTAGAAGCTGCCACAGAAAATGTCGATTTAAAGTTAAAGATATTCAGAGACATGGACGCGGCGGCACCCGCCCATTGCATCCTTGCCACCAATACCTCCTCCATTTCCATCACGAAAATTGCGGCCGTTACAGGTCGTCCGGACAAAGTAATCGGTATGCACTTTATGAATCCAGTGCCCGTGATGAAGTTGGTGGAAGTGATCAGAGGTTACAGCACCAGCGATGAAGTGACGCAGCGCATTTTTGAAATGAGCAAGTCATTGGAAAAAGTGCCTGTTGAAGTCAACGATTACCCTGGATTCGTGGCCAACCGTATTTTGATGCCCATGATCAACGAAGCTATCTATACGTTATTCGAAGGAGTAGCTGGTGTAGAAGAAATAGATACTGTCATGAAACTCGGTATGGGTCATCCCATGGGACCTTTGCGCCTCGCAGATTTCATCGGCCTCGACGTGTGCCTCGCCATTTTGCGCGTCATGCACGACGGTTTCGGCAATCCGAAATACGCACCCTGTCCACTATTGGTAAACATGGTGATGGCCGGCAAATTGGGTGATAAATCAGGCGAAGGGTTTTATATTTTGAATAAAGAAACCAAGGAGTTGAGGGTTTCTCCTTCATTTGCCAAGAAGTAATGCCGAGGTGTATTAATTCATTGACCTTCTTAATTCATTCTCATTCTGATTGTGATTGTGATTCTAATTGCGCCAAGAGAATCCTGGGCGTAATGACCATCAAGAGGGCTATTAAGCTCTCGTTCTCAACATTTCTCCACTAGGAAGTACAAGAAAGACATAAAAAAAGCCTTGCAGTAGCAAGGCTTTTTTCTTTTCTGTGGGAGCTACTGGGTTCGAACCAGTGACCCTCTGCTTGTAAGGCAGATGCTCTGAACCAGCTGAGCTAAGCTCCCTTTTCGTTAAAAGCGGGTGCAAAGATAGTATCGTATTTCGGCTTTGCAAATTTTTTTCTCTTTTGATAAAAATTAATTCCTATCTCCCTGAAAAAGAATGGGCTATTCCCTACTCCTATTTCCTACTCCCTATTCCCTATTCCCTATCCACCTCAACCCAAAACCCAATTCAAAATCTTCGCGATATTTCTGGCATCATCAACACCGCGATGATGGGTGCCTTCTATTTCAAAACCCAATTGACGCAAGGCTCCAGACATACCAACTTCTTTGCTCATTCGACTCTTCAAAGAGAAAAGTGTTTTTACATTGATGTGTTTATTGCTAAAAGGATATGGAATTTTCAGTCTACTGCATTGGTTCACAAACATAGTGTGATCATAAGCCCCGTAACTAGCCCAAACGCGGTTTTTGGATAAATACTCCGCTTCCAATTTTGTGCATGCCTCGGCGAACGAAATACCATTTTCCACCATTTCTGGTGTTATCGTGGTCAATTGCGTGCAGAAATCACTCACCGTCGAATCTTGTGGTTTTATGAGTATCCCTTCATTTTGTTCAATAGCTCCCGAATGAAGATCTAGTGTGCAAATTCCAATTTCTATGATCTCGCTGATTTGACCTGCAGGTGTTCCTCCTTCCCAGCAAGTACTCTCCACATCAACGACTATGATTCTATCAAATTTATGCATTGTTTAAACGATTTTACTTTTTGGACTATGTTTAAAACGAGTCCTTAGAACTAACTTAGGCTTTCGAATATATGTAAAATGAAATCCTTAATTCCCACATTCATTTCCCCCCCTCCTATCCCCTATTTCCCTACTCCTACTCCCCCCCCTCCTCCCCCCCCCTTTTTCATAAAACACAACAACAGTCTTTTTTTTTTATAGAATCTTCATCTTACTTTCGCGCCCGCCCCAAAAAGGCACGACATTCAATTTTGATATACCTATGAAAGTAACACTCGAAAAAATCCTCTCTGTTTCAGGAAAGCCTGGCATCTATCAGTTGATCGCAGGAGGAAAGAGCATCATCATCGCCGAATCACTCGTAGATGGAAAGCGTATGCCCATCCACCCAAGTCAGCGTGTAAGCTCGCTTTCAGACATCAGCATCTTCACCATCGAAGAAGATGTGCCTTTGAAAGATGTTTTCGAAAAAATGAAAGAACACTACAAAGGAGCCGCAGCACCCGACCACAAAAGCGAAGGAAAAACATTGAGAACTGAAATGGAAAAGTTCCTTCCTACTTACGACGCGGAGCGCGTGTACGACAGCGACATCAAAAAACTCTTTCAGTGGTACAACATCCTTCAAGCAAAGGATATGTTGGAATTTGAAGAGGCACAAGAAGAATCTACAGAAGAAAACTAAGCGTACATGGGAATTTCACTCTGAAATTCCCATTTGTTTTTTTGCAAATCATACTTTGCACAATACAATACTTTGCCATTGGTAAGTACGAGTATCCGCGCGCCGATGCTAATGTTATAATTCGATATTTGATCGAACGTCTTTTGGGTGATTTCCACATCAGGCGCTTTGCATTCAGCCATCAGCGCGGGTTTGCCATCTATAGAGTAGAATAATAAATCTGCTCTCCTTCGCAGATTATAAACCTGCAATGAGACTTCCAAAGCGATTCTACCGCTGGGATAATTCAAATGATCGCGCATATATACCGCAAGGTGCTGCCTCACCCACTCCTCCGGCGTACACTTCACCCATTGTCTTCTAAACTCGTCCAAGACATAAGTTCCGTCGGCGCGGGCCTCCAATTTGAAAGGATATGTAGGAAAAACCAATGAGGTCACGTTTGTATTTAAAGAGAAAGCGAAAGTAGTATATTTGAAACTTATGGAAACGAAAGAAGAGATAGTACAAAATTGGTTGCCCCGCTACACAGGCAAGCCTATCGCGGAATTTGGAGAATATATTCTTCTCACCAACTTCGACAACTATGTAAAGAAATTCGCCGAGTGGCACAATGTGCCGGTCTTGGGCGAAGATAAGGCGATGCCTACGGCCACGGCTGATGGCATCACGATCATCAATTTCAGCATGGGGAGTGCCAATGCAGCCACCATCATGGACTTGCTCAGCGCCATTTCACCCAAAGCTGTTCTTTTTTTGGGAAAATGTGGTGGTTTAAAAAATAGAAGTCAAATCGGAGATTTTGTATTGCCTCTTGCAGGCATCAGAGGCGAGGGAACCAGTAATGACTATTTCCCACCCGAAGTACCCGCACTCCCTGCATTTACTCTTCAAAGAGCGATTTCGTCTACGATTCGCGACTTTGGTCTCGACTATTGGACGGGCACTGTATATACCACCAACCGCCGCGTGTGGGAACATGACGAACAATTCAAAGATTATTTGAAAAAAGTGCGTGCATTTGCCATTGACATGGAGACTGCCACGCTTTTTAGCGTTGGTTTTGCCAATAAAATTCCAACAGGAGCGCTGTTATTAGTCAGCGATCAACCCATGACGCCACAAGGAGTGAAGACATCAGAGAGCGACCACAAAGTGACCAGCAACTACGTAGATCAACACATCAAGATTGGCATCGAGGCGTTGAAAGAAATAAGAGACGAAGGCCGTTCGGTGAGACACTTGAAGTGGTAATTTTGCAAGCATATTATGGATCACCTTCGAATCATAAGAGACATTGAAACTAAGAATATCAAGCCCATTTATTTTTTGATGGGCGAAGAGCCTTATTTCATTGACCTTATAACTGATAAAATGGAATCGTCCATCTTGGACGAGGCCTCCAAAGCATTTTGCCAAACCGTGGTGTATGGACGCGACGTGAGTCTCGACCAGGTGATCGGCCTTGCAAAAGGCTTCCCCATGATGGGTGATATGCAAGTGGTGATCGTGAAAGAGGCGCAAGATTTAAAAGAATTCAAGCGGGCACGCTCGAAGGACGACGACGAGGATGATAAATCGGAGGCAAATGCCGATGATAAGAAGGACGACAAATCATCGATGAGCGCTCTGGAAGCCTACGTGAGCAACCCAAGCAAGACCACAGTGCTCGTCTTCGCGATGAAGAATAAAAAATTGGACAAACGTCTGAAATTCTACAAGGCTCTTGAAAAGGTCGGTGTAATCTTCGAAAGTGAAAAACTAAAAGATTACAAAATGGCTGAGTGGATAAAAAACTATGCGCAACAACTTGGCTACGGGATGAGTCCAAAAGTAGCCGAGATTCTGGCGGAATATCTTGGAACCGATCTCAGCAAGGTGGTGAATGAACTGAGCAAACTCGCCATCATTCTTCCGCAGGGCACACAAATCAGCGAGCAACATGTTGAAGACAATATTGGAATCTCAAAAGACTTCAACGTTTGGGAACTCCAGAAAGCCTTGGGCGTCAAGGACGTGCTGAAGGCCAACCGCATTATTCATTATTTTGAAAATAATCCCAAGGCCAATCCCATTCAGATGGTGCTGCCGAGTTTGTATAGTTATTTCACCAAACTAGCAGTCTATATTGCCCTTCCAGACAAATCTAAAGCAGCGAGCGTCATGGGCGTCAATCCTTACGCTGTCAATGATTACAAGGCTGCCTCTACTAAGTACGATGCGCGAAAAGTTGAACGTATCGTTGGTTATTTGCGTACCGCCGATCGCCAAGTGAAAGGTTTGGAGGGGAATCGTATCGAACAGGGAGACATTTACCGAGAATTGATTTATAAGACACTTCATTGACGAAGGAATGAATCAATTCAGTAAATTCGCACTCCATGAATTTACAGAACGACCTAATTTTAAGAGCGGCGAGCGGCGAGCGAACGGAGAGGACCCCCGTGTGGGTGATGCGTCAGGCAGGTCGTGTACTCAAAGAATACCGTGATGTACGCGCAAAAGCAGGAAGCTTTAAAAATCTATTATTCAATCCAGAATTAGCGTGCGAAGTCACTATTCAACCAGTAGATATCTACGGTGTTGATGCAGCGATTCTATTCTCAGACATCCTTGTAATTCCCGAGGCGATGGGCCTCGAGTACAAAATGGATGAAGGCAAGGGGCCTTCTTTCGATCAGACGATTCGATCAAAAGCAGATTTATCAAAAATCAGCACGGATGCTGTCGAAGAAAAACTAGAATATGTTTTTCAAACCATTCGTCTCATCAAAAGAGACCTCAATGGTCGCGTACCCTTGATTGGTTTTGCAGGAGCTCCTTGGACTATCTTCTGCTATATGACCGAAGGAAAAGGATCGAAGACATTTTCTGTCCCAAGGTCAATGATCATGCGGGATCCAGAATTGGCACATGCCTTGCTTAGCGCCATCACAGATGCGACCATCGTTTATTTGAAAAAACAAATAGCAGAAGGTTGCGATATGATTCAGCTCTTCGACAGTTGGGCTGGAGTACTCAATAAAGAAAGTTATAATACGTTCGCGTTGCCATACATGAAAAGAATCTGTGATGAAATACAAAGTGTCCCCAAAACTGTTTTTGCTTTGGGTGCTTATTATTCTCTCGCAGATTTGGCTCAGCTCAATTGCAACACCGTAGGCCTCGATTGGCACATGGATCCCATTTGGGCGAGATCAGTAGTAGGAGATTCAAGAACCCTACAAGGAAACTTGGATCCTGCTGTCTTATATGGTGATTTCGAAACGATTCGTACCAAAACTAAGGAAATGCTTAGTAAATTTGGCGCCACTAAACACATAGCCAACCTCGGTCACGGAGTATATCCTGACATTGACCCAGACAAACTCAAATGTTTTATAGATACCATTAAAGAATACCAACACGCTCAATAATCATGAAAATTCGTCTTTTTGCTTTTGCTGCCGCATTGATCATCACTGCTCCAGCATTCTCACAAGTAACTAAAAAACCTGCAACCAAAAGCACGGACAAAAAAGAAGAGGCTGCGCCAGCGACCTCCTCAGACAACCTCGTTGTAAATGGAAGCTTTGAAAACTGCGATACAAAAACCCTCAAGGTATATGGTCAATTGAAAGATCTGTGTATGCCTTGGTTTACACCTAACAGAACAAGCCCAGATCTTTTTGCACAGGGTGTGAAAGGAACCAAAGTTGTTGCTGGACAAAATGACTACGGCAAACAAGATCCTGCCGACGGTACTTGCTATGCAGGCATCAGAGCATTGACTAAAGATCCTAAGAAAATCAGAACTTACCTTGAAACCAAGTTGACACAGCGAATGGTGAAAGATCAATTGTACTGTATCAAGATGCAGGTAAGCCTTTCGGAAATGTCAAAGTTCGCCACCAACAACATTGGTATTTTCCTTTCAGATAGAAAAATTCAGAATGGAACTGACTTCGCTTTGTCATTCACGCCTCAGATTACTAAGAAAAACAATCCAGTAATCAAGACAATGGATGGTTGGGAACTCGTTTGCGGAAGTTACATTGCAAAAGGCAATGAAGAATACATCGTAATCGGTGGCTTTGGCGAAGAGAATGCAATGATTATTGAAAAGACCAAAAAGCCCGCTGGTGTTACAGGTACTGTAAACAATGATGCATATTACTATGTAGACAATATCGAAATCATCGCTGTTGACGCTCCTAGCCAATGTGTTTGTGGAAAGGCTGAGGCTATTGAGCCCGAGCTTATCTACAGCCGTGCTACCGCTAAGGACATCAATATGACGCCTCAGCAATACGTAGAATTAACAGGAGTTTATTTTGCAAACCTCAATGCTGAGATTCCAGCGCAGTTTGAACCAGAATTGGATGAGCTCGTTCAAGTTTTGAAGAAAAACGAAAGCATCAGCATTGTATTGACTGGTCATAGCAACACAGAAGAAGTTCAAGAAGGAGCTGTGAATGTTCGCCTCGGAGAGATTGCGAAGCGTCGTGCAGAGAAAGTGAAAGAGTATTTGGTGAAAGGAGGAATAGACGCTGGACGTATTGAAGTAGCATCAAAAGACGATACAGATCCTGCAAACACTCGTCCGACGCCGCTTTCAAAGGCTCAGAACAGAAGAGTGGTATTTACAGTGAAGTAAAAAAATTGGCGTGATATTAGAATGAACAAAGGTCGCTTGATAAGCGGCCTTTGTTTTTTTAAAATAATTTGAAATTATTCATGTTATTCGCATTGTGAGAAACATTCTGAACCTGCAAATATTATTTCTCCTACTTTCAATGCATTCCATTGGTCAAAATCTTGTGCCCAACGGAAGTTTTGAAGACAAAGCTTATTGCCCTTCCAATTTTAATCAAGCACAATTGAAATCGGTAAGTGAGTGGTCACAACTGAACGAGGGCACTCCCGATCACTTCAATGAATGCAGCGACAAAGTAGGCGTTCCTAATAATATCTTCGGAACACAAAACGCTAGAGATGGCAAGGGTTATATCGGCATGGCAGTGTATAGTCCTTCACAAAGAAACTATCGGGAATATCTTACCACCAAACTCACTCGCCCTCTCAATGCTGGGGAATTGGTGTGTCTTGAGATGTGGATATCCACTGCTGATTATTCCAAATACGTGACCGACGCCATTGGGATGAATCTCTCAACTACGCGCCTCAAACAAGAACGCAATCAAGTAATCTCTCTAAAACCAACGTTATTGAATCCACATTTACATATGCTTGATGCTTATGATGATTGGGTTTTGGTAAGTGATGTCTATACCGCAAAGGGCGGAGAAGAATTCGTCACCATTGGAAATTTTTCAATTGACCGAGAATTGAAAATATTACTTCGCACCAAGGATGCGCGTGCGAAAGAGGATAATAAATGGAGTTATGTTTACGTGGATAATGTTTCCGTAAAGTCGATTAAGTCAAGGTCTGAATGCAGTTGTGAAAATGACATCATTAAAAGTATGGTGGTGGATCCACCTCTTGAACTGAGCGAATATGACAAGGTCAAACTGGATGCAGTTTACTTTGATTTTGATAAAGATGATTTGGATGAAGTCGCGCAGAAACAATTGGATGAAATATACTTATTATTAAGAAAGAACAAGGCCATGTATATCGAGATTGATGGCCATGCTGATGTCATTGGTAACGATGAATACAATTTAGAATTATCGAAGCGCAGGGCACAAAATGTCATCAATTTTTTGGTATCCAAGGGCATTACTACTGAGCGCTTGTCTATCAAATATTTCGGCAGTGCCGCGCCCGCGGAAGATAGCAGCACAGAAGATGGTCGTGCAAAAAACCGCCGTGTTGAATTTCAAGTTCTCGAGAAAAAATACCAGTTGGTGCAATAGCTTTTTATCAAAGATTGATTTGTTCCCAAATCATATCCTTCAATCGGTCGATATTATAGCCAGAGACGGCCGATATGAAAATAGCCGGTAAATCTTTTGGCAACAATGCTTTCATTTCGGTCATCATTTGCTCGTCCAGCATATCGCTTTTAGTAATAGCCAAAATGCGCTTTTTGTGAAGCAATTCAGGATTATACTTTTTCAGTTCATTTACCAAAATCTTATATTCTTTTTTGATGTCTTGAGCATCGCAAGCAATCATAAAGAGGAGGCTTGAATTTCGTTCAATGTGGCGTAGGAATCGGTGACCAAGACCTCTTCCCTCGGCAGCACCTTCAATGATCCCGGGAATATCCGCCATCACGAATGAGCGATCTCCACGGTATCGAACCATACCCAGATTGGGTACCAAAGTAGTAAATGGATAATCTGCGATCTCGGGTTTCGCCGCGGACACTACAGAAAGCAAAGTGGATTTGCCTGCATTTGGAAAGCCCACTAGTCCAACGTCTGCAAGAACTTTAAGCTCAAGAATCTTCCACTCTTCCCTTCCTGGTTCTCCCGGTTGGGCAAACTTTGGAGTTTGACGTGTGGCTGTTTTGAAGTGGTTGTTTCCTTGGCCGCCGCGACCGCCGGGTACGAGCACGCGCTCTTCGCCGTCTTCGGTGATTTCGAAGTGTATTTCTCCTGTTTCAGCGTCTTTAGCCACGGTTCCTAGGGGCACGAGTAGTATTTCGTCTTCACCTTGGGCACCTGATTTCAGGGCACTTCCGCCATTTTCGCCTTCTTCGGCAATTACATGTTTACGATATTTCAAGTGTAGCAGCGTCCATACGTCCTTGCTGCCTCTAATGATAATGTGTCCACCTCTTCCGCCATCGCCACCGTCTGGACCGCCTTTAGCGGTGAATTTATCTCTGTGGAAATGCATAGAACCAGCGCCCCCCTTGCCAGAGCGGCAACAGATTTTTACATAATCTACAAAATTCGAATCCGCCATAATTATATTTTAAGCCACGATGGCTTCTATTGCTTCAAAAAGTCTGTTTGAAATATCTTCAATAGATCCAATCCCATCAATGCCCTTATATTTTCCTTGTCCTCTGTAAAAGTCAGCAACAGGGGCAGTTTCTCTGTTGTAGACATCTATTCTATTCTGGATTACCTCAGGATTCGCATCATCAGGTCTACCGCTAGTTTTAGCTCTATTGAGAAGACGTACACGCAATTCTTCCTCTTCTACTTCGAGAGCGAGCATGCACGTTATTTCGGTTTTTTTAGAAGAAAGAAATTGATCCAACGCTTCGGCTTGGGCTCCTGTGCGAGGGAAACCATCAAAGATGAATCCTTTCGGGCTTTCATATTTGTTGACCTCACTTTCCAGCATACTAATAGTCACGCTATCCGGCACGAGTTCTCCCTTGTCTATGTAGCTCTTGGCGAGTTTTCCAAGCTCTGTTTCGCCTTTGATATTGGCGCGGAAAATATCTCCTGTGCTGAGGTGAACCAACTGGTATAGCGCAATGAGCTTTTCGCTCTGCGTGCCCTTCCCAGCGCCGGGAGGACCGAATAAAACGATATTAAGCATGATGAATTCGTTAATTGGTTTTGAAAGGTGCGAAGATAAGATAGACTGCTCAATGAAAACTAACTACATTCGCAGCACAAAAATAAAGTCACAAAATGAATTTTGATGTCATAGTATTAGGCAGCGGTCCAGGAGGATACGTCACTGCCATCCGCGCATCACAGTTGGGGTTGAAAACAGCGATCATTGAGCGCGAAGCATTGGGTGGAATTTGCCTTAATTGGGGCTGCATTCCAACAAAAGCATTACTAAAAAGTGCAACCGTATTTGAATACATCAACCATGCGAAAGACTACGGAATTGAGGTAAATGCTCCAAAGGCTGATTTTTCGGGTATGGTAAAAAGAAGCCGTGGTGTGGCTGAAGGAATGAGCAAAGGCGTTCAATTCCTCATGAAAAAAAATAAAATCGAAGTTATCATGGGCACCGGCAAAATCAAAGCTGGTAAAAAAATAGCTGTAACGGATGCTTCAGGCAAAGTGACAGAATATTCGGCCAATCATGTAATCGTAGCTACAGGGGGACGTTCACGTATCCTTCCAAACCTTCCTCAAGATGGAAAGAAGATCATCGGCTACCGCGAAGCGATGACTCTTGCCGAACAGCCAAAGAGCATGGTCATCGTTGGCAGTGGAGCGATTGGTGTTGAGTTCGCATATTTCTACAACAGCATAGGAACGAAGGTGACGATTGTAGAGTTTATGCCCAACATCGTTCCAGTGGAGGATGAAGAAGTATCAAAAGCACTTGCTAAAAACTTCAAATCCAATGGTATTGACATTATGAATAATGCTGAGGTCACCTCGGTAGATACTTCTGGAAAAGGCTGTAAGGTAAAAGTAAAAACCGCGGAGGGAGAGCAGGTAATCGAATGCGACATCGTACTCTCTGCAGTGGGTGTAGTTGCCAACATCGAAGGCATCGGTCTCGAAGATGTGGGTATAGCTACCGATAAAGGAAAAATTCTTGTAGATAAATATTATCAAACGAATGTACCGGGATATTATGCAATTGGAGATTGCACTCCTGGCCAGTCGTTGGCTCACGTGGCTAGTGCTGAGGGTATTACTTGTGTTGAAAAAATCGCAGGGCATCATCCGCAGCCTATTGACTATAAGAATATCCCTGGTTGTACCTATTGTTCACCTGAGATTGCATCTGTTGGATACACTGAAAAAGGTGCAAAAGAAGCTGGTTTTGAGATTAAAGTGGGTAAATTCCCATTCAGTGCCTCTGGAAAGGCAAGCGCTGCTGGTCACAAAGATGGCTTTGTAAAGCTCATTTTTGATGCAAAGTACGGAGAGCTTTTGGGTGCGCACATGATTGGGGCCAACGTGACAGAGATGATTGCCGAAGCAGTGGCCTTGAGAAAACTCGAAACCACTGGCGAAGAACTTATTAAAACCATTCACCCCCACCCTACCATGAGTGAAGCGATCATGGAAGCGGCAGCGGCGGCTTACGGTGAGGTAATCCACCTTTAAGAGAAAAATTTTACATTGAAATGCACCGAAATCTTTGATTTCGGTGCATTTTTGTTATTATATGTTTCCCTTATCTTGTTATTAAGGCAACCTTTTGATAAAAATCAGACTTATTAGTAACCAAAAGTCCAGAATGAGAAATTTCTACATCGTATTATTTTCGATTTTCTCCATTAGTGTTGGTGCCCAGACTTTTACTAATCCGGCACCCATCACTATCAATGATGCCTCTCCGGCTAATCCATTTCCCTCCAACATCAACGTGGCTGGAGCGACGACGAGTATCACCACACTTACGGTAACCCTTGTGAACATGAACCACACTTGGCCAAGCGACGTGGATATTGTTCTCAGATCACCTTTGGGGACGAATTTTACACTCATGAGCGACATGGGTGGGTCTTTGGACATTTTTAATACTACCATCACCCTAGATGATGCTGCTGCTCAAACGGTTCCTGTTGGTTTCATTGCTTCGGGCAGTTACCGTCCAGCGGATACCGGTGCTGACGCTTACGGCACGATCCCAGGAGCAATTTTGTATTCTGCTCCAGCGGGCGCTGCTACTCTGACTTCTGCTTTTGGTGGTCAAAACGCAAACGGGATATGGGGTCTATATGTTCTTGACGACGCTGGAGGAGACATTGGAAGTATTCAAGGAGGTTGGTCTATCACCTTTGCTGTTCCCGTTCCAGGATGCACGTTTGCAACCGCTTGCAATTACAACCCACTTGCTGGAGTGGATGACGGATCTTGTGATTATAGCTGTTATGGCTGTACCTACTCAGCGGCGGTTAATTACAGCCCCGTAGCTTACATTGATGATGGCTCATGTCAATTTGAACTTGTTCAAGCTATCACTGATGGTTGTATTGATCCAGCTGCGTGCAATTTTTGCAGCGTCTGCACTACTGATGATGGAAGTTGCGACTACACGTGTTTGGGTTGCACCTATGCCAACGCTGTCAATTACAACCCTACTGCCCAGAAAGATGACGGCTCTTGTATCTACGGTGGCTGCACCGATGTAGACGCCTTCAACTTCAATCCTATTGCTCAACAAGACGACGGATCATGCATCTATGACAACCAGTGCGCGGCGGATGTGAACCAAGATGGTGTGGTAGGTGTCGCAGACATTATAGGCATCATGACATACTTTGGTAATATTTGTAATTGATTATTCCATGAAGAAACTTTCTATTTTAGTTTTCATCATCATTTCTGGGCAATTGTTTGGTCAAACCTACAGCAATCCTGCGCCAATTACCTTTAACGACAACGCACCAGCCAATCCATTTCCTTCAACTATTAATGTAACTGGAGCCACAACATCAATCACAACGATGTCGGTGACTATCCAAAACTTAAGTCACACATGGCCAAATGATATCGACGTGGTATTGGTGAGTCCAACAGGAATCGGTTTTGCAATCATGAGTGACCCTGGATCTGGTACCGATGTCGCGAGTGTGACATATGTTATTAGTGATGCAGCCCCAGCTCCTTTCAATAACAGTTTTAACCCATCTGGTAATTACCGACCAACGAATATCAACGACTTTGGAACAGACAACTTTGGAATCATTCCAGCTACTGTTCAAAGTCCAGCGCCAACAGGCACTGCTACTTTCGCTTCTCTTTATACAGGTACCAATGCGAATGGAGTATGGTCGTTATATGTCCTTGATGACGTATTTACAGACGTAGGTTCCATAGCAGGAGGCTGGAGCATCAATTTTGCCGTACCAGTCCCTGGCTGCACCTTCGCAACTGCTTGCAACTATAATCCTCTAGCAGGAGTTGACGATGGCTCTTGTGACTATTCATGCTATGGCTGTACTTACTCAGCGGCGGTTAATTACAGCCCCGTAGCTTACATTGATGATGGCTCATGTCAATTTCAATTAGTACAAGCCATCACGGACGGTTGTATTGATCCTACTGCGTGTAACTATTGCAGCGTTTGTACAGTCGATGATGGAAGTTGTGACTATTCTTGTTTGGGTTGCATTTATCCAGCTGCGGTAAACTATAATCCAACTGCGCAAAAGGACGATGGCTCATGTATTTACGGTGGCTGCACCGATATTGACGCCTTCAACTTCAATCCTATTGCTCAACAGGATGATGGATCATGCATCTATGACAACCAATGTGCTGCGGATGTAAATCAAGATGGAGTCGTTGGAGTCGCCGACATTATTGGCATCATGACCTACTTTGGGAATACCTGCAATTAAGCAGGCACTTCAATACTGCACAATTCTTTAATTTTTTGGACTGCGTATTCTATTTCTTCCTTTTTGGTAAATCGGGAGAAAGAGAATCTCAATGATGCGCTACCAGGAGTAAGTGCTCCAATGGCATCAAGCACGTGGCTACCTTTTGTAGCGCCAGAGCTACAAGCACTGCCACCGCTGCAAGCAATTCCCTCTAGATCTAGAAGAAACAGCATCATATCCGCGTTGGCTGTCGGAGGAAAGGTCACGTTTAATACAGTGTACAGGCTATCAGTTGAAGCCGAGTCTCCATTGAAGCGCACGCCTGCAACTTCCTGTTTTAATAAGTCTATCATGTATGCTTTGAGCATCCGCACATGATTTTGATGTTCTGATAAATGTGCGTAAGCCAATTCAATAGCCTTTCCCAAACCAACAATGCCATAGAGATTTTCGGTACCACCTCTCATTCCTCTCTCTTGTCCACCGCCAGTAATGGCGGCATTGATTTTAAGCTTCCTATTGATGTAGATGAAGCCAACGCCTTTAGGCCCGTGAAACTTGTGAGCTGCGGCATTAATAAAGTCAATTTTAGTATTTTTCAAATCAAAGGCATAGTGCCCCATGGTTTGAACAGTATCGCTATGAAATACAGCATCATATTTTTTACACATTTCACCGACCTCTGCTAGAGGCAAAAGGTTCGCAATTTCATTATTGCCGTGCATCAAGCTCACAAATGATTTCTCGTTGTTGGCTAACAACTGTTCCAAATGAAGAAGATCTATATGCCCGTTGGGCGTAAGTTTTACGATGCTCAATTTCGCCCATCCTTTTGCAGCAAATAATTCTGCTGTCTTAATCACAGCACTGTGCTCAATGGCTGATGTAATAATATGTTTGCAACCAAGATCATGAACCGCAGAATGCATTGCAAGATTGTCTGCCTCAGTACCACCTGAGGTGAAGTAAATTTCTGATGGCAAACAATTGAGTGCCTTTGCAATTGTTCTCCTCGCATTTTCAATGGCTGTTTTTGTTTTACGGCCAAACGCATGAGAAGAAGATGGATTTCCAAAATGCTCCTGCATAAATGGAATCATTGTCTGTAGCACCTCTGGATCCAAAGGTGTAGTGGCAGCATTATCGAGATAAATATTCATTTGAACGAACTAAAGAACAAAGTTGAGTGATTTTAACTACAAACAAAAAACCTAAGAAATCAATTGTTGGATTTCTTTCATCACTCTTTGAGCTAAATCATCAGCCTTTTGCTTTGAAGTACTTTCTGCATATATTCTAATGATTGGCTCGGTATTGCTCTTTCTAAGATGAACCCACTCATCTGCAAAGTCAATCTTAACCCCGTCAATAGTATTAATTTCAGCATCCTTAAATAAAGCCTTTGTCTGCTCCAGAATGTCATCCACTGGTGTTGAGGCATCAAGTTCGATTTTATTCTTTGAAATCACATAAGTGGGGTACGAGTTCCTTAATTCTGAAATTTTCAATTTCTTTTCAGCAAGGTGGCTTAAGAAAAGAGCAATACCAACGAGTGCATCTCGACCGTAGTGGGATTCTGGATAAATAATACCTCCATTGCCTTCGCCTCCGATGACTGCATTTGTTTCCTTCATTTTCGACACAACATTCACCTCACCTACCGCTGCTGCTTGATAAGATAGACCGCGGGCTGTGGTAATATCCCTAAGTGCTCTCGTAGATGAAAGGTTAGATACAGTATTACCTGGAGTTTTTGAGATCACATAATCCGCTACAGCAACAAGTGTGTACTCTTCACCAAACATAGAGCTGTCTTCGCAAACAAAAGCCAAACGATCCACATCGGGATCTACAACAATTCCGAGGTCACATTTTTCTTGAGAAATAAGCTGAGCAAGATCTCCCAAATGTTCTGGCAAGGGCTCTGGGTTGTGTGGGAAATGCCCGTTAGGAATGCAGTAGATCTCTTTTATATTTTTAACCCCAAGCGCGCGAAGGAGAGCGGGCACATAGATTCCTCCGGTGCTGTTTACGGCATCCACCGCAATTGTAAAATTGGCTTCTGCAATTGCCTTTGAGTTGACCAGAGGCAGAGAAAGAATTTTCTGCAGATGAATTTCCAAATAATCTTTCTTTTCAATTTTCCCCAAATCATCGATACCGGCAAAATCAAAGTCCGCGGCCAAAGCGATACGGAGCATTTGTTCTCCTTCTGTGGCGCTTATAAATTCGCCTTTTTCATTGAGCAGTTTAAGTGCATTCCATTGGCCTGGATTATGGCTGGCCGTCAAGATAATTCCCGCGTCAGCACCTTCTTCAGGCACTGCAATCTCAACAGTCGGAGTGGTGCTTAGACCTAGATCCACCACATGAGCTCCCATTCCTATAAGGGTAGCACATACCAAATCAGAAATCATTTCACCGCTGCGTCGCGCATCACGTCCAATGACAACCTTAATATTAGTTTTATTTCTTTTGACCTGAATGAGTTTGCAAAATGCAGAGGAAAATGAAACAACATCAATTGGAGTGAGATTGTCACCAGCGCGGCCTCCAATTGTTCCACGAATGCCTGAAATGGACTTAATAAGTGTCATAAACAAAAGTTATTCAGCAAAAGTATATGTAATTTCCCATAGAATAGGTCTCACCCACTGCTAGATATCTACAACTTTTTTAGGTTTCAGAGCCCCCTATATATTGGAGTTCATACCCGTATAAATGTATAATGTAACCATTTTTTATACACTCAGGTATAAACACTCACATTATGACCCTATTAAGACATATAACGAACCCTATAAGGCTCACTTTGCTATTTTTCATCACCGCAGTGCAATTGAATGCACAGATGTACGAAATAGATGAAGTACCTTTCAACTCGAAACAAGGAGATTTTGCTCCGATTCGTTTCGAGGAAGGACTGGTGTTTTGTAGTTCACGCAATCAAAAAAGGCTTGTCGGCGACATTGATTCGGTTAATTTTTATACCGATATGTTTGTCACATATCTCAACAATCATCGAAAGTTTTCTAATCCAATGCTTTTTTCCAGTGACTTGACAGGCATTCTTAATGAAGGTCCGGCAACGTTCACGAGCGATTATTCAACCGTATATTACACTGCAAACATAACTCCCGATCGAAAGCCAGTAAACGGATCCGTGACAGACGAGATGGTGTACAACTTAGGCATTCTCATAGCTAAGAAAATAAATGGAAAATGGGAAAAGCAGGGAACATTAACATTTTCCTCAATATCGGAAAGCTTTGACATGGCACACCCGTCGCTTAGCCCGAATGATTCTATTCTGTATTTTACTAGTAATATGGAAGGTGGATTTGGTGGAAGTGACATTTATTATTGTAAGTGGAAAGACGGACAATGGAGCAATCCTGTAAACGCTGGCGCCACCATTAATACAAAGGGTAGTGAAGTATTTCCATATCAATCAAAAAATGGTATGTTCTATTTCAGCACCAATGGCAGACACAGCGACAACGATCGCACTGATATGGATATATTCTCAACACGAAGAGGTTTCGGTGGAGAATGGATGAATCCAAAGCCACTTCCAGCTCCGCTAAACACATCTGCAAATGACTACTCGTATTGCGAGTTTGTAAACGAGAATTTTGGATTCATAAGTTCAGACAGAAAACAACAGGATCGCATTTATTCATTCAGCAAAAGCGTGCCTCAATTCTTCGATTGTGAAGAAAACCAGCGCACTGTATTGTGCTATCATCTCGAGGATACAAAAATTGAAAATTTACAAAACACACCGCTCATTTATGAATGGAATCTGGGAGACGGAACGATTGTGCACAATTTTGATGCTCAACATTGTTACCCCCAACCTGGAACTTATAATGTTTCTCTAAGTGTTATTGATACGATCACAGATCAACTCATTATGAATGTATCTGAGACAATACTGGAAATAAAAGACTATCAGCAACCTTATATTCTATCAAACGACTCGGTCAAAGTGAATTATCCAATTGTTTTCTTCTCTGATGATTCTCCGATCAAAAAATACAAAACAGCTAAGCATTATTGGATCATTGATGACGAGCATACATTCTCAGGAGATACCTTGAAATACGCTTTCACCAAGCCAGGCTGGCATACAGTTCTGTGCGGAGCAGTGAGCGAGCCACTGCCAGGGGGTGAGATTTTAAAGTCGTGTTCAGTTAAAGAAATTTTTGTATTCGAAAAGGACTTACCTGGATTTCCTCAAGAAGATCCAGACCCATCTGTAGAGCTAACACAAAAAATCACGCTTCGCTCACAGCCGGAAAGTTTTGCCGATAACAAGCTCACTCCAAAGAACCTCTATCGCATTGTGATTGAAAAATCAAAGGAGCGACTGCCTATGAATTACCAAGGTTTCCAAACAATCAAAGAAGAAATAGTAGAATCTAGAGATTCATCAGGCATCTACACTTATTCTATAGGTGCATCCGCAGAAATATCGCGTCTTTATGAACAGTTAAAAGATATACAAGCGCAATCAGGAAAAGCACTGAGCATAGAATCATTTGACCAAGCGAACTTTGGGAAGGAATATGTTCGCACTGGAAAGTTCATAGAGCCTGGGAATGCCGAAGCGCTCAATATCGAATTCAATCGTTTAAAAGACATCAAATTTGAATACAATAGTGCGGTGATTAAAGAAGAATCTTTTGGAAACCTTGACTATATCGCTGCAATGCTCAAACTCGAGGAGGATTTTACTATAAAAATCAATGCTCATACATGTTCGCAGGGAACTCATGAATATAATCAAGTACTCTCGGAGAAGCGTGCCCAAAGTGTGAAAGCCTACTTCACTAAAAAAGGTGTGCAGAGCAATCGACTAATAACCAAAGGCTATGCTGAGACTCAACCCATAGCAACCAATGAAACAGAAGAGGGCAAGAGTTTGAATCGAAGAGTCGAATTTATTATCATTTTCACTACAAGCAATGACTAGAAAAAGCCTCTTCCTATTCATTATAGTATTTCTCGCTTGGTGTGACACTGCGCTCTGTCAACCTGTACCAGCGAATGATGAGAATATTCCATTTCTGGTTACTTTTTCTAAGGAAGCTGGAACAAAGTGGGGGGATGATGACTACTGTCAGACTTTCTTTTTTTCAATTCCAAAAGACTTCAAAAATCCTATATACTTGAGAGTTTTTGACCCTGAAATCGGAGGAAAAAATGATGAGATGAACGGTGAATTCAACTCCTCCAGTAAATATAGTGTTTACGGTGGAGCGGGCTGCATAAGCGTTGAAGACGCGCGCAATGTAGATCCTATTGGGAATTTTAAAAGTGGCAATCTGCTGGCTACAAAAGTCTTTGACAACAAATCAATTTATGATAATGCTTGGTACACCTTTGGGCCGTTCAATCCGTCAGAAGGTGAATATTCCGCTCAATATGGTGGTTACATTTTCAAAATCATTTGTGAAGGAATCAAAGGAGATGATGGTAATCTATATCGATATTATATGTCCTCAGCGGCAGACAAAAATATCTCTGTTGAAGGTGGCAACGCATTTACATTTGAGTACACTTTTCGTCTCCATTCGGAGAGTGGACAGGTGAGTCATATTTACCCTTATATTGATGAAAAAGTAATTTCTCTTATTCTATACAATTTTGATTGGGACAACGATGGGTATATCAAACTCGTATCAGCGGTAAATCCTGGGGAACTATTGAAAACAAGTAAAGAAAGTAAATGGTCTGAAAGCAAATATGAAATTAAAACTGGCGAGCGAGGCAAATCTTTGGATATTCAATTCAAAAAGGCCCTAAACGTTGCTGGAGTGAATAATAATAACGTTGTTTTCTATGTTCGTAACCAATATGGCGAACAAATGCCTTTCTTTACAATCCCAATAGGCGGTGTGCCAAAACCAAGAGGGCAAATCGCCATCAAACCACAACCATCAGGAAAGAGATAAATGATGAAAGCCACCCTATCTTTCATACTCTTCATAGTCGCATCGATAGCTTGTCTTGGACAATCATATCGGTTTAAAATTTTCACCGAACAACAAGGTCTCGAGAGCCGTTATGTCAACACCATTAATCAGGATGAAAATGGAAAGTTGATAATAGGCACTGGAGAAGGTCTCTTCACCTTTGATGGTTTTGATTTCAAGGCGTACCACAAAAGGCAAGGATTAGTAGATGAGCTGATCCAATCAAGTTTCCATCGAAGGAATGGAGAAATTTGGCTTGGGCATGGAATAAATGCTGTGAGCATTTTCCATAATGAAAAGATACAAGCTCTTGATCTCTCCAAATACTTTACGGGAAAAGTAGCGGATATTTGCGAAGATGCCAACGGGAATGTTTGGTTGATTTCCCAAAACTCCGGAATATTAAAATGCTCTCCCGATAAGCAGTTTACCCACTACAAGAATGGATTGGAAGACTATACATTGTCATGCATGTATATCAACTCTAAAGGTAGAATTTTGCTTGGAACGGATATGGGATTGATTGAATTAAAAATTCAAAATGACCAACTTTTTACTACTGAAATACCAGATTTTCCATTAACTAATGTCACTGATATTGATGCTTCAGCAAATTACATATTCGTTTCTACTGAAGACCATGGTATTTACAGTTGTTACCTCGAAAACAATGTCTATAAATGTCGTCAATTAAAATATATCCATGATGATCTAAGCACCTACTATATCAGAAGCATCAAGGTGAACTCAGCTAATGAATTATGGTTAAGTACAAATCAACACGGCTTAATAGAACTTTCGGGTTTTAATGGTTCCTTATTCACGTCGCTCCAAGCCTATAACGAGAATGGAACTAATGCTGCAGAAAATATCAATGTTAGTTTTCATGATGTTGAAAATAATTTATGGATTGGGACAATTGGAAAGGGGTTATACTGTCTAGAAGAAAACTATTTTGCCGAATATCAATCAAGTTCCTTTCAAGTAGGAAATTCGAGCTTATGTTCCAAAAATGATACACTTTACTCCGGTTTCTTTGGGAAGCTTTATATTTCGGTTGTCCATCCAGGAATGTTGATTGATAGTCTAGACTCACGCAGTGGTTTGCCACAAGACTTTATTACTACCCTACACATTGATGATTCGAATAACCTTTGGATCGGCACCGATAAAAATGGTGTGTATTGGTTGCAAAAAGGACAAAAAAAACTTCAACACATTGAGTTGTCTAAAGAGTTTTCTGGTGTTCGAATAAACGATATCGAGTCTCATGATCAAAATGTTTATGTGGCCACCGATTACGGAATTTTTTTTATAAAAAATAAGAAAGTTGAGTATCAAGCCACAATAGAGACCGGGCTTTCGGCCAATGTAATTAAGGCGCTATATAAAGATTCAAATAATAAAGTTTGGATCGCCACCACTACCGAAGATATTCCATACATAGAAAATAATGTGATCAAATATCTAGATGGTATTTTTAACGATTTACAAGTGAGCATTAAGTGCTATGCTGAAGACTTACAAGGAAATGTGTGGGCAGGTACAGACGGAACAGGAGTTTGGAGACTCACTCCCAAAGCACCTAAAAGCTATAATCGCAATAACGCTCTAAAAAGTGATTATTGCTATAGTCTTTATTGTGATACGAAAAACAACATTTGGGTAGGTCACCGAGCATCGATTTCCAAAATAAATCTTAACGACAACACTGCCAACGTTTACGAGCCAGATGGGACGAGTAATCGGGCTTTTACGGATAATGCTCTTGTGGCATGTTTTGGGGAGAATTTAATTTTTGGCACCAACAACGGAATCTTGCGTTACGATGCTTCAAAAGATATTCCCAATCAGTTCGAACCTATTTTAGATTTAACTAGGTTAATAATCTCCGACTCTATTCAACCTCTTAACAGCAAGATCATTCTGCCGTATGGTGATTATAAGTTTGAATTCTATTTCCGGGGCATTTCATTGAAAGATCCTATAGGCGTGCAATACCAGTTCATTCTAGAAAACCTTGAAAGTGAATGGAGCAAAGCAACTACGGAAAATGTTGCTCGATTTAATCACTTAGCGCCTGGCACTTATACATTTAAAGTTAAATGCTACAATAGTGATGGAATAGGCGGTCAAACTATCAAGTCAATAGAGATAACTATTAAGAAGCCATTCTGGCAAACATGGTGGTTTTACTTTATAATTTTCTTTCTTATCATTTTCACAGTTCGCGTTATCATAACCAGAAGAGAACTCATCCTAAGAGATAACCAAGTAAAACTTCAGAAAGCACTTGACGAAAGAACTAAAGAAGTTGTCGAACAAAAGGAGCTTTTGGAAATAAAAAATAAAGACATAACTGACTCCATTCTGTATGCAAAAAATATCCAAAATGCAATGTTACCGCCGAAAGGCGCACTTAGCAGGCATTTTAGTGACGCTTATGTTTATTACGAGCCTCGAGATATCGTAAGTGGAGATTTCTATTTTGTAGAAAGGTTCGGAAATAAAATCATTTTGGCTGTGGCAGACTGCACAGGTCACGGGGTGCCCGGAGCATTTATGTCGCTCATTGGTAGCACCCTTATAAAGGATGTTGCGAAAATGCGCGACGTAAACTCACCTTTGGAACTGCTATCAGTACTCGATCATGAGTTGGATGTAATACTCAATAAGAATATCGAAACAGCAGGTATACCTGATGGAATGGATATCAGCATCATTGATTATGATGTCGTAACGAAAGAGCTACGTTTTGCTTCTGCTAATCGTCCGATGTTCTTGTATCAAAATGGAAAACTGATAGAAGTACGCGGCAATAGAAGATCAATAGGAGACGTCATCGAGCGCAATAGAACTGAATTTTCGCAGCAGAGCTTTCAATTATCTGAAGGCGATATCATCTATATGTTCTCGGATGGTATCACCGATCAATTCGGAGGGCCTTTTGCCAAGAAAATCAAACGTAAGGGCATAGGTGAACATCTAAGTATGCACAGCCACCTTTCACTCATCGAACAGAGAGAAGCTCTAAAGGACTTCATCAATTCTTGGAAAGGAGATCTTGAACAATTAGATGACATGATCATGCTGGCAGTTCAAGTCTAGAGGCTCATCATGTCTCTAAATCTTGCTGCTTGTCTTCGCGAAACTTCAACGATGGTTCCGTCTTTGAGGGTCATCCGCAATCCACCATTGAACCAGTTTTCAACCGTGTCGACCCAGCGCAGATTGACGATAAATTTTCTATTGGTTCTGAAAAAAGTGTGATCCAATCGCTCCTCAAGTGTATTGAGCGATTTTAATATCAATGGTTTTGATTGATGAAAAAACACACGTACGTAATTGCCTTCGCTTTCAAACAATCGAACATCCTTTAAAGAAACGAACCAACATTTTTCACCATCTTTCAAAAATATTTGATCTTCTTGTCCGAGGCGTCCTTCAAAAATGTGGGGGATCGATTCTATTTTATCCTCAAGCGAATTATTCTTAACTACTTTTTGAATGGCTTCTGTTAATCTGATATCCTCTACAGGCTTTAGTATATAGTCGATAGCATCCACTTCAAATGCCTTCATGGCATATTCATCATAAGCAGTTACAAAGATGACTTGAGGAACTACTTCCAATTTCTTGAGCATTTCAAAACCGTTCATTCCCGGCATTTGAACGTCGAGAAAAATCAAATCTGGACTATGTTCTTCGATTGATTTAATTGCCTCCTCTGCATTTGCACACTCCCCTATTACTTCTATCTCGGGATGCTTCGACAGCAAATTCATCAATTCTTTGCGTGCCAAGCGTTCATCGTCAATAATTAATGTTCTCATGTTTATTTTAATTTACTTGGAATATTCAATTGAGTGATTACAAAATCGTCCTGATTATAAATATTAAAATTGGCTTTGTTGCCGTAAATCAAATCTAATCGCTTACGCGTATTGGCAATACCAATTCCTTGAGCGGTCTTATTTTCTTCAAATGTCCCACTATTTCTGACTACTATTTTTACAATATCGCTCTCAAGACTGATTATAACTTCAATCAAGCCTCCTTTAATAATTTTTGATATGCCGTGTTTCACTGCATTTTCGACAATCGTTTGCAACATGAATGGTGGAATATGACATTCGAGTGCTTCTTCGTCCACATCCATTCGAATGGTGAGTCGTTCTTCAAACCTCACCTTCTCCATCCATAAATAATTTTCTACCAAATCCAGCTCTTCCTTAAGAGTCACCGTCATGTTCTTTCCAAGCATGAGATTATTTCTCACGATTGAACTGAGCATATTGATGGCTTTCTTTGACTTTTCTGGATCTTCATCTATCAATGCCCTAATGCTATTAAGTGAATTGAACATGAAATGAGGATTCATTTGAGAGCGAAAACTATTTAGTTCGATTTCAGTTTTTGCTGCTCTCAATTCCAAATTTTGAATTTCTTCCTTTTTCCAATTCTCAAATACATTAACTGCGAAGTAGAGAATCGACCAAAGGAAAAACAAGAACCAAAACTGCAATACGTTCAAGAAAATTCTACTTGAAAAAAAAGAACGTATTAGTGGAATATCACCGTTTAGAATGTCCGTTAGCGCCGTATTTAAAAGGACGAATAAAAAACTCATTACGATTGACGCTAAGAATACCCTGGGAATCAAAGCCAGAATATTTAGTTTCTTCCATTCCAAATGATGAATAACAGTTCTAAAGAGATGGGTGATCGTTATACCCATTATAAAAACCATAATAGACACATTGATTGCCTTGCTAAGGTCCTGATCAGTGACATATGCAGTCATCACATTTCCTAAAATAAAAGCAATCCAGCCAATAATTTGACAAGCCCAATAAATGATATTCCGATTTAACCGCATTACGAATTCAAAAATACAGACAATCAAGACAGTTATTGAGATGTTATATATGCGGCCCTTAAATAAGGTAAGTGGCTAAAAAAAACCATGAAAGGGGAAAATAATAGACATTTGCATTATGAATTTTCTGGCGCACTTCTATCTGGCTTTTGATGATGAACAACGGCTAATGGGTCAATTCATCGCAGACGCAGTGAAGGGAAGGTATTTCGAACAATATGAAATTGGCATCCAACAGGGAATTCGCCAACACCGTTTAATCGATCATTTAACAGAAATTTCTGAGGGGCCGAAAACCCTTCGTGCTTTCCTACGTCCCCATTGCGGACTGCTCTCTCCTGTTGCCGTTGATATGCTCTTTGATCATATTCTTGCCAAGCAGTGGAACCAGCATCATCATGAAAGCCTCGCTGTGTTTGCACAAACCACCTATAATTCTCTTGAAAAAAATCAATCCGTGATTCCTCCAAGGATGCTCGAAGCACTTCACTATATGAAAATGTATGACTGGCTGAACGCCTATGTCACCAAGGAGGGAATACTAAAAAGTATTTCAGGATTGAGCAGAAGAGTTCAGGGGGGACATTTGCTACAAAATATTGGACCCGTTTTTGAAGATGCTGTAAATCAGGCAGAAACTGCTTTTGATAATTACTTTCCACAGCTTTGTGAAGCCGTTAAAGCAGAAATCTCGCCTTCCTAAGAACCCTTTTTAGTGATAAATAACTATTATTGAGAAAGAAACCCTATTTTTGTCCTCAACGATACTAAACCGATCGTTTTATGAAAAAGTTTTTACCCTTCATTCTTGTCCTTTTCGCGACCGTAAATGCCATTGCTGGTAGTATAGTTATGGAAGGTCGCTATCAACAGAGAAACATCTTTGTTGTCAATCAAGTCAGCCAAGATGGTGTCGGCTTTTGTGTCTATGAGGTCACTGTGAATGGTCAAATCACCACAGACGAGATCAACTCACAAGCCTTCGAAATCGATTTGAGTATTCTAAATCTCAAAGTGGGCGATCCCACCACAGTAGTCATCAAGCACAAAGATGGTTGCACTCCCAAGATTTTAAATCCCGGTGCCTTAGAACCAGCTCCTGCATTCGAATGTAAAAAAATTACATGCAATGAAAATGGTCTTTTGACCTGGGAAAGTACGGGTGAAATGGGCAAATTGTCATATATCATTCAACAATTCAAGTGGAATAAGTGGGTGACAGTTGGAGAGGTAATGGGAATCGGGACGTCAGTAAAAAACACATATTCGTTTCAAGCAACGCTCGTGAGTGGCCTCAATAAGTTTCGTGTAGCCCAGAAAAGCTATGAAGGTGACCTCAGAAAAAGCATGGAATGTGAGGTGACAAGCAAAGTGGCGCCTGTCTCTTTCCAATACGACAAAAAGGCAAAACTCATCAACTTCACAGGAAATACATCCTTCGAAGTATTCAATAGCTATGGCAATATTGTGAAAAGAGGAATAGGTTCCTCCATTGATGTCACTTCATTTTCAAAAGGAGAATACTGGATTAGCTACGATAACACAACATCGAAGTTCATTAAAAAGTAATACCAACCAAAACCATAAACCGCTTACCAACTAGAGGCTGTCCGTTTTCGGTCAGCCTCTTTTTGTTTGGAAAAAAATTCGTATTTTGCAATCAATATGACTAACCTAACAAAATGGACATCCACGGTTACCTTCATCCTCCTTTCGGTATTCATTATTTCATCCTGCAATAGCGCAGATGATGAAACTGCGCTAGATATTCCAGCGCCAGTTTATTTCGATCTTGACTCAATAAAAGCGAGGGGTAAAATTATTCTTATTACGGAAAATGGGCCCACGACGTACTATCAATACCGTGGCCAAGGGCGTGGATTTGATTATGATTTAGTAGCAGCCTTTGCCAAATCCATTGGTGTAAAACTTGAAATTCGGATTCTCGACGATGTAGACAAAATGTTCTCTCACTTAAATCAAGGCGAAGGAGATATTATTGCCTCAAATCTCACAGTAACCGAGGAGCGTCAACAATTTGTTAGGTTCTGCTCTCCCGTTTATCAAACGCGCCAGATGCTCGTTCAAAAAAAGATGGATCCTCTTCATCCAGACTCTTCCTTAGCCATTCTCACTGATACATTGTCACTCCAAAATCAATCAATTTGGGTGCATCGCTATTCCTCATTTTATACCAGACTCAAGCAAATTGAAAAAAATAATGAATTTGACATCAATATACAGGAGGCGCCTGGTGAGATTAGCACCGAAGACATGATTCGCCTCACTGCTTCTGGAGAAATTGAACGCACCATAACAGACGAAAACCTTGCTGTATTGCAACAATTAGATTTTCCTGAGCTGGATATGTCGGTGCCCGTGAGCGCTCCACAACCCATTGCTTGGGCAGTAAGGAGTAATGCTCCCAATTTGGAAAAAGCAATAAACGATTGGTTAAAAAGTAAATCTGGAACAAAGAAAGTGACCAAAACTTTTGACAAATACTTCAAGGTAGAAAGCTATTACGGATACAAAGGCCCCTACCAATTGCCTCAGCTTGGGCCGGGAAAGATTTCACCTTATGATTCACTTTTTAAAAAATATTCCCCAGAGATAAACTGGGATTGGCGCTTGCTTGCAGCATTATCTTATCAAGAATCGCGATTTAACCCAGAAGCTGTTTCATGGAGTGGTGCATTTGGTTTGATGCAACTGATGCCCGAAACGGCGGCAAGATTCGATTGTGACACTTCACAACTTATTGAACCTAATATCCGCGCTGGAGTGAAATATATCAAGCATTTGGAGCGCTATTGGCAAGAGAGAATCCCTAACCCTGAGGAACGGAGAAAGTTTGTCTTAGCAAGCTACAACATTGGCCCCGGACACATTCAAGATGCACGTAACATCGCAAGAGTTTTAGGTAAACCTGATACAATTTGGGTAGACAATGTTGCCGAATGTTTGCTCTTGAAAACTCAAGAAAAATACTATACTTTAGACGTGGTAAAACATGGCTACTGCCATGCAAAAGAACCCTATCATTTTGTAGACAAAATACTAGCAGTTTATAATCATTATCGCGAAAAAGTTAAATGACAAAAAGCACTTATTTCCTCTTCATCGCACTCACGTTTTTATTTACACATTGTAAAAAAGAAGAAAACAAAAACTTCATTTTAAAAGGTAATGTGACAGACGCACGCAACAATGCGGCACTCAACAATGTCAATGTTCTGGTAGAGCAACAACTATTAGAAGGAGGAAATTTCGGAGGTTTTTTCTCTCAGGCTGGCGCAGCCACGGCATCTGGCGGAGGTTCTTATCGCATTGAATGGGAAAATGCCAATATTGTCGAAGCCCGAGTGACGGGGAGCCTTCCTGGATACATAACACGTGTCTATAATCTCAGTGCATCAGCATTCCAGCCAGGCGAAGAAGTCTCTCAAAATTTAAGTCTTTATCCAGAAGCATTTATTGAAGTTAATCTATCAAAAACAGGAGTGGTAGCGAATGCGACGCAATTGAATTTTCGTTTTGAAAATGCGGAATTCGATTGTCTCTGTTGCAACAACAATTGGCGCAACATTAGCTCATCTGTAATTGATAGCACTTATGAATGCCGCGCCTATGGCGATACTTGGCTTAAATACCGATATGAAGTAGTCAATCCAGGAGAAACCGTTTTCATGCGCGACAGCATTTTCTGCGGTCGCGGCAACTTATCAATATTAAACATTCAGTGGTAAGACTTAATCAATCTTTACACTATATTTATTTTAGAAAAAATCAATAATGAAGAAAATATTTACATTGCTTTTGTTCGTTTTAGCAATCACAGCTTTTAATGCTCAAGAAATTTTACCTCGTGGCTATTCTGCTGCGGAATTAGAGATGATTTCGCGAGGAGAGTATTCATTGGAAAACAATGGCCGCGCCATTGAAACCCCACCTCCATTTACCAGTTTGAGAAGCGCCGCGGAATGGGAAGAAATTCAGGCACTCACGATCTCATGGACTGGGTTTCCTGGAATCCTCAAGCAAATTGTTGCGGCCGCGCGCACCCAAACACGCGTATTAATTTTATCAGAAGATGTCGCAGAGACCGAAAATTATCTACTGAGTACAAACCTTGGTGGTCCTGCCTTTGCTAATCTCAACAACGTCACCATTATTCCCGGAGACTTTGACTCAATCTGGATGCGAGACTATGCAGCCAATACTGTTTATGGAAATGAAGTGGACGACCTCGTAATGGTGGATTGGATATACAACCGAATCACACGCCCAAATGACAATGCTTCGCCACAATACTTCGCCGATGAACTTGGAATCGACTTGTATGCCATGACACAAAGCCCCGATGACTTGGTCAATACTGGTGGCAATTGGATGTCAGATGGTTTCGGAACAGCAATGTCTTCTGAGTTGATTTTAGAAGAAAACGAACCTGGTAATCCATATGGCGTTTCTTCCAAAACAGAATCAGAAATTGATGCACTTGTTCAAGAATACCTCGGTATCGATCGCTATATCAAAATGCCTATCCTACCCTATGATGGTATTCATCACATTGACATGCACATGAAGTTGATCGACGAGGAAACATTACTAGTAGGCGAATACCCCGAAGGTATAGCGGACGGTCCTCAAATCAACGCGAACATCGAATATGTACTTTCCAATTATATGTCCAAATGGGGCACTCCTTATGAGGTGATACGTATTCCCATGCCGCCGAGCGCCAGTGGCTTGTGGCCAAGCTCCACTCCTACCGCTGGTTATTATCGCACCTACACCAATGCTGTTTTTGCAAATAACACTGTAATTTTCCCTACATATCGCGAGGAATATGACACTACAGCCTTCCGCATCTGGGGTGAAATTCTCCCTGGATACAATATTGTAGGCATCGACTCGGACAATCAAGAGGAACAAATCATTGCTCTTAGCGGGGCAATTCACTGTATCACTCATAGCGTAGGTGTTAGTGATCCCCTTTTGATTTCGCATCAGTCTCTTGATGATACCGAAGATCAAGTCAACCCATACACCGTTGATGCATACGTAAAGCATCGCTCTGGTATCTCGGCGGCAAAGTTGTTTTGGAAAACAGATCTCAACGATTCATACACCGAGGTGGCAATGACATCCATGGGAGATGATATCTACAGAGGTTTCATACCTGCCCAACCAGGAGGCACCACTGTTTACTACTACGTGCAGGGTACATCAGTGTCGGGAAAAATCCAAAATAGACCTATGCCTGCACCAGAAGGCTATTGGCACTTTAACGTGATTGGAAATGCAGTAAATATCGAAGAACATAACACGCTTTCATTTTCACGTGTATTCCCAAATCCTGCGGAAGCAATCACCTGCATCGAAATCAATAATCTTCATGTGGAGCAAGGAAGCGTAGAACTAATCAACGCCCTCGGACAAAAAACAGCAACAATATTCAATGGCACGCTTCCTCTAGGCACTCAAAAATATTTCATTAATGCCTCCAACTTTCCGTCAGGACTCTATCACATTCGTGTGGCAACCAATACCTCAGTTGAAAGTGTTCCCTTGATGATAAAATAATTTTCGCCAACCAATCCTACTAAATCTCCATCCGCGTGAAAAAATTAATTCCTGAAGAGGCCATAGCAACAGCAACAAAACTTCCAAAGGATAATCCCATTATTCCGCTGCTTTCGCGTGTTGCAAGGATTGACAAAGTCAATGAGCTGTATGATGACATTTGTAAAGAAGAAGGGCTAAAAGCAATCGATCGATTGTTTGCTACGCTTGATGTAGAGATAGAGTTCGACAAAGAATTATTGGCGCACATTCCAAAGACAGGTCCTTTCATTGTTGTTGCCAATCATCCATTTGGTGCATTAGACGGATTAGCGCTTATCAAGCTCATTGGAGAAGTAAGACCAGATTTCAAAGTGATGGCCAATTTTCTTCTTCAAAATGTAGAGCCCATCAAAGACTATTTTTTGAGTGTAAATCCTTTCGAACAAATGAAAGGAGCTTACAACAATGTTTCCGGACTGAAGGCCGCCTTGCAACATGTGGAAGCCGGATTTCCTTTGGGATTGTTTCCAGCCGGTGAGGTTTCTACATTCCAAGGAGATTTAAAAACAATCGCAGACCGTAAATGGCAAAATAGTGCAATAAAGATTATAAAGAAGGCAAAAGTGCCTGTGGTTCCTGTTTATTTCGACGGCGCCAACTCTCGCATCTTCCACCTTCTAGGTTTGATACATCCAGGACTGCGCACGCTCGCACTTCCCTCGGAAATGCTAAAGAAAAAAGGGAAAAGCCTTCGTATAAAAATCGGTAAACCCATCGCCGCAAAGGACATGGAGATGTTTACCAATGTGGATCAACTCGGAAGATATCTTCGCGCCAAGACTTATGCCTTAGGCAGTAGTTTTGATGTACGTCGCGATTATTTCAGACTATTCCGTTTTCCCAAAAATTCTGATCCTATCATTGATGCCGTAGATTCTTCTTTGATAAAAAAAGAAATAGACTCCATCGATTCTTTCAAGACGCTAACTTATGATGTCTTCGACTGCTACGTTGTGGGCAGTCAGTACATTCCAAATATTTTGAAAGAAATTGGTCGCTTGAGAGAAGTGACCTTCCGGGCCGTGGGTGAGGGCACTAACAAGAGCATTGACTTGGACGAGTATGACCTCTATTACGATCATCTCATTTTGTGGGATCGCGAAGCTCAAAAAATTGCTGGTGCTTATCGCATCGGAAACGGTCCGGACATTATGTCTAAGTACGGCTCGAAGGGACTATATACTTCTAGCCTTTTTAGGATGTCTCGCAAAATGAATCCAATTCTTTCTCAATCCATTGAATTAGGTAGATCCTTTATTGTACAAGAATATCAAAAGCACAGACTCTCCCTCTTCCTTTTGTGGAAAGGAATTTTATTCTATCTTCTTGCAAATCCACGTTTCAGATACATCATTGGTCCTGTGAGTATCTCCAACAACTATCAAGAAGTTTCAAAAGAATTGATCATTCAGTTTATTGAACGCAATCACTTCGATCGCGAACTCTCCAAGCACGTGGAGCCGCGTAATGCATTTCGTCCAAAAACGAAAAATGTTGATACCGCAGCACTTTTAGAGGCCAGCTCGAGCGATATTAAAAAGATGGACAAAATTATTGCTGACATTGAGCCAAGCAGTTTTACTATGCCCGTTTTATTAAAAAAATATCTCCAGCAAAACGCAAAAATTCTATCCTTCAACGCAGACCCAAAATTCAATAATGCGTTGGATGGATTGATGTTATTAGATTTACAAAATCTCCCAGCCGACACTGTCGAGACATTAAAAAGGGAGATGGTAGAAAGTACTCCTATCAGATGAAGCATATCAGTAGAAGAAATTTCATTACGAAGTCTACGGCCACTGCCGCAGCCGCCACTCTTGGGCTTTCGTTTATAAACCCCGACCACCGAACGAACGCTCGGTTTGGAAAAGGTAAAGTATACAAAGATGGAATAGCCCTTTCCACTTGGGACGCCGGCGTCGAGGCCAATGCCCAAGCCATAAGTACTTTAAAAAATGGCGGAAAGGCTGCAGATATGGCCGAAGAAGGGGTAAAAGTCATTGAAGCTGATTTTAGAAATTTATCTGTTGGTCTCGGCGGTCTTCCCGATCGCGACGGTCATACCACGCTTGATGCCTGCATAATGGATAGCATTGGGCGCGCGGGTTCGGTTTGTTTTCTTGAAAAAATAAAGCACCCCGTCACCGTTGCACGCATGGTGATGGAACGCACCCCTCACGTGATGTTGGTAGGAGATGGAGCCCAAAAATTTGCCCTCTCTCAAGGAATGTCTTTAGATGAGTTTCAAAGTGAAGAAGCTGTCAGGGCCTACGAAGAATGGTTGATTAAGAGTGAATACAAGCCAATTATCAATATCGAAAATCACGATACTATCGGAATGGTCACCATGGATGGCAACGGTGATTTGGCAGGATCATGCACTACTAGCGGACTCGCTTACAAAATGCGCGGCCGTGTTGGTGATAGTCCAATTATTGGATCAGGCCTTTACGTTGATAACGCCGTAGGAGCTGCCACTGGGACAGGATTAGGAGAGACCGTGCTTCGTTCTTGTAGCGCATTCCTTATCGTGGAGTTGATGCGCCAAGGCATGCACCCTCAAAAGGCATGTGAAGAAGCAATAAAACGTGTAAAACAAATCAACGCCTTTATGACCGAAGAATTTCAGGTCGGCCTTTTAGCGGTAAATAAAAAAGGTGAGACAGGAGCTTTCGCTCTCCGCGAAGGATTTACGTACGCACTTGCTAAAAATGGTGAGAACAAAGTCTATAAAGCAGACTACCTGATCAAGTAGTCTATTTAAAAACAGACTCCACTTCTGACAAAATCGTAGCTGGTCCACCAAAGTGGTCGAGCAACTTCGCTGTGGGATGCTGTCGATCCAATACATCTTTCAATGTAATTCGATCGTGTGGATCCACGGCTCCTACCATAAACAAAAGATCACAAGGATTGGTTTCCAAGTACATACGTGCCATCTCCACCTCAGTGAAGCCTTTCACAGTGTAGCCAGCCTTCTCAAGAGTACTCTGAGTATTCTTGATAATGTAATCATGTTTTCCAAAAACAACTATCTGCTTCGACCCAGTTGCCGAAACTTCCATTTCATTGTTTTCTTTAACCTCTTCTTCCATATTTTTATCAAATCAAGGGAGACAAAAGTAAACGACCTTTGTAGATATTTGCCACGAAAGATTTCAACCATTACACTTTTGATATCATTACTGCACATACTCAAACTTATGCGACCTATCAACCTGTTGATAGTAATAGCGACGATGTATGTTTTGCGCCTCTTTCTTATCGCCCCGTACATTGACTCTCAATGCCTTGGGATGAAATTAAGACTCTCAGAATTCGATTTCTTTCTTTCTGTATTGGTCGTAGTTCTGCTCACAGCGGCAGGCAATATCATCAATGATTACTTTGACGTAAAAGTGGATTTAATCAACAAACCCGATCGTGTGGTAGTTGGCAAGACCGTAAAACGACGCGTAGCCATGGTCTTGCATCAGTCGTTCAATATAATTGGAGTATTTATTTCAATCTACCTCTCAATTAAATACAACCTGTGGTGGCCCGTGTTGATTCCCGTTGTTATTGCCACCTTACTCTGGTTCTATAGTCCTATCTTCAAAAAACAAATCTTTAGTGGCAATCTTGTCGTAGCACTGTGTGTGAGCTTCGTACCTATATGGACGGGGGCATATGAGATTCCATTAATTATAAAATATTACAAAGACATCCATCAAAACGCTGATCTCCTTCAGACAAACCTTTGGATTATCATAGGAGCGTATGCATTATTCGCATTTCTTCTTTCGCTTTCGCGTGAAGCATTAAAAGATTTGGAAGATCTCAAGGGCGATAAGATCGGACAGTATCAGACCATGCCGATTGTCAAAGGGGAAGGTTTCACACGCAATTATGCTGCTTTGATGATGTTGCTCTGCCTCGGCGCTGTTTCCCTCGCCTTTTACCGCGTCGGCCTCCACCCCGGCACCGATATCAACGCAGCACTCGCGCTCGCAGCATGCGTCATCATTCCCGGAATGCTCACCATTTTCATTTCTCTTTTCGCAAGAAAAAAATCACACTACTCCATCGCCAGCCTCTTGGCAAAAATAACCATGGCCGGCGGTTTAGTGCTATGCGTTCTGGCAGGTAATTATCTCTGGTCCTGCTAAACTTTAAAGACTTTATTCTCTACTTCAATTTCTTTTTTGGGCACAAACAATATCAAGATATACCCAAGAACAAAGAAGCTAATCAAAGCCAAAATACTCGCCCGCATGCTGCCCGCGAAACCTTCCAAGAAACCAAATAATAATAATCCTATAATCAATCCCACTTTTTCTGTTACATCATAAAAAGAAAAATAAGAAGCGTGATCATCTGTCTCTGGTAAAAATTTAGAATATGTACTTCGTGCTAATGATTGCGTACCGCCCATCACAAAGCCAATGCAACCCGCCGCCACATAAAATGTAACAGGTGTAGTCACTATCGCATACGCGTACAAACATACCAACGCCCAAAAAATCAAAGCGATTTTTAATGTCAAAAGATTCGAAAGTTTTCGTGATAAATAACTAAAGAAATAGGCTCCCGGAATCGCAATCAATTGAACCAAAATTACAGCTACAATCAATTGCCCAGACTCCAATCCACGCACAAGCTCTCCCGCTTCATTGTATTGATATACTTCCTTTGTTCCAAACAGCGACGCCATCTGCATGATGGTCTGCACGCCCATACTGAAAACAAAAAACGCAATGAGGTAACGACGAAGACGCTTGGTTTCATTCATATCATTCCACACACCTCTCAACTCTTTAAAACCTTTTTTCAAAATTCCTCTTTCACGCTTCATGCCTGTTGGTTGATCTCGCAAATGATAAAAGGTGATTTGAGCAAAACCCACCCACCATATTCCAACAGAAATGAAAGCATATTTCGCTGGCATCCCAAACCCTTGAATCGCAACAAGATTTAATACCAAAAGAATAATACTTCCTATATACCCCATGCTATAACCTCTTGCGGATAATTTATCCTGGTCCTGAGGCTCGGCCAATTCTGGCAAAAACGAATTGCTAAATGCATAACTCACCCAAAAACCCACACAAGCAAAAACAACACTCATCATGCTCAATTCAAAATGCTCCATATTGAAAAAATACATCGACGCGCATGAGAGGCTACCGATGTAACAAAACATCTGCATAAAGAATCTCTTTTTACCGAGATAATCTGCCAATCCAGAAAGCATAGGAGAAACAATACAGACAATGGCCATACCCAGAGCTAATGCATAAGAAAGCACCTCTGTATTCTTAAATACATGTCCAAAAAGTAGCACATCATCAATAGCAGACTTTCCTTCAAATTGATGCTTCTCTGTGACTGCACTATAAAAAATGGGGAATATCGCCGTACCGATTACGAGATTATATGTCGAGTTGGCCCAGTCATACATCGTCCAAGCCGTCTGAGCCTTTTTATTTCCTAAGAGAGTATTCGCCACGATAAAATGGATTTAGTGAAGGGCGAATGTAATATTTTTTTTATCGTTTTGAACCTATTCCAAAACCAAGCGATGCCTGCACTATTGTCTGATTGCTATAGGTCAAGCCCGGCAGCGGACAACGCATGATTTCAATGTTAAGAAATGAGCAATTCAAAAGCCTAGCATCATCTTTTCTTGAAAAAATTCTGCATCCAACACGAAAACCAAAATTATCTTTAAAAATTAGATTCTCAACATTCTCCACATCTTCCAACTCAGTAATAGTCACAGACTTTGTGCTCGTTCCGTTTTCATTTCGATATTCCTCAGTTTGCTGGAATACGACCCAATCATTATTCGTATTAAACAGCAAGTGAGCGTAATAACGATGCGAAGTATTTTTAACCACATCCTTGCCTTTAGGTCGATTGATAAAGTCTACATTCCAAACGTAGCTAAGGCCGAGATGAGTATTGAGGACAGACTTGTTGGCAAGAAATGTTCTTTCGGTAATTGAATTACCTAAACCTGGATTAGAACCAGGACGTATTATCAGCGCAACATCTTCCGTCAAAGCCGACTGAAAGTAATTTATTCCTCCATCCATTTGAATGCGATGAAACACTCGTTTTTGGTCGTAGTAATTGTCACGAATCCGAGCTTCCTCAGTGTTAGCATCAAAATTAAATGACTTTTCCAGAGTCCAAGAAATGGTACTGACACATAGACGAGCTTCCACAGTTGGATGCGTAACAACTTCAAGGTATTCTGACTTCACTCTTTCAAAATCAAGTTGTTTCAACAATGGAATATTGATCATTGCGTCTACTCCAAACTTATCTTCAATAATTACTTGCCCATCCACGCGGTTAATTATGGTGGGTGTTCCTGATGATATGACACCTGGTTGAATGATGCCTACATTCCATTCAATACCCGATTCTCCCTGACCCCAACAATGAAGGCTAAAAAAGGCTAGGGAAACTAAAATAACTTTTTTCATAAGGGAAGAGGCATTAAAGGTTAAAACTAAACCTATCAAAGGTAATGTCTAAGTCACCAGCACATTATATTCGTGCAAAATTTCGAATCGTGAATCAGCACTTTGATATCATTATAGTTGGTGGAGGCATTGTGGGCGCAGCCACCATGTACAAACTTCAAGAGAGTAACCCAAAATTGAGCATATTATTACTAGAAAAGGAAAAAGGGCTCGCAGATCATCAAACCGGTAATAACAGTGGAGTAATCCACAGTGGCATCTATTATAAGCCAGGCTCTCAAAAAGCCATCAACTGCGTGAACGGCCGAAGAGAATTAGTTCAATTTGCAAAAGACTATGGCGTAAAGCATGATGTATGCGGCAAACTCATCGTTGCAATGGAAGAAAAAGAACTTCCACAACTCGAAAAAATCTACGGCACTGGCTTAGAAAATGGCATCGAAAGCATGCGAAAGGTGACCGCCGCTGAAATCAAAGAAATAGAACCGTACTGCACCGGTATAGCAGGGATTCACGTTGGCTGCACTGGAATCATCGACTTCAGAGGTGCCACCGAAAAGATGGCCGAACTCGCCAAGGCCCGCAATAACAAAACCGCCGTTCACACTAGCGAAGAAGCCATAGGCTTTGAATCAGAAGGTGAATTCCAGCGTGTCATCACCAATAAAGGTGTATACACCGCAAAAAAATTAATCTTCTGCGCAGGTCTTCAAGCTGATCGTCTCGCCAGAAAAGACGGAGTGAAACTCAAAGAAAAAGTGGTCGGCTTTAGAGGTGATTACTACGAACTCACCGAGCAGGCAAAGCATAAAGTAAAACACCTCATCTATCCTGTTCCAAACCCTGACTTTCCCTTCCTTGGTGTACATTTCACCCGAATGGTTGACGGTACCATCGAATGCGGTCCAAATGCCGTTTTCACATTCAAACGTGAAGGCTATGGCAAAACAGATTTCGATCTTAAAGACACCATTGATGCGCTTACTTACATCGGAACGTGGAGATTATTTTTTAATAATATGAAATTCGGTATTGATGAATACCGCAGGGCTTTCTCAAAAAGACTTTTCCTTAAAACGCTCCAACGTCTCGTACCATCACTCACAATGGACGATATTGAGCCCGGTCGTGCAGGAGTGCGCGCCCTTCTACTCCGCGAAGATGGAGATACCCGTGATGATTTCCGCATTGAATATACCGATCACAGCATCCACGTACTCAACGCCCCATCTCCTGCAGCCACCGCCAGTCTTGCCATTGGACAACAAGTGGCAGAAATGGCAGAACAACATTTCGGTATAAAACAATGGTGATATACCATACCATAAACACGAATAAACAATGCGATATTCAAATAAGACTTTCGCTTGTGATTCTACAATCTTTGACCTGTTGATGATGCGAGTGTATCTTCACTCTGGGTCTCCTAATTTTATGATGTAGTACGAAAAAGGTCCGCTAACGAGCGGGCCTTTTTTTATCTTCGCCTTATGAATCTTCAACAGTTAGAATACATCGTGGCCGTGGACAATTTCAGACACTTCGCTACCGCAGCAGAAAAGTGTTTTGTCACCCAGCCCACGCTAAGCATGATGATTCGTAAACTCGAAGAAGAATTAGACATTCAAATATTTGACAGAAGTCGTCAACCTGTTGTTCCCACAGAAGCTGGAGAACTGGTAATCACACAAGCCCGAGCCATACTGAGTGAAACAGCTCGCATGAAAGACCTCGTGCACGAACTCAAAGGCGAAATCACAGGCGAAATTAAAATCGGCGTTATTCCAACCATTGCTCCTTATCTCCTGCCCTTGTTTCTACCAGCATTCCTCAAAGAATTTCCTGGTGTACGTGTAAAAATAAGCGAAAATACTACCGAGCAAATTGTAGAAAAACTAAAGCACAACGCCCTCGATGCAGGCATCCTCGCTACACCTCTTGGTGAATCCGCTATCATCGAAAACCCTTTGTTCTATGAACAGTTCGTGGTCTATTCTTCAAAAAAAGAAAAAATACTAGAAAAAAATTTTATTCTTCAAGAAGATATCGACGTTAATCATCTCTGGCTTCTAGAAGAAGGACATTGCCTACGCGCGCAGGTAATGAATCTCTGTTCATTGCGCCCGACAGAACTCGAGGGTCGCCAACTCGACTATGAAGCTGGAAGTATTGAGACCTTAAAAAAAATGGTAAACCTCAACGACGGTACCACCATTATTCCTGAACTCGCATTGCGAGATATGGATAAAAAAGAATTGGAACAAGTCCGCTACTTTCAAGCGCCAGCTCCCGTGCGCGAAATCAGTCTCGTCACATATAGACTTTTTACAAAAAGAAGAATTATTGATGCACTGTGCGAACATATCCTCGCAGCCGTGCCCGAAGAAATGAAAGATTATCAACGTGGTGAAATCACCAATCTCTAAACACCATATTGAATGGCCATGATGCAAATGTCATCCACTTGCTCCAACTCGCCTCTCCAACTCATATGAAATTGATGCAATGATTCCTTTTGCTCATGCAAAGGCAATCCAGCAATTCGCAGAAGTAATTCTTTAAGCCCTCTTTGTTTTAATTTTTTCTGCTCCTCTCCCCCAAATTGATCTACGTAGCCATCTGTGAATGTATAGATGATATCCCCTCTTTCAAGATTAAAATAAATATCCTCAAAAGGCTTTCGCAATTTTTCATCAATCAAACCTAGCGGGCGACGCGTACCTTTCAGCTCTATCAATTCTCCATCACGATACACTAATGCTCCAAGATTTGCACCGCCCATATTCAATGTATTCTTGTCTAAATCAATTTGACAAATGATGATATCCATACCGTCGCTCGCATAAGAATATGCGCCGCTATTCAAAGCGCTCTTTAGCAATCGATCCATCTCTTCTAATAATTGTGCAGAGCTACCCTTTGGCAAATGTTCAAGTGCTTCACGAATCAAATTGTAGCCAAGTATACTCATCATGGCACCTGGCACGCCGTGCCCTGTACAATCTCCAGTTGCAAAGCGCAAAATATTCTGCTCATTAGTACTGTCTCTATTTTCATTGATCCAATAAAAATCACCACTAATAATATCTTTTGGTAAATAATAGACAAAGCTCTTCGGAAATAGCGACTGCATCGCTGCTTCGTTAGGAAGAATGTTTCGCTGAATACGCTCCGCGTAGCGAATGCTTGAAAGAATTTCTTGTTGTTGTTCGAATATCTCGCGTGTTCGCTCCTCGACTTTTCTTTCCAAAACCACGTTCTGCTCAATTTGCAATTTATTGAGAGCTCTCAAGCTATTTAAAGCATCGTCCTTGTAATTGCGGAATTTATCTACAATCGCAAAAGATAAGAGTACCACTTCCATCGCACTACCAATCAAAAGCCCATTTGTAGCGAAGAAATCACTCTGAATGATACCGAGATTCGTTAACACAAAACCAAATACTGTCAGTACCAAAATAACAAAAGCAGCAAGGAAGAATTTCGCAGGACCAAAACCTTTGCGCACCACACCAATAGCCACGGGAATAATAGCCACATTCAGAAGCAAGGTCAGAACATTCACTGCAACAATGGCCACATAAAGCAGCGGCTGCACATTGAATAAGCTAATAAGAGCATTTACTAAAATGATGTCCCCTGTAATCTGGAATACCCGATTTACTTTAGGGAAAAATTTCTTTAACTGTAAAAAATATTGGCTAAACTTCAAAAGGCTGAATACCGCCACAGAAGCGAAAAATGGATTGGTCACATTAGCCAAATACGGACTATTCGGCCACAAAAATTGAAATCCAAAACCGGTAAGTGAAACTTGCAATAACAACAAGTTGAAGTTGTACAAGACATAATAAATATGAGATCTCTCTTTAATAATTAAATAGAGAAATAAATTAAATAAGATTACAAAGATGATAATGCCAAAATAAGAACCGATAATGATTTGATCTTTCAAATCCGTCACCGCTACCTTCGATTTGGAATGAAGAATCAACGGTACATAGAGTTGTTCTCCTCCACTATTCACCATCAGATAATAAACCTTTTGCTCCTGCTGGCTGAGGCGAATATCAAATCTGAAATTTCGGTGATTGATTTGGCGAGAATTGTGTTCAAACAAGTCGCCTGTTTCGTTAATGAGTTTGTATTCAGTAGAATGAAACTCGTAAAGATCAATGCGATCAAGAACAGGATTTTTTACCTCAAGAATAAAATTATCTTCTTTAAATTGATTTCCGTCAAGTGTGAACCGAATCCAGATGTTAGAGCGGCTGAAACCAAAATTGGGTACGGCATTCCCTCGAAGTGTTTTAAAATTCTCTGTTTCAAGTTTTGAAATGGCCTCAATATCCATGGATGCAGAAGCATCTTCAAAGACCTCAATCTGTTTGCCCTGCACACGAATGGTTTCATCGGAGCTAATTAAAGAGTTGATGATTAGTCCGAAAGCCATCACCAAAGGCATGACGAGTCCCAATCGAAATACCCACCCATTCGAATTCATGCTTAACTATACTCAAAATCAGAGAAAAAGTTTCAAGATAGCGACAGAGCGACGAAGCAACGGAGCGACGGAGGGACGGAGGGACGGAGGGACGGAGAGAACACGGAGAGACGGAGGGACGGAGGGACGGAAAGGAAATAGGAAATAGGAAATAGGGAATAGGAATAGGAATAGGAAATAGGAAATAGGAATTGCGAATTGTGAATTGCGAATAGCGAATTGTGAATTGCGAGTTGCGAATAAAAAAAGGGAAAACAATTGTTCTCCCTTTCATATCAAGTATACACTTGAAAATCTATTCTAAATTCCGAATTGTGAATTGCGAATCGCGAATTTTATTTCTTCTCTTCCTTCTTAGGCTCAGTGTTTTCAGCCTTGCTACCTTCTTTTGAGCAGCATGACTTACCTTCAGCCTTTGCGCCGTCCTTTGAGCAGCATGACTTTCCTTCAGCTTTTGCATCTTTTGAGCAGCTTTCTGCCTTCTTTTCTGTACCTACAGATCCTTCAGCCTTAGCGCCATCCTTTGAACAGCAAGACTTACCTTCTGCAGCAGCAGAACAACCTACTTTGGCATCAGACTTTGCAGCAGCTTCTG
>JBILSZ010000071.1:0-14944 GCA_044371755.1 Flavobacteriales bacterium | reverse complement strand
AGTGGACAGCTGGAAGCAGAGTTAGCAGCATTGGCATTAGGAAGCGTTTATACCTTCGGCCCCACCTTTCGTGCAGAGAATAGCAATACTAGCCGTCACTTGGCGGAGTTCTGGATGATTGAGCCTGAAGTAGCTTTCAACGATATTCACGACAACCAAGATCTAGCAGAAGAATTTCTGAAATATTGCATCCAATATGCCCTCGAGCATGGACGCGAAGACCTTGAGTTTTTGCAAGAACGTGAAATCAATGAAGACAAACTCAAGCCGGTAGATGAAAGACAGTCAATGCCGCTTATGCAGAGATTGGAGTTTGTAGTCAACAACCAATTCGAGCGGATCACCTATTCAGAGGCAATTGACATTTTGCTCAATAGTTCTCATTACAAGAAAAAGAAATTCAAATTCAACGTAGAATGGGGCATTGATTTGCAGAGTGAACATGAACGTTATTTAGTAGAAAAACATTTTCAAAAACCGGTAATCATAACTGGATATCCTGCAAAAATCAAAGCATTTTATATGCGTATGAATGAAGATGGAAAAACGGTAGCTGCGATGGATATCTTAGTGCCTGGCATCGGTGAAATCATCGGAGGCAGTCAGCGTGAAGAGCGTTATGAGATGCTTTTGGAAAAGTGCAAGCAATTCAACATTCCTGAAGACCATATTTGGTGGTACTTAGAAACTCGCAAATTTGGTACTTGCCCGCACGCTGGATTTGGCTTAGGATTCGAAAGATTGATCATGTATGTTACGGGAATGCAAAACATTCGCGATGTGATACCATTCCCAAGAACACCACAAAATGCAGAGTTTTAATCTTTAACCACTATCTTTGTTAGGCTATGTTGAAACAGACCTTACAACAAAAATTACAGCAGAAACTTTCTCCCCAACAAATTCAATTGATGAAGATGTTGCAGATTCCGACGATGGAATTGGAACAGCGCATCAAAGAAGAAATGGAGATCAATCCTGCATTGGAAGAAGGTCGTGAAGAAGAGCCGCAAGACGAGACATCAAATTCGGACGAGTCGGAGGGAGATTCTCAGGATGAAAAGGACAACAGCGAAGACTTTGATATATCGGACTATCTAGACGAAGACTACATTCCGGAGTATAAGCTTTACACCAACAATCACTCATCAGACGATGAGGAGCGTGAAAGCCCATTGGGAGCAGGACGCAGTTTTCAAGACTTGTTATTTTCCCAGTTAGGATTGCGCGATATTGATGAGCGCGAAATGCTCATTGCAGAATACCTCATTGGCAATCTTGATGATGCTGGATACTTGAGAAGGGAGTTAATGTCTATTGTGAATGACCTCGCATTTACTGCTAATATTTCTACGGACATCAAAGAATTACAAGCGGTATTAGAAATCATTCAAGACCTTGACCCTGCTGGTGTTGGTGCGCGCGATCTACGCGAGTGCCTACTGCTTCAAATCAAGCGTGCAGAGAATCCTGATGAAGATACCGATTTGGCGGAGGTTGTTATTTCAAAGTACTTTGATGAATTTACCAAAAAGCATTACGAAAAAATAGCCAAGAAACTCGACTTGACTGAGGAAGAATTGAAGCCAGCCGTCGACTTCATCTTACACCTCAATCCGAAGCCTGGCAATAGCATGATTGAAACCAAAGGAGCGGTGCAACATATTACACCCGACTTTCTTTTGGTAGTAGAAGATGACGAATTGAAGTTAACCTTGCATGGACGAAACGCTCCTGATTTAAAAATCAGCAGAGAGTACAAAGAAATGATGCAGCACTATTCTCAAACCAAAAGCAAGGATAGCAAAGAGAAGGAAGCCATGCTTTTTGTAAAGCAGAAAATAGACAGTGCTAAGTGGTTTATTGATGCTATTAATCAGCGCAATGAGACCTTGTTGTATTGCATGCAGGCGATAGTCAATTATCAAAAAGAATTTTTCTTGAGTGGAGACGAAACGAAGCTCAAGCCAATGATCTTAAAAGACATCGCCGACATGGTGATGATGGATATAAGCACAATTAGCCGTGTGGCCAATAGTAAGTATGTGCAGACACCTTATGGCACTTATCTTTTGAAATTTTTCTTTAGTGAGAGTTTGTCTACCGACGAAGGCGAAGAAGTATCTTCACGCGAGGTAAAGAAAATCTTGAAAGATGCAATTGAGGCGGAAAGCAAGCGCAAACCTTTGACTGATGAAAAGTTGGGCAAGCTGTTGAATGAAAAAGGTTATAATATTGCGAGAAGAACCGTAGCCAAATACCGAGAGCAATTGGGCATTCCCGTGGCTCGTTTGCGCAAAGAATTATGACCGAAAAATTCGCCAAAGTACTTTCTCTTGTCTTTCATCCACTTTGGATGCCGTTGATTATTTATGTACTTGTTCGTTGGCTAGACCCCTACTACATCGCCCCTACTCAAGCAGATAATTTTGTAATTCTCTTATTAATCATCAACATCATCGCCCCAGCTTTGAGCATGCTGATAATGATTAAATATGGTATGCTAAGCAGCATAGAATTGCGCGATCGCAAAGAGCGATTCGGGCCTTATATGTTGGTCATCTTCTATTATATATTGTCATATTTTATGCTCCGTTGGAAAGGTCCTATCCTTCCACCAGAAGTATTTAGTTTTTTCGTAAGCATTATTTTTTCACTGGTGGCTTCGCTTACTATCAACATGTTTTGGAAAATTTCAGTCCATTTGTTGGCGCAGGGAGGCGTATTTGGAACTATTCTAGCGCTCAATGCTTTGCATAAATCAGATATTCAAGTGTTCTTGATGGCCTCGGCATTAGCCGCAGGCCTCACTGCATATTCCAGGGTGAAGCTAGATGCACACACGCATGGCCAGGCGTATGCAGGCTTTTGCCTTGGCGCTGTGATGAACTATATAATCATTAGTGAAAAGCTGATGTTTTAGGCTTTTTTTCTCAGGGCGAGCTGCCAGTTCCAAGCATCTTTAAGAGCGTCTTTTATAGTCAATTCCGTTTTCCAACTGAGCATTCGTTCGGCCTTTGATGTGTCTGCCCAAATTTTTTCTACGTCACCGGCTCTTCTGGGGCCAATGGCATAATTGAGTTTAACCCCAGTCACTTCTTCAAACGTATTTACCATTTCCAACACAGAGTTACCTTTGCCTTGACCAAGGTTGAATACCTCTATGCGGTGATTGTGATTTTCCAAAAACTCTAGGGCGGCCACGTGCGCCTTAGCCAGATCTACCACATGAATAAAATCACGAATACAGCTTCCGTCTGGAGTCTCATAATCGTTGCCGTGAACGACGAGTTTTGCACGAATTCCTGCGGCAGTTTGTGTGATATAGGGCACTAAATTGTTGGGCACTCCATTGGGCAATTCGCCAATCATTCCGCTCGGGTGCGCTCCTACAGGATTGAAATAGCGAAGCAGTACCGTTTTCAGATTGGTTCCAGACCTTTCGTAATCTTTAAGTATTTGCTCGCACATCACCTTGGTGTGGCCATATGGCGAAGTAGCATTGCTATCAGTAGATGTCTCATCTACAGGATTCATTTGAGGCTGCCCGTAAACAGTGCATGAGCTTGAAAAAACAAGTTTAGATGATCCGAATTTTTCCATTGCCTCAAGCAAAGTCAAAAGCGATACTAAATTATTACTATAGTATCGAAGTGGTTTTTCTACCGACTCGCCCACTGCCTTATAAGCTGCAAAATGAATCACCGCATCTGGTTTTTCATTATTAAATATAGTATCAAGGATATTTCTATCGTTGCAATCACCTTGATAAAATACAGGACTAAAGCCTAATATGCTTTGTAATCCATGGAGTACATCCTCATTAGAATTATCAAAATTATCGAGGATAACTGGAGTATGACCAGCATTAATCAGCTCTATTACAGTGTGTGAGCCAATAAAACCTGTTCCACCAGTGACGAGTACTTTCATAGGATAAAGCGCAAATGTTCAGAGCAAAGGTAGGGAATGAATTTTTTTTTTGAAAAAAATGAAACCTTTCAGGAGGCACACAAGTAATAAGGAGAGACTAACCTAACAACATGAACACAAATACGAATGCGCAGAGATTTGATCTCTCGTACCTAAACCAGATATTCCAGGGGAATAGGGAGATGATCAATAATATCATCCACCTCTTTTTACAACAGGTTCCTGAGTATATAAAAGAGATGGAAGAATGTGTCAAGAAGAATGAGCCGCTATCATTGCATCCTCTGGCTCATAAGGCAAAAAGTTCGATTTCGATGCTTGGCATCAAGGATATGGAGACGGACATCTTGCAAATCGAAAATGACAGCAAACATTTACGAAATCTAGAGGAACTACCAATACTGGTATATAGGGTGAAGGCCAATTGTGAGATTGTGTATTACCAGCTAAAAGAGCAATTGCAGCGTGCCTCGTAGCGCGCATGTATAAACGATATAGGGTGGAGGGCCGCTCTCGGTAGGAACTTGGTTCTGAAGAGAGCGGTTTTTCTATTATATTCAATAGAATTCTTACCTTGCGCCGACACAAAACGGGAATAGTCGGCAATTATCCGATTCTTCTTTTGATTAAGCCCATTATGCTATTTTCTGATACCGATGAAAAAGATCTCGCAGCAAGGGAAATGACTCCTGCTGAATTGATCAATGTAATCTATCGCTTTACCCACCAAACAGCGACGATAGAGCTAGACAGACCATGCATTCCCCAAGATGGGATTGTACAATTAGCACCCTCCTCTGCTTTAGAATTATCAGAAAAATTCAATAAAGAAAGTAAGAGCAAAACAATGATCAAATTTGTGCCAGCTTCAGGGGCGGCCACACGCATGTTTAGCCACTTATTTCAGTTCGATCCGTTAAAAGTCACACCCTTGATTGAAGAGTTGGTGCTCAATTTTGATTTATTCCCTTTTTATCATCAACTAAAAGAAAAACTGAGTGAGCACTCCTTGAACTTAGAAAAGTTGATTGCCGAAAGTGAATGGAATACGATCATCAATTTTATTTTATACTCACCAGGTCTTGATTTTGCAAGATATCCGAAAGGACTTGTGCCCTTCCATAGATACAATAATGGCAACGTTCGCACAGCTTTTGAAGAGCACATGCATGAAGCAGTGGATTACGGAAGAGAAGCGGATGGAACATGTAGAATTCACTTCACTTTGGCTCCGCACCAAATCGAATTGGTGATGCAATTTTTACAAGAAAAAACTGCAACCTTTCCCTACGAAAAGTTTATCCTAAATCAAAGTATTCAAAAGAGCAATACTGATACTCCCGCCATAGATCGCAACAATAATCCAGTGCGGGATAAAGAAGGGCATATCATATTCAGACCAGCGGGGCATGGCGCGCTCATTCATAATCTTCAAGAGCTTGATGAAGACATTATTTTTATTAAGAATATTGATAATGTGACCACAGAAGATCAAAAGCATGAGTCTATTTTTTATAAAAAAGTTTTGGCTGGAATGCTCATGGAGCTAAAAAATCAAGCAGATGACTTTTTAGAGGCAATAGAACAGAATGATCATTCGGTCATTGAAGATGCATTAATCTTTATCAAACGGTGGTTTCAACCTACGCTTCCAAGTCTTTCTAACGAAGAAAATGTAATACACTACATCAGGCTTCAACTTGATCGCCCGATGAGGGTTTGTGGCATGGTAAAAAATGAAGGTGAACCTGGCGGTGGACCTTTCTGGGTAAGGATGAGCGATGGCTTTGTATCAAAACAAATTGTAGAAAAATCGCAAGTGGACCATCACAATCTGCAGCAAATGAAGGTGCTTTCAAGCTCCACACATTTCAATCCAGTGGATGTGGTTTGTACGATTAAAAATCGCCATGGAAAAAAATATAATCTCAATGAGTATATAGACCACAGCACTGGGTTTATTAGCGAAAAATTCATCGAAGGCAATGTTATAAAAGCGCTAGAACTACCGGGGCTTTGGAATGGTTCAATGGCATTATGGAATACTGTTTTTGTAGAAGTACCTATGAGTACCTTTAATCCCGTGAAAACTGTGAACGACCTTCTGAGACCGGGACACCAGACGGCTTAAAGTCCAAAATTTCAATTCGTTTATTACAAAAGGGAATTTCGGACTCCTCTTTGTTGGATGCTACAAATACAATTCTATTTTCAGCGTACTTGATTACAAGGTCATTGTACCACTTGATGGCATTGGCGTCCAAGTGAGACGAAGGCTCGTCAAGTAATAAGAAATCTGTATCTGCGATAATCGCAAGCCCAAGCTTCACACGTTGTCTCATGCCGCTACTGAATTGTTTTAAAGGCTTATTTAATACTCGAGCAAGTTCTATTTCCTCTGCAAATTCTGAAGCTTTTCGAATCCCTTTGAGCTGTTTGAATGAAGTAAAAAATTCAAAGTTTTCTTTCAATGTAAATTCATCATAAAGCGCCATATAAGGTGTGGCCAGACTCACACTCTCAAAGACATCGGCCACGCCCACTTGACGATGGCGATTGCTCCACGAGACACTTCCTTCTGAAGGTGTGAGATAACCACTTAAAATTTGAAGAAGCGTAGATTTTCCACTTCCATTACTTCCTAAAATGGCTACTTTATCATTTTTTTCAAAGGAATAGTCCACGGCTCTAAAGATCCATTCCTTCTGAAATCTCTTACCAATATTCTTTAAGGTAATATTCAAAATTCAACAATTATAGACCTTGCGGGCCTCTAATGATACCTTTATCAGATTCCCTGATAAAATCCAATATGGTTTGCTTTTCTGGAGTGTTTGGCAATTCCATTTCAGCTGCGTGAAGCGCTCGGCTCATATTGCTATTGTGCACATAGATCATTCTGTAAACATCTTCGATGTGAGCGATGGTTTCGTTGGCAAAACCTCGTCTGCGAAGCCCTACCGTATTGACACCTGCGTAGCTAAGAGGCTCGCGAGCTGCTTTTACGAAAGGCGGCACATTTTTTCTAACGAGTGACCCGCCAGCAATAAATGAATGTTGGCCTACGCGAATAAATTGCTGTATAGCCACTACCCCTTCAATAACAACCCAATCTTCAATATCAACATGACCAGCGATGTTTGCCGAATTAGCAATAATGCAGTTATCGCCGATAGTTGCATCGTGCGCCACATGCACATATGCCATCAAGAGGCAGTTGCTGCCTACTGTCGTTCTCCATTTATCCTTAGTGCCTCTATTGAGAGTACAACATTCCCGAATGGTGGTGTTGTCGCCTATTTCAGTGGTTGTTTTTTCTCCCTCATATTTCAAATCCTGGGGCACCGCGCTTATCACTGCACCTGGAAAAATCCTGCAATTCCTGCCGATGCGGGCGCCGTCCATGATGGTCACATTGGGTCCAATCCAAGTACCCTCTCCTATTTCAACATCCCCTTCAATAGTGGTGAATGATCCGATAGTAACGTTGTTACCAATCTTTGCATCAGGATGTATGACAGTAAAATTATTCATTGAATTCAATTAACAGTAGTTTCTGCTGGAACTCTGTCGCGAACGACCTGTGCCAACATTGTTGCTTCACAAACCTCTTTTCCACTCACGTATGCGATACCTTTCATATTCACAAGCCCTCTGCGAATAGGGGATTCTAGGGAAAGACGAAATACAATGGTATCTCCGGGCAATACTTTTTGCTTGAACTTAACACCATCTATTTTCATAAAATAGGTGCTGTAATTTTCTGGATCTTTCACTTGAGAAAGCGCAAAAATACCTCCAACTTGAGCCATCGCTTCTACTTGCAGAACACCAGGCATGACAGGATTTCCGGGGAAATGTCCTTGGAAAAACGGCTCATTCATGGTGACATTTTTGACTCCAACAATTGAAGTCTCGTCCATTTCCATGATTTTATCAATCAATAAGAATGGATAGCGATGTGGAAGCATCTTCGTGATATCATTAATATCAAAAAGTGGCTTTTTATATAAATCAAAACTTGGCGCTGCATTTTGTTGCTGCTTGATAAGGCTTTTGAGAATTTTTGCAAACTCGGTATTTCCAAAGTGACCGGGACGTGCAGCTAGAATATGCCCTCTGATGAAACGACCTACCAATGCCAAATCGCCCACAATATCAAGCAGTTTGTGACGTGCTGGCTCATTTTCGTATTGCAATTTTATGGTGTTCAACACACCAATACCTTCAATTTTTACTTCTAAGTCTTCCTTTCCAAGAAGCTTTAAGATATCTTTAATCTGCTCTTCCGTATATGGCTGATCAACCATTACGATGGCGTTGTCGAGACTTCCACCTTTGATCAAACCATTTTTTGCCAATAGTTCCAATTCACGCAAAAAAACAAAAGTTCGACAACGGCTGATTTCCTCAACAAAATGATTGAGTTGGTACATATGAGCGTGTTGCGTACCTAGAATTGGGGAGTTATAATCTACCATCACCGTAAGACGAAATTCCCCGCCTGCTGTTGGCACCGCGAGCATCTCTACTCCTTTTTCTCCATTTTCATAGGTGAGGTTTTCTGTCAACGTTAAATATTGGCGTTCTGCCTCTTGATCTTGATATCCCACGGCTTCGATTGCTTGCACAAAAGGCCAAGCACTTCCATCCATTATCGGAATCTCTGGACCATCAATTTGGACAAGCGCATTGTCGACTTTACAGCCATAAATCGCCGCCAAAACGTGTTCTGTGGTGTACACCCGTGCCCCGTTTTGTTCCAGAGTAGTGCCGCGCTGAGTGCTCACCACTAAATCTGGGTCTGCCTTGATAAAGGGCTGCTCTGGCAAATCCATTCTCTGGAATTTGTAACCATGATTCTCCGGTGCTGGCAGGATGCTAATGTTGACAGGAGCTCCGGTGTGTAATCCGACTCCTTTTAGATGGACGGGGGACTTCAGGGTCCTTTGCTTTGAACTCATGATGCGAAGTTAAGAGGAATATTTTATACCCTAGCACAATTCAAATGATGTTAGACACAAATCACATTGAATAATTGCCACTTATCAAAGGTATTGCTCCTCTGGATATGAAAATAGGGTATTTCACGTAGAAATAAGGAAAAGCCCCGCCATAATCTTGCACCACTAAACATTTAAAAAATATAACCTCATGAAAAAGTTATTTTCAATCTTCGCGGTGTTGCTTTGCCTTCACATGAATGCACAATTTGAAGCGGGTAGTCAAAGATTACACCTCGGTGTAGGCATCGGTAGCGGTTACGTAGGAAACGGTCTTAAGATGGGAGTGCCACCAGTTCATGCCTCTTACGAATACGGTATCTCTGACAAAATTGGCGTCGGCGGCCTCATTGGCTACACCTCTGCGAGTGCCGACTTAGCATTTTTCGGCGAAGTGAAATACTCCTATCTAATCATTGGCGCAAGAGGTAACTACCACTTTTTGAATACTTCTAAGTATGATGTATACGGTGGAGCAATGCTCGGTTTTAATCGCGCTTCGGTAAAGTTCGAAAATGATGGAGGCTTGTTTGGCATTGAGCCCGACGCAGGTGGCGGAGTTGTATTTGGGTTCTATGGTGGAGGCCGCTATAACTTCAGCGAAAAATTCACCGCATTTGCAGAAATTGGATATTCCATAGCATGGGTGAGCGTGGGCGCATGCATCAACATCAATTAAGGGAATTTTATTCTTATCACAAAAAAAAGCTAGCCTTCGGCTAGCTTTTTTTTTTTCATAACCTAAAATTTTATTTACCCGTCAAAATAACAACGAGGGCGTGTATTATTCCTGGCAATCCACATAGTAGCGTCAAGATTAAATTGACAGTGCAACGGCTTGTCCAGTTGCTGCCTTCATACAAATACATCGCAAGTGGCGGAATGAAAATAGCCAATACCACCAACAAAAGTAAATCCTCATCAGCCTTCTTTTTGGTCTTCTCAGATATCACTGAGTCAGACGACTGCTCGAATTGAATCGAGCCAGAAGGCGAATAGCTACCGATCTCGGTAACTTTTCGAAGAATAGTAGCGTTATCTCTAGTCTTACGCTTGTTCTTAGCCGAAGTGGGTTCTCCACTTTTTTCAATCAAAGCGTATTGCGAAGCCTCAACCACAGAAGGAGCTTCAGTTGTTAATTCAACAAAATTAGAAGTTGAGTTGCCATCACTCTCAGCCTCGTCTGTAGGCATATCGGTAGCGGTTGGTTCATCAATTGAAGTTTTTCCATCACCTCCTAAAGTGGGAGATTTGTGCTTCCACTCCACGTGATAGCCTCTCATATAATGACGCTTTTCAATAGTGCAGGCAGGGAGTCCTAGGATCAAAAGAGTTAAAAAGAGAATAGATATTTTTTTCATATGCTTTGAGGTTTGTTTTGCAAGTTATTCTTAAAAATCATTCACTCAAAAGAAACTTATTAAAACAAAAAAGACGGCCGTATCGGGCCGTCTTTTTTTATAGATCGGAAGTATATTATTTATCCAAACTCATACGAATCAAATTCAAAGCACCGCCTGCTTTAAACCATTCGATTTGTTGAGCATTGTAGGTGTGATTTACTGCGATTACATCCTTAGAACCGTCTTCATGCACAAGCTCCAAGTGCAATTGCTTTTCTGGTGCAAAAGAAGTAAGATCTGTAAAATTGATTACGTCATTTTCTTGAATCTTGTCATAATCAGCATCATTGGCGAATGTCAATGCCAACATACCTTGCTTCTTGAGGTTCGTTTCGTGAATACGCGCAAATGATTTCACCAAAATAGCTCTCACACCGAGATGGCGCGGCTGCATTGCTGCGTGCTCGCGTGATGAACCTTCACCATAGTTGGTGTCTCCCACTACGATTGTTGGAACACCAGCAGCTTTGTAAGCGCGCTGCACAGCAGGTACTTCTCCGTATTCACCCGTGAGGTGATTTTTCACTTTATTTTGTTCACCATTGAAGAAATTGGTAGCACCAATCAACGTATTGTTAGCGATATTATCAAGGTGTCCGCGGTATCTCAACCAAGGACCAGCCATTGAAATATGGTCTGTAGTACACTTACCTTTCGCTTTGATTAACACACGCGCTCCAGTGATGTTATGGCCATCCCAGCTTGAAAATGGAGCGAGCAATTGCAAGCGTTCAGAATCATCTGCAACATTTACCTGCACTCCACTGCCGTCATCTGCGGGCGCTTGATAGCCTGCATCTTCCACAGCAAAACCTTTCATTGGCAACTCGTCTCCACTTGGTGCATCGAGCTTCACAGCTTCACCCTTGTCGTTGATGAGAGTGTCTGTGAGTGGGTTGAAAGTAAGGTCACCAGCAATTGCTAAAGCAGTAGTAAGTTCTGGTGAAGCTACGAATGCCAATGTATTTGGATTACCGTCGTTACGGCTTTGGAAGTTTCTGTTGAATGAGTGAACTATTGTGTTGCGCTCTTTCTTTTCAGCACCCACGCGCGCCCACATACCAATGCAAGGACCACAAGCGTTGGCATAAACAGTAGCGCCCATTTTGTTAAAGATATCGATGAATCCATCGCGCTCAATGGTATAGCGTACTTGCTCCGAACCGGGAGTAATGCTAAATTCAGCTTTTGGCTTGAGGCCTTTTTCATTTGCTTGTTGCGCAAGTGATGCGGCGCGAGAAATGTCTTCGTAAGAAGAGTTGGTACAAGACCCGATAAGTCCAACTTCCACTTTCGTCGGCCAATTGTTCTTAGCAGCTTCTTCTTTCATTTTGCTGATAGGCGTAGCCAAGTCTGGGGTGAACGGACCATTGAGGTGTGGTTCCAATTCTGTCAAATTAATTTCGATTACTTGGTCGAAATATTTTTCTGGATTGGCGTATACTTCATCATCACCGGTGAGGTGTGCTTTGATTCCGTTAGCAAGTTCTGCAACTTCTGCGCGGCCAGTGCTGTGGAGATAACGTTCCATGCTTTCGTCATATCCGAAAGTAGAAGTCGTTGCACCAATTTCAGCACCCATATTACAGATGGTGCCTTTACCTGTGCAGCTCAATGACTTTGCGCCTTCACCGAAATATTCAACAATAGCTCCTGTACCACCTTTTACTGTAAGGATACCTGCAACTTTAAGAATAACGTCTTTTGCAGAAGTCCAACCGTTCAACTTCCCTGTAAGTTTGATACCGATGAGTTTTGGGAATTTCAATTCCCAAGCCATGCCGGCCATCACGTCCATAGCATCTGCACCACCCACACCAATAGCTACCATACCGAGTCCACCAGCGTTTACTGTGTGCGAGTCGGTACCAATCATCATCGCTCCTGGGAAGGCATAATTTTCAAGAACTACTTGGTGAATGATACCCGCACCTGGCTTCCAGAAGCCGATACCATATTTATTTGAGATTGATGAAAGGAAGTTGAATACTTCGTTGTTTTTATTCAAAGCCTCTTGCAAGTCTTGGTCAGAGCCAACTTTAGCTTGAATCAAGTGATCACAATGCACAGTAGAAGGCACTGCTACGCGCTTGCGGCCGGCTTGCATAAATTGCAAAAGCGCCATTTGGGCCGTAGCATCTTGCATTGCAACGCGGTCCGGAGCGAAATCCACATAAGACTTACCGCGCTCGTAGGCTGTCGTTGCGTTGCCATCCCAAAGGTGGGCATAGAGAATTTTTTCAGAAAGTGTAAGAGGGCGGCCTACCGCTTTGCGTGCAGCCTCTATTCTTTCAGGGAAACGGCTATAAACCGTTTTGATCATATCCAGATCGAATACTTTATTGCTCATGGATTTAATTTGTTCGATACTTGTTGTTGCGCGCGAAAATACACCAGGATGCCATTCATCACAATATTTTTCATCGATAAGAAAATCCTATTCATCTTTGACCTATGCGATTTGTGAGTGCCCAAACCCGAGAAAACATCCAAATAGCCTTTCGAGCTATACGAAGCCAAATGCTGCGTACTGTACTCACTGTGAGTATCATTGCCATTGGCATTATGGCTCTGGTGGGCATGATTACGGCTATTGAAGCCATTCAAAATAAAATCAACGCAGAATTCAGTAGGCTCGGGAGTAATACTTTCACTGTTCGATCTGGTGGCAATATGCGCGGCGGCAGACACGGTCAGTCATACAACCCCAATGCCGTCATCAAATATGAAGAAGCCAAAAAATTCAAAGAACAATTCGAAAACCGAGGATTGGTAAGTGTTTCAGCTTTTGCCAAAGGAGCGGCGACCATTAAATATGAAAGTAAAAAGACCAACCCCAATGTGACCATTTTGGGATGTGATGAAAATTATTTTGAACTTTCTTCATATGAATTAGAAAAAGGGCGCATGTTTTCCGAGTCAGAATTGAGCCTTGGATATAATGTCATCATTATTGGCGCGGATTTGATGGAGTCTATTTTTGAGAATGTCTCCGACCCCGTTGGGAGATTTGTGAGCGTTGGTCCAGAACGCTATTTAGTTGTGGGCGTGCTGAAGTCCAAAGGAAATACCTTCGGATTTGCGGGCGATAATCAATGTATGATTCCACTATTAACAGCAAAGAAAAAATTTGCAACAGACGAGACAGACTACAGCATCAACGTGCGGTCTGCGGACGCAAAAAAACTTGATGAAGCCGTCAATTCGGCCATTGGAATTATGCGCGTCATAAGACGTGATAAACCCACAGAAACAGAATCCTTCGAAATAAGAATGAGCAATTCGTTGGTTGAAGAATTATTGGGACTCATATCAGGCATCACCTTCGGTGGAGTTTGCATTGGACTCATCACACTCTTAGGAGCGGGAATAGGCCTTATGAATATCATGCTTGTTTCGGTAACCGAGCGCACCCGCGAGATTGGCGTTCGAAAATCAATCGGCGCGAGCTCTAAACTCATTCGAAGACAATTTTTAATTGAAGCGATTGTGATTGGTCAAATAGGCGGAATCATTGGAATCATTCTGGGCATTTTGGTAGGTAATGTTGTTTCCCTAGTAATTGGGACAAGCTTCACCATTCCTTGGCTTTGGCTGTTTCTGGGAACGACCATTTGCTTTTTTGTTAGTATTACTTCTGGATACTATCCCGCAAGCAAAGCTGCAAATCTTGACCCTATCGAAGCATTGCGTTACGAATAATCGTCGTAAACTTGTGCCATGGGATCATACTCTTTGCACAAAACAGTCTTTTTGCTTTTGACCTTCGTACTCGCCAACGCATGTTCCGTGGCTCAAAAAAGCAAACAAAAAGAAAAAGACGACGCTGCACCTACCGCGCGTCGTCCAAAGCTCATCATAGGCATCACTGTAGATCAAATGCGCTATGATTATATCGAAAAATATTGGGCTGATTTCTCCGAAGACGGTTTTAAAAAATTGGTCAACGAAGGTTTTTTCGCTCGTAATCTGCATTACAATTACATGCCCACGGTGACGGGTCCTGGCCATGCCGCTATTTTCACAGGCACCACTCCTGCCTATAACGGCATCATTGCCAATGACTGGTTTGAACGTTCTTCTGGAAAAGTGATGTATTGCGCCGCAGACTCCACTGTGCAGGGTGTTGGCACCGCTTCAGCCGCTGGCAAAATGTCACCGCATTATCTTACGAGTTCTACACTTGGTGATGAATTAAAACTATTCAGCAATCAACGTTCTAAAGTGATAGGCATCGCAATGAAAGATCGAGGCGCCATACTCACTGCTGGCCGCACTGCCGATGCAGCCTATTGGTTTGTAGGCGGACAAGAAGGCGTTTGGGCCACCAGCACTTGGTATATGAATGATCTACCCCAATGGGTGAAAGATTACAATGCCAAGCGTGTGGCTGATCAATATGTCAATTCCAATTGGGATTTTTTGCTTGACATATCAAAGTATGATGAGAGCATGGACGACAACAATGCGTATGAATTACCTTTCAAAACGCTCACTCGTCCCGTTCTTCCTTATAATCTAGGAGAGCTAAAAGCGATGAACGGTGGCTATGATATCCTAAAAGCCACACCGTTTGGCAATAGCCTCACCATTGATTTTGGAAAG
>JBILSZ010000070.1:0-14957 GCA_044371755.1 Flavobacteriales bacterium | reverse complement strand
TCGTTTGAAGGCGGGTGCTTCGTTAGAATTCGATCTTCCTGCTGATTTCAATACTGGTATCCTCACAGTAGAGGGCAGCGTGCGCTATCACGATGAACACGAGGCCAACACGGATGAATTCGCTCTGTTCCTCAATGATGGTGAAACGGTGCGCGTCTCGGCCTTAGAAGATGCCACACTATTCCTCATCAGCGGCGCGCCGCTCAACGAACCAATCGCCGCGCACGGTCCATTTTTGATGAATACGTATGATGAGATTCATCAAGCAATCCTCGACTTCGGTCAGGGAAAATTCGGTACGCTCGAGGATTAAGCTTGCACGATTTCAGGGGATTTATTCGCAGCACTCAAATACCTGCGCACTGCATAGTGTCCTAGATAAATGAGCGGTGTAAGCGATATCGCAATCACGAGTTTCAAGATATAATTGGTCGGTGCTATGGTCATATAGTCCGACCAATTCATTTTTCCGGGCAATACAAAGCCTATGTACAAGACGATATAACTGTCCACCAATTGCGACACCACGGTACTTCCGGTGCTGCGCAACCAGATCATGCGGTTGCCGGTTTTATTTTTTATCCATTGAAATAAAGTGGCGTCCATCAATTGTGAAAACAAGAAAGCCGCGATGCTGCCGACTATAATCCACGGCGCTTGCCCGAACACTTTATTGAACTCAGCATCTGTCGTGAGATCCGCACCAGGTATTTGTTTCGCTGGAATATTTAAGGCAAACAATACGATGATAAAACAATACGCGATCAAGATAGAGGTAATCCACGACAAGCGCTGTACGGCCTTTTTACCATAAAACTCATTGAGCAAATCGGTGAGCAAAAACACAATCGGCCAAGGTAGAATGCCGATGATGGTCACGAAGGGTCCGAATTCTTTTCCAAAAAGATTAAATGAAAATGGAATCTCCACAAGTTTGTTGGAAATCAACTCTGCGGTAACGGCGTTGGTGATAAATAGTCCGGCTAAAAAAACAAATAGCCAAAGGTGCCTGCCGCTGGTCTGTATGGTATTCATCGCTGGTGTTTGCTGATGTGAAAGGTTTTGACGATGTCGTTAAAACTATAAACCACTAAATATGTTCCCGCCGCCCAAGCATTCATATCGACATTGGTATGACGTTGCTGCACGTTGATGACATCGATTTGTTTTCCGAGCACGTCATAGACGGTGAAGCTGCCTTTTGAACTTTCTGAAATCATGTGCAAATGCGCATCTGGGCTGGTGTAAACCGATACCGAATGAACGTTCGGTACAATTTCTTCGGTATTAATAATTCCCGTCTGAATGCCCCAACAATAATAACCCGGCTGCACATGGTAAATTTGTACGCGACCATTCCAATTGGTTGGACTGCCAAGGCTTTCGATGAGATAATCGTCCCATTCCGTCCATTCTTGATCGTCAAAAGGACGGTAAAATATTTTCAAATCGTTCTCATTAAATGCTGAATTCACCAAAGGTGCAAAGAACAAAGGATCATAATAGGTAGATGATGTCTCGTTGCCAAAGAAACGCAGGGTAAGATTCATTTCGGGGTTTGCATAAAACTGCCCGCACTGCACCGACCAGCAGCGGTCATTGGAAAGGACGATGTCAGTAAGCGGAATGGCATTAGGCACCGCAGCTGGTGCCCAGTGGTTCTCAATGAGCACGACCAAACTATCTGCATTCATTTCATTCACAGTTAGTGTTGCCTCTGCATAATTGAAACTATGAATGCCTGTGTTGTAGATGGTATGTTGTTCGGGCAATACTGCATTGAGAATGGTATTTTCAACGTTTATTGTCGCAATGCTTGTGTAAGCGTCGGTGGCTATTAAGATATCGGTGGAATAATAATCCCCAATTTCCACAAAGGACTCTTCAGCAACAACGTCGGAAAAAGAATAATCTTCTAAGCTTATTGGCAAATCAAAATCCTCATAAGAAACATCATTGTAATGGTTGTACTGCTTGATTTCAATATATGTCCCCAGGTCGGCGTAGGCGAGTCGTTCAAGTCGAAAATTAGGATAGCCAGGAGAATACACCCATTGCTCGAAGATAGTGTCCATATCGCGCGTGGTGTAGTTCTGGAAAAAATTCTTCATGTCCTCAGACGACACCGGCTGAAAGGAATACGCCGCTAAGAAATCACGCGAGGCATTAAAGAATGCTTCGTCACCCATGATGCTGCGAATATTGTGGAGAATCGAAGCTCCTTTGTTGTACACATGCGCTCCATATACGAGTTCATGTGGTACGCCACTAATTGGATAACGCCCACCATCACTCACGTGCGCCGATGTGAGCACCGATTTATGATTGGCCATCACATAGTCGATGTAGGCTTGCCGGCCATATTCTTGTTCGATGTAGAGTGCTTCGCAATAGCTGGCCCATCCCTCGTTGAGCCACATATCTTCTGCGGTGCTGCACGTCACTAGGTCGCCCCACCAATGGTGAGATAGCTCGTGCGCCATCAGGGTTTCATAGTTCAGCGTTCCGTCAATAGCAAAGAGGGGATAGGCAATGTTGGTGGCATGTTCCATCGCCCCACCGTTGAAGGGCACAGCCACGAAGCCCACACGAGGCCATTTGTAAGGACCAAATAGCTCTTCTCCTTGCTGAATCCATGGCAGCAAAGTGGCCATGCTGATTTTAAATGCAGTAGTATCTGCTGGTCGTGCTGTGAGATAGACAGGAATACTATTTCCCTCAGCGGTCTCGTATTCCCATTCTACGTGTGTATAGTTGCTTACAGCAACACTCACGAGGTATGAGGGAATGGGTTCTTGCAAAAACCAAGTGGTGCGCAATGAATCTTGTCCTACCGTTTCGACACTCGTACGAAGCCCGCCGCAGTAGGCAGTGCGGCCATTATTGGTGAGCACAGATACTTCATGAGAGGCACGTTCTACAAAGCTATCAAAACAAGGATACCACGCGCGCCCGAAGTTGTGCGGATCAGCATTGAAGCCCACTCCCAAATTGTAAACGTATCCCGAAACATTGTATAGGCCTCCAAAACTATTGTCAACGGGAGGATTTCCATGGTATCCGATTTCTACGGTAAAGGCTTCCGATGGCATTCCTTCTGTACCAAAGAAAATATGCACGTGATGCCCCTGTTGCTGCCATGTGCGCGGCGTTCCGTTCACTTTCACGCTATCCACAGTCAGAGTAGGAGCGAGATCAAACAAGATGCGATCGCTGCTCGGAATGAGCGGTTCGACGGTATGGGTGCAATGCCCGCGCAAATTGTTCTGCTGCATCTGTGTGACGTCCAAACTGATGGCAGTAAGCACCACATCGAAGGAATCCGAGCGTGCGTTGGTGGGATCGTCATATTGATTCATCATTCGCAAATTGCCCGCGTGTCGGTGCCCGCATTGAGTCTGTGTTATAGCGACAGTGCTTGATAAGCAAAGGATAATGAGTAGTAGAAAGCGCATAAGCGTGGACGGTTAAGATGCGTCCAATGTAGTCAAAAAGAAAATTAACCTTGTAGGGTTTTAGAAATCCTATTGGTATTCTTATCTTTGGATTCCTACAACAAGCCATGAAACCAAGCAACGAACTTTTTGATTTGATTAAGTCGCTCACTAAGAGTGAGAAGCGTTTTTTCAAATTGCAAAGCGCTCTCCAAAGCGGTGACAAAAACTATGTCCGCCTTTTCGATTGCATCGACAAGATGGATGAATACGATGAAGAGGCCATCAAGAAAGCCTTCGATGGTGAACGCTTCATCAAGCATTTGCCCAGTGAAAAAAATCATTTGTATAAATTGATTTTAAAAGCACTGCGCAGCTATTACAGCGACACCAGCATCTCTAGCATTCTCAAGCAAGAAATCAAAAACATTGAGATATTATTTAATAAAGCCCTCTTTGATGAGTGCCGCAAATTCCTAGCGCGCGCCAAGAAGATGGCCATCAAATACGAGAAGTTTTACTACCACTTCGAATTGATCAACTGGGAGAAAACCTTGTTGGAAGAGGCGTTTGAAGATGGGGAGTTCAGTCTCGATATCGATGCATTGATAGAGGAAGAAAAGACTGTGATTGATAAACTTCGCAACCTCGCGGAGTATCACGTGCTTTATTCCAAAATCAATTATGTCTTCCGCAGCGGCGGCTACGGGCGCACTGAGGAGAATAGAGCCATCGTGGATGAAATCGTGAATCACCCGCTGATCAAGGGAAAGAACACGGCTCTCTCGAAGCGCGCAGCTACCATTTGTTATTATACCCAAGGTTTTTGCAACATGGCCAATGGCGATTATGCTACGGCCTTGGAAAAATTCACGCGCGTAAAAACCATTCTCGACGAAGCAGAACACTTGCGTTCTGATCTCTCCAAACGCTACATACGCACACTTTCCAATATGATTACATGTTTGCTGGATCAAAAGCAATTTGATGCAGCAAACGAATTGGTAAGCGCCATGCGCTCCTTCGAAGAGAAGGATGGATTCCAACACATCGACGTGCAAGTGAGCATTTTCAAAAATTCAGGATTGGCCGAGTTGGAGCTCTACCATCATTTAAATGATTTTGATAAAGGAGTTCAAGCGGCAGAAGAAATCATGAGGCAATTGAGCGACTTCCAAGGCAAGTTGCACAAAGAACAAGAGCTCATGTTCTTCTATCAGTTTGCCTACATCTACTTTGGCGCTGGGCAATACAACAAAGCGCTTTCGTGGATCAACAAAGTGCTCAACGATAACGAGAATAATTTGCGTCAAGACTTATACAGTTACGCGCGTCTTTTCAATCTCGCCATCCACTTCGAGCTGGGCAATTATGATTTGTTGGAATACACGATCAAGTCTACCAGTCGCTACCTGCAAAAGCGTGAGCGCGACTTCCCAATGGAGAAAGTGATCATAGAATATTTCAAAAAAATAATCCGCAATCAATCCGAGGCCGAGCGCAAAAAACAATTCGCCGCATTCCACAAAGAATTGAAAGTCCTCAAGTCCGAACCCGAAAATGAGATTGTCTTCAAGTACTTCGATTTCGAGGCGTGGGCGAGCGGGAAGCTGGCGTAGATGAAAAATAGTTGGCAGCTACTAATTCGCAATATCTAATTCGCGATATTTGATTCGCAAAACTGATTCGCAAAACTGATTCGCAAGGACTGATTCGCAAGGACTGATTCGCAAAACTGATTCGCAAAACTGATTCGCAAAATCTGATTCGCAAAATCTGATTCGCAAAATCTGATTCGCAATATTTGATTCGCAATATTTGATTCGCAAAACTGATTCGCAAAACTGATTCGCAAAATCTGATTCGCAATATTTGATTCGCAATATTTGATTCGCAAAACTGATTCGCAAAATCTGATTCGCAAAATCTGATTCGCAAAACTGATTCGCAATATTTGATTCGAGGACCCTTCTCTCGAATTACCTTTTTGCGAATTAGTCCATTGCGAATTGCCTTTTTGCGAATTGCCTTTTTGCGAATTAGTCCATTGCGAATTGTCTTTTTGCGAATTGTCTTTTTGCGAATTGCCTTTTTGCGAATTGCCTTTTTGCGAATTAGTCTTTGCGAATTAGTCTTTGCGAATTAAGTACTTCGAGTTTTGAATTTTGCTCCTCGATATTCGTTAGAGCTCAGATAAGAAATAAAACCATTTAGTTGTTTTAGAATAGAATTTAGCTTATTCACATAATCCGATCGCTCATCAGGAGTAATAAACTCTAGCTGCTCAATCCTATAAATCTGACTTAGGCATTCATTACAAGATCCTCGAGCGTAAGACAAGAATTGCATTAATTCTCGATTACCACCTCTCCCCATACCTTCGGCAATATTATCACAAACACTTCCACTAGAGGCTTCAAATTGTTCTGATAGCCTGTAGTATCCTTTCTTTTTGAGCTCTTTAATCAAGGGTGCACTTAACTTGTAAAAATTTAGAGCATCGACCCACAAAGTGGTCTCGTGGAATTCTTTCATGATCAAAAATAGTCCAACTTAGTATGTAGGTATTCGCTTTGTTATTCGCATATATTCGAATAAAATATGCAGATGACTAATTCGCGATACTGATTCGCGACGACTGATATGCAATTCGCAAAACTGATTCGCAATGGTTGATTCGCAATGGTTGATTCGCAATATTTAATTCGCAAAACTGATTCGCAAAACTGATTCGCAATATTTGATTCGAGGACCCTTCTCTCGAATTGCTTTTTTGCGAATTCCCCCTTGCGAATTGCCTTTTTGCGAATTAGTCCATTGCGAATTCCCCCTTGCGAATTAGTCCATTGCGAATTCCCCCTTGCGAATTCCCCATTGCGAATTAGTCTTTGCGAATTGCATCCTTTGCGAATTGCCTTTTTTGCGAATTAGTCCTTGCGAATTAATCCTTTGCAAATAAAAAAACCGCCCTTTCGAGGCGGTTTTTATATTTATCGGGAACCTATTATTTTCCTAATTCTTGTGCGAGTAAAGAATCGATTTTCTCTTGTTCTTCACGAGCGAGGTCGCCGTCTACGAGGATACGTCCGCTATGTTCGTCTACGATTACTTTCTTGCGAGCAGCCACGTCCATTTGCTTTTGTGGTGGGATCTGGATAAAAGAACCAGCACTTGCCTCTCTTTCAATCGGCACCACGGCAAGACCGTTTTGTGCACCGCCGCGGATGCGCTCATAAGCATCCAACAAACGCTGATCAATCAACGCTTTTGCTTCGTCACTCTTCTTCAACAAGAATTTTTCTTCCTTCTCTGTTTCAGAAATGATTTCATTCAATTCTGCATTCTTCACGTTCAAGTCATTCTGACGCTCGTTGAGCTTTTGCTCAGCGCTGGCAAGCAACTCAGACTTCTGTGTCAATTGCGCTTTGAATTCGCGAATGCGCTTTTCATGCAATTGAATTTCTAATTCCTGGAATTCTATTTCTTTGTTCAAAGATTCAAACTCACGATTGTTTTTCACATTGTTGAGCTGCTCTTTGTACTTTTTAATGAGCGCTTCAGCATCCTTGATGCCTTGCTTCTTCTCATTGATGTTGTTATCAAGTCCCTCTGTATCCGCTTTGAAATTGCTGATACGTGTTTCAAGTCCTGTTACTTCATCCTCTAGATCTTGCACTTCTAGTGGTAGTTCACCGCGCATAGCGTGGATTTTGTCGATGCGAGAATCGATCAATTGAATGTCATACAATGCGCGGAGTTTGTCTTCTACTGTTACTCCTTTTTTAGTATCATCGCCTTCCATGAAGGCGAGACGCGGTGAAGTTTTACTTGCCATGTCGTCTATTGCTTCCTTATTTGTTGTTTTATCTTTTTCTACTGGTCTTTCGAGTTTCGCGATCGGTGCGAATTTGATACCGGGCTTCCCATCAGGTCCGGGAGGACTGTAGACGGGATTTGCTACGGGCTTTGGTGCCGGAGGTGCTGCTGGTACCATTGGTGCCGCAGGCTTCACCTCTGCCTTCACTTCTTTTTTCGGAAGTTCCTTCTTCACTGCTTCTTTTGGAGCAGGTGCTGGAGTTGGCTTTGTCTCCTCTTTTTTGGGCGCTGGTGCTGGCTTGGCTTCTACTTTTTTGGTTTCCGCTTTTGTCGAAGGCTTAGCAGGAGCTACTTTCGCTGGTTCTGGCTTCGCAGCCTTTGGAGCTGGTTTAGCGGGTGCGGCCTTGGTAGGCTTCGCAGCAGGTTTTGCTGGAGCTGGCTTTGTATTTTTTGCTACTGGCTTTGCTGGTGCTGCCTTTGTGGGCTTCGCTGCAGGTTTAGCCGGTGCTGCCTTGGTCGCTTTTGGAGCGGGCTTGCTAGGCTTTGCTGGTGCTGCTTTAGTAGGCTTTGTAGCTGGTTTGGTAGCCACTACTTTTTTAGCAGGAACTACTTTCTTTGCTGGTGCTGCCTTTTTAACAACTGCTTTTTTCGCTACTACCTTTTTTGCGGGAGCTGCCTTTTTAGCTGGTGCTGCTTTTTTTGCTGGCGCAGCTTTCTTAGCTGGTGCTGCTTTTTTAGCTGGCGCAGCTTTCTTAGCTGGTGCCGCTTTTTTTGCAGGAGCCGCTTTTTTAGCTGGTGCTGCTTTTTTAGCTGGCGCAGCTTTGGTTGATTTGGGTGCAGCTTTCGCTGGTGTTGCTTTCTTCACTAATGCTGTTTTTTTAGCGACAGGCTTCTTTGGTGCTGCTACTTTCTTTGCAGGAGCAGGCTTGGCCTTGGAAGCAACCTTTACAGGCGCTTTCTTCGCTGGGGCTTTTTTGGTGACTGCTTTCGATGACTTCGACGGCGCAGCCTTGCCTTTAGCAGGCTTGGCAGCGGTTTTCGCCTTTGCAGAAGCAGTTTTAACTGGTTTCTTCGCCATAGTTTCAGAGATAGTTAATGGGATTGGTAACCACCCCGGTTTTGTGGGTTGCGAAAGTAGGAAATTTTTCTGCGAACCAATCACTTATAAGTGCAATTGTGAATTGTTCGCCTTCAAAATGTCCAATATCCGCTATGGTGATCTTGTCTTCACCATCAAAAAACTGGTGGTATTTGAAGTCGGAGCTCACAAAAATCTGCGCTCCGGATTGCATTGCTTGAGGTAATAAAAAACTGCCGCTGCCGCCACACAGCGCTACTCTCCGCACTTTTGCATGTTTCGAATGCGTGTATCGAACAACACCCGCACCAAAGGCTTCCTTGATAAATTTTAAGGCTTCATGCATTTCTTTCTCCTCAGCCCATTCGCCTACCATGCCGCTGCCTACCTCTTGCCAAGAATTCATGAGAGGATAGATGTCGTAGGCTACTTCTTCGTAGGGATGCGCAGCTTTCATTGCTCGCACCACCGCATCTACCTTGTGTTTTGGGAGAATGACTTCAGTTTTTTCTTCTTGCTCGATATGAAGTTTGTTGGGCTCACCCACATATCCTTTGCTGGCTTCATTGCCCTTGAAGGTGCCGTTGCCAGCAGTATTGAAGCTGCATTCGCTGTAATTTCCAATGTGTCCAGCCCCTGAATCAAACATCGCCTGGCGCACATTTTCGGCATGGCTTAGAGGTGTGAAAACAACCAATTTGCAGAGCATTTCCTTTTTAGGATCAAGGATGCGCACATTCGTCAGCCCCAATTTTTCACACATCTTGCGATTTACGCCTTCCATCACATTGTCGAGGTTGGTGTGATAGGAGATGAGGTTCAAATCGTGCTTGATGGCCTTCATCACCACGCGCTCGATATAGTTTTTTCCTGTAAGGCGCTTCAATCCTGAGAATACAATAGGGTGATGTGAGATAATGGTGTTAACACCCTTGGAGAGGGCTTCGTCCACCACCGCTTCGGTGCAATCGAGGCTTATGAGTGCTCCATTTGCTTCCGAATCAGGACTTCCTACTAATAAACCGCTGTTGTCATAGCTTTCTTGAAAATGAAAAGGTGCTTTGTTTTCAAGAAATGACAGGATTTCGCGGATTTTCATACTTTACTCGTTTTCTTTGCTGCCGCCGAAGTTAAAAAAGATGACGCTACTATCCATCATTCTTTATCCATTTAGTCTCCTCTACGGAGCTATTTTGTGGCTGAGGCATACCCTCTACGATAGTGGTGTGCTCAAAAGCAGCAGGGGCGCCATCCCTACCATCGTAGTGGGCAATCTCAATCTGGGAGGCACTGGCAAAACACCGCATGCCCTCATGTTTTCTAATTTTATAAAAAAGAATTTTGAATTAGCCCTTCTATCCCGTGGCTATGGCCGCCTCACGACAGGATTTTTGGAGGTAGTAGAAAATGGCATTGCTCAGGATTTCGGAGACGAGCCTTTACTGCTAAAACAAAATCTCCCAGACACTCCTGTGGCGGTCTGCGAGAATAGGGTAGAAGGGGTGCGCACCATCGCCTCGCGATATCCGCAGACTCAATGGGTACTCCTCGATGATGCGATGCAGCACAGGCCGCTCAGAGGTGATATTTCCATTCTATTGACCGATTTCAACAAGCCTTTTTTCAACGATCACCTAGTGCCCTCAGGCTCCCTCAGAGACTTGAAAAGCCGCTGGAAAAGCGCCGACATGATATTTGTGACCAAATCACAGTCTGAACTATCTGAAAAACAAAAACTTCAATGGCTTTCAAAGTTTCCGGAACTGGTGAGTAAACCCATCTTCTTTACATCAGTGGTATATGGCTCACCTAGAGGGGTTTACAATGATCAACTCTTGGATTTCAAGCCTTCGAATGTCTTGGGTTTGGCAGGATTGGCCAATAATGAGCCGTTTAAGAATTACGTTGCAAGTTTTTTTTCTCTTAAAAAATTCAAATCTCTGCCGGATCACCACCATTTTAATGAGGAAGACATTACCTCCCTTCGCGCGGAATTTGGTACCTTCGCAGACCCTTTTAGCATCATTCTGATGACAGAGAAAGATGCTGTAAAATGGAAAAATTTGATTCGAGCAAAAGACCTTCCCCTGTATTATGTGCCCATTGAAATCAAGGTGCATCACGACAAAGGAAAAACTTGGGAAGAAGTGTTGATGGATTTTATTAAAAAAATAAAGAAGGATAAATAAAAAGTGAGCAGCGTCTACGATAAATACGAACTGGTGGTCGGATTGGAGGTGCACATGCAACTTCAAACCAAAAGCAAAGCATACTCTGCTGATTCAAATCTTTATGGCAGCCTCCCTAATACCAATGTGAATCCAATTACACTTGGCCATCCGGGCACGCTTCCAAGAGTCAATAAACGATCTATCGAATATGCCATTCGCCTCGCCATCGCTTGCGATATGGAGGTGAATCGCAATGTTTATTTTGCGAGAAAAAATTATTTCTACGCCGACCTTCCAAAGGGATATCAAATCACACAAGATAAAACTCCTATCTGTACGGGCGGTTACATTCCGATAAAAACGGAAGATGGGAAAGAAATAAAAATCAATATCACTCGTGCACACCTCGAAGAGGACGCCGGTAAGTCGATGCACGATCAAGACCCTTTCGATACATTGATCGACCTCAATCGCGCTGGCGTGCCGCTCATCGAAGTGGTGAGCGAACCGGATATTCGATCTTCAAAAGATGCGTACAGCTACCTCACTGAATTGCGCAAGTTGATTCGCTACTTAGGCATTTGCGATGGCAACATGGAAGAAGGTTCGATGCGCTGCGATGCCAACGTGAGCGTGCGATTGAAAGGGGCAGAGAAATTTGGAACACGCTGCGAGGTAAAGAATATGAACTCCATTCGCAACGTACAACGTGCAATCGACCACGAGATGATACGCCAGATCGATATCATCGAAGCGGGAGGTGTGATTGTGCAGGAAACGAGGAGTTTTGACGCCGCCAACGGTACTACATTTAGTTTGCGCAGCAAAGAATTGGCGCACGACTACCGCTATTTTCCTGAGCCCGATCTTCAGCCTTTAGAGATTTCATTGGAAGAAATAGAGGAAATTAAAAACTCTATGCCTGCCTTGCCCAATGAGCTTTTCAAAAAGTACACTGCAGAGTTTGGCTTGTCGGAATACGACGCTACCATGCTCACCAATGAAAAGGAAATCGCGATGTGGTATGAATCATTGATTCAACATACTGCAAATTACAAAGCAGCATGCAATTGGTTGATTGGTCCGATCAAAGCTTATTTGAACGAGAATGCCATTCACATTGATGATTTAAAGGCCACGCCATCTCAGATTGCGGGCATCATCACGTTGGTGGAAGGCGGCAAGATCAGCGCATCTGCAGCAGCAGAAAAAATACTTCCCATCCTTGCTAATGAGGCTTCTAAAAGCGCTCAACAAATAGCAGAGGAATTGAATCTTATTCAAGATGCAGGTGAAGATGAGATTAAAAATATGGCGCGTGAAGTCCTAGCAGCTTGGCCAGATAAAGTAGAAAATTATAAAAAAGGAAATAAGGGTATGCTTGGTTTATTCATGGGTGAACTCATGAAGAAAACAGGTGGCAAGGCCAATCCAAAAGTAGCATCATCAATCATTCAAGAATTACTTAACGAAGCATAATGAAGTTAATCACTACATCGGCTGTTAGCCTCCTATTCATCGCTCTCACAGCATGTTCTGGTGGCGGCAGTTCTGCAATCAAAGGAAAAATCACTGGAGGTGAAGGACAGACCATTTATCTCGAGCGTTTGGTAAACAATCGCTGGGGCCGCACTGACTCTACTGTTATTGCCGCTGACGGCTCTTTCAACATTGTACCGCAGCAGTCATTAGAATTGGATTTTTATCGCGTGGTACTCAGCGACCGTGATTTCGTAGTACTCGTTGCTGATAGCACCGAAAGCATTGAAATCAATGGTGAGGCAGGAAAACTTAACGGGAATGCGGTGGTGAAAGGATCTGAACAGACCCTTTCGTTGAGAGAGTTTGAAAAATCAATGGATACTTTTTTTACAGATGAAGAAAAAGCACTAGTAGCACTTCAGACGGAAACCTCTCCTGAACGTCAGGCACAATTGCGCGATGAAGTAATTGGCATCAGAAAGAAAAGAACCGAGCATCTCAAATCTTGGTTGCAATCAAATAGCGCCACTCCACCTGCTCTTGCTGTGGTGCAAATGCTCGACCCAAAAGGTGAACAAGCGACATTCAGAAAGGTATTGGATGATTTGAAACCAGCAATGGGGCACAGCATGCACTACAAATTGCTCAAGCAACAAGTAGATCGCTTTGCCCTCAAAGGTGCCGAACCACAAGATGAAGGCACACCTCCAGGAGCCAAAATTTCTGTGGGAAATCCAGTACCAGATATCGTGATGCCCGATCCAAATGGCAAAGTGAAAAAGCTTTCTGACCTAAAAGGAAAAGTGGTACTCATCGACTTTTGGGCTTCGTGGTGCGGACCTTGTCGCAGAGAAAATCCAAACGTGGTGGAAGTTTATAACAAATACAAGAAAGATGGTTTCGAGGTATTTAGCGTATCTCTTGATAAGAGCGCTGATCCTTGGAAACAAGCCATTGCACAGGATAAACTAACATGGCCAAATCACGTGAGCGATTTGAAATTCTGGGAAAGTAAAGCCGCTCAAGACTATGGCGTACACAGCATTCCATTCCCTGTCTTGATTGATAAGGAAGGAAAGGTTATTGCATTCGGCAACAATATTAGAGGGCCGCTGCTGGAAAGTAACCTAAAACAGATTTTTGGTCGCTAGCCGACCTTTTTAGTAACTGTTGAAAGACCGCATCATTCGAAAGGATGGTGCGGTTTGTTTTTTTGTAACTTTCACCCTTGATTGGCGTCTTATCCAAAATTACAACAAACCACAACCTCATGAAATACTTTCTACTTGCAATGCTCGCTTTAATGGGGCATCAGGCGCACTCACAGAGCAAACGTGACTATTTTCAGCAAGAAGTAAATACGACCATTAACGTGCGTCTTGATGATCGCACACACTTCCTGCACGGAGATATTACCATCGAATACATCAATCAGTCACCTGATACATTGAGCGAATTCTTTATGCACTTGTGGCCAAATGCGTACAAGAATGAAAAGACTGCATTGGCTCAACAAATGGCCCGCGACGGAAATTTCTTTCTTTATTATTCAAAAAATAAAGATCGCGGTGGCATCGACTCACTCGCATTTACCATGAATGGCCAAGCCGTAACCTATGAATTTTTCAAAGGCTTTGAAGACATCGCAAAAATCAATATCAGCAAGCCAATTTTACCAGGAGAAAAGGTGGTATTCAAGACTCCATTCAGAGTAAAATTACCGAGTGGTTCTATCTCACGCTTAGGTCATATCGAGCAGAGCTACCAAATCACACAGTGGTATCCAAAGCCTTCGGTCTACGATCGCGATGGATGGCACCCCATCCCATATCTCACACAAGGTGAATTTTACAGTGAGTTTGGAAAGTTTGATGTGAGTATTACCCTTCCTGCCAACTACAGCGTGGGGGCCACAGGAGATTTGCAGACGGCATCAGAGGTAGAGCGATTAAATAAACTTGCTGAAGCAGCGCTGCCAGAAGCTTTGAACAATCAATTTCCTCCAAGTGATGAAGAGATGAAGACATTGCGCTACATTCAAAGCAATGTGCATGACTTCGGTTGGTTTGCTGACAAGCGCTGGATCGTAAGAAAAGGAAGTGTTGTGCTACCCAACACCAATCACGAAGTCACCACTTGGGCAATGTTTACACCACTGAATGCAAAGCAGTGGGAAAAAGGTGTGGAATACATCAACGATGGTCTTTATCACTATTCATTATGGGCGGGCGATTATCCATACAATCAATGCACAGCAGTAGATGGAACCATCTCAGCGGGCGGCGGAATGGAGTACCCCAACGTGACTGTCATTGGAAATTCAGGAAATGATTTTCAATTAGCCACAGTGATTATTCACGAAGTGGGTCACAACTGGTTCTACGGAATTCTCGGAAGCAACGAGCGCAGCAATGGCTGGATGGACGAGGGAATCAACTCATTCCTCGAAACCCTCACCATGGAATGGAAATACCAAGACGCTAAAATTTATAATGGTATTCTGGAAGAAAAAGTTGGACAAAAACTTAATTTGGAAAAATATCCATTGAACTACCAAAACGAAGTGATGTACAACTTCGCTGCACGCTACGGAAAAGATCAACCCATTCAAACGCACAGCGCAGACTTTACAGGAATGAACTACGGTTCCATTATGTACAAGAAGACAGGCCTTTCATTCAACTATCTGAGAAACTATTTAGGAGATGATCTTTTTAAAGAATGCATGCATGCCTATTTTGAAAAATGGAAATTCAAACACCCCGGTCCAGACGATATTCAACAAATATTTGAAGAAACAGCAAAGCGTAATTTGGATTGGTTTTTTAATGATGTCATCAAAACGGATGACGTGGTAGATTACAAGGCAGATGGATTTAAAGTGAAAGACGGAAAGGCCCAACTGAGTGTCTTCAATGCTGGAGACATCGCAGCGCCTTATAGCGTTACCATCATGCGTGATACTTCAGTAGTGAA